>JBKQIP010000001.1:0-2987 GCA_052148295.1 Acidimicrobiales bacterium
TGAAGTTCATGATCCGGTCGATCCCGGCGGCGTTGGTGTTCGGGGCGATGTCGACCAGCACCAGGCCGGAACAGAGCGCCCGGTCACTGGTCCCTTCGGCGATCATGGACGTCATGCCGCCGAGGGAGGCTCCGACCAGCACGGGCGGCCTCCCGAGCTGGTCCGCCACCGCCACCGTGTCGGCGCAGAAGGCGGTGAACGAGTAGTCGCCCTTGGGGGCCCAGTCGCTGTCGCCGTGGCCGCGCAGGTCCAGGGTGACGGTACGCCAACCCTCCTTGGCCACGATCTCGGCGGTCCGTCCCCAGGCGTGCCGGGTCTGGCCCCCACCGTGGAGGAAGAGCACCGGCCAGGCGTCGGGGTCCCCCCAGACGTCGCCGACCAGGTGCACGCCCTCGAAGCCCTCAAAGATCGTTCGTTCAGAGTCCATGTGGCCCATCGTCACACTTTTTGGGCCCGGCCACCGGGATCACGGCCGCGCCGGTCCGGCCTTTGGTGCAATGCTCGCCTCGACGGGCGTGACTCACCCCGGTTGAGGAGGAACATGACTGCGGCAGACGACGGTGTGAGCGTGGTGACGGGGGCGGCCCGAGGCATGGGGTGGGCCTGCGCGCAGCGGCTGGCGGCGGCCGGGCACCGGCTCATCCTCGTCGACGTCGATCGGCAGCTGGACCGGGCGGCGAGGGAGCTCGGGGCCGGCTCGGCCGGCTCGGCCGGCTCGGTGGAGGCTTTGCGGGGCGACATCACCGATGAGATCGACGTCGGCGCCCTGGCCGAGCGCGTCGAAGCAGTGGGTCCGTTGCGCGCACTGGTCCACGCCGCCGGCGTCTCACCGACGATGGGGGACTGGCGGCGGGTGTTCGAGGTTGACCTGGTCGGGACGGCCCTGGTCGTGGACGCCCTGCGCCCCCTGGCAACGGAGGGCTCGGCCGCCGTGTGCTTCGCCTCAATCGCTGGGCACATGATCCCAACGGCGATCGACCCGGGGACCGACGCCCTGCTCGACCGGCCCCTGGCACCCGACTTTCTGGATCGGCTGGCCGGTGTGGATGCGGCGGTGCTGGAGGCGGCCTACTCCTGGGCCAAGCGAGGGGTGATTCGCCTGGTCGGGCGCGAGGCCATGGCCTGGGGAAAACTCGGCGCCCGGATCTGCTCCATATCGCCGGGGACGATCGACACCCCGATGGGACGCCAGGAGGCGGCGGCACATCCCTTCATGGCCACCATGCTCGAGCACACGCCGGTCGGACGGGAGGGGCGACCCGAAGAGATCGCCGAAGTCGTGGCCTTCCTGCTCTCCCCCGGAGCGTCCTACGTCACCGGATGCGATCTGATCGTCGACGGAGGGGTGGTCCCGAGCCTTGCCGCCGCATTCGGCGGCCGGTGAGGCGGGATTAACCGAAACAGGACGGCCTGTCCACGAAGCAGGACGGCCACCTCCACACGCGTGACCCGGAATCGGTAGATTGGGCGCCATGCGAGTTGTCGTCGATTTCGACCTGTGTGAATCCAACGCCCTGTGCATGGCCGCTGCCCCCGAGGTATTCGAGGTGCGGGACGATGACTACCTCTACGTGCTTCAGGAGGAGCCGCCCGAGGAGTTGCGCCAGAAGGTGGAGACCGCCGTGCGGACCTGCCCGAAGGCCGCCATCTCCATCGTGGACTGAGCAGGCCGCGACTGAGCCGGCGGCGCCGGACCCCGGTCTCGGCTACAGGGTCAGCGGCTTGTCCGACGTGAAGGTACGGTGCGAGAACTTCCAGCGGCCGTCCTCTTTGACCAGGGTGTCGTTGTAGACACCACCCGTGGTGACGGTGAACTCCGGCGGGTCACCGATGAGCTTGACCACGTGGACGTACGCCTTGAGAGTGGCCCGGTCTCCGTCGCCCTCTATCACCAGGTTGGACGGCACATGGCGGGGCGATCCCTCGGCGCTCCCGTTGCTCGTTGCCAACCCCTTGAGGGCGGCGTGCCCCTCGAACGTCGCCGTGCCGACGATGTCGAAGACGCCATCCTCGGAGAAGCAGGCGGTGAACGCGTCGGCGTCGCCGCTGTCGACGGCCTGGCTGTAACGGGCCGCCAGACCCTGAATCTCCACTACGTCCTCGGTGCTGAGGCCCATGGGTTCCCCCGTCTCTCGTTGGCTGGTCAACCGGTGGCACCGGTTGCGGTCTGGGTGTCGACCAGCATGTTATAACCGGCCGGCTCCGGGTGCCCTTTCGTCGCCTCGGGTCGGGCGAGAGGGGAGCGCGCCGCGAACCGACCGGTTACTCTCCAACGGGTGACCATGCCGCCCTACCGCCGCGTCGTCAGTGGGAGAGCCGCCGGGGGCTCGTGGGCCGTCCTGCAGGACGGCGAAGCCGCCGCGACCGAGAGCTTTCTCGTCCAGGGCGCCCCCTTCGACATCGTCCACCTGTGGGACGCCCCCACGTCGTCCCTCGACACCACGGACGGCACGGCGCAGGCCAGCATGACCGAGATCTTCGACTTCGCCCCGGGCTCGAGCCGCTTCGTCATTGAGTCCATGCCGCCCACGGCCGAACCGAGCGGCTGGCACCGGACGAGCACCATCGACTACGAGTACATCGTCTCGGGCAAGATCGACCTGGCCATGGCGGACGGCAGCGTCGTCACGCTGGAGAAGGGCGACGTGAACGTCCAGCTGGGCGGCGTCCACCAGTGGTGGAACCGCTACGAGGAGCCGTGCGTCCTCGTCATCGTCATGGTGGGTGTCGAGGACGAGGAGCCCCCCGGGGTGTTCGACTCGCCGGCTCCGGCGTGACGCCGCACCCGGTACTCACGTACGGTGCCGCACCCGACCAACCCGAGGGACGCAAGGACGAAAGGGGGAGGATGAGATGACATCGGTCACGGCGGGTGGCGTGCCCTTCGGCACCCAGATCCACCTGGTCGCCGAGGACGATCCCGAGGGGGTCGGCATCATCTTCGCCGCCGAGGACGGCACCGATCGCCAGGTGAGATGGCGGGAGCT
>JBKQIP010000002.1:0-18400 GCA_052148295.1 Acidimicrobiales bacterium
GAGGGCCAACCGTCGGGCAGCCGCCACGTGGTGCGGGTCAAGGTCCCCCGCAGGCACGGCAGACGGTTCGACCGGCGCGGGGGCGTCACGGTGCGCATCGACATGCCGCTCGAGGGCGACGTCGACGTGGCCACGGCGACCGCCGATGTCGAGTTGAACGGGTCCGTGGGGCAGGCACTGCTCAAGACGGCGAGCGGGGACATCACCGCCGACGATGCCGCCGGGGACGTGCGGGCCAAGTCGGCCTGCGGGAACATCACCGTGGGCAATGTGGCGGGAGACCTCCGGATGCAGTCGACCTCGGGAGATGTGCGGGCGGACCGCGTCGGCGGCCATGCCAGGCTCACCACCACGTCAGGCGACATAGAGGTCGGTTCGGCGGCCAACGAGGCCGATGTCCGCTCGACCTCGGGTCATGTCCGGCTGGGTGACCTGCTGGGTGACGCCACCATTGTGGGTGTCTCGGGCAACGTGCGCGTCCTCTCGTTCGGGGCGGGGAACATGCAGGTCAGGGCCGTGTCGGGCGACATCAGGGTGGGGATCCCCGAGGGGACCAACCTCAGCGTCGATGCCGAAACCGTGTCCGGCGCCCTGCACTCCGAGATCCCGCTGGACGAGGTGCCGACGGCGGGTCGGGGCGCGACCGATGTCGCCATCCGGGCGCGGAGCATCTCGGGCGACGTGGTGGTGGAGCGAGCCGCCGGGCCGCTGGCGCGCTGACACCGGAGCCGGTCCGGACGGCCGGTCGGTACAGTTGGTGCAGGGAGGTCGCATGTACCAGAACCACCTGGAGGAGTCCGCCGGCTACGCCACGGCGCGCGAGGAACTGCGGCGGGCGGAGATCGCCCTCATGCGCCAGCGGGAAACGGTCGCCGCGTTGCGACGTGACCTCCCACCGGGACCGGCCGTCGACGACTACGTCTTCGAGGAGGGTCCGCGGTCCCTCGCCGAGGGCGACTCGCCGGTGACGAAGGTGCGCCTGCGCGAGCTCTTCACCGCACCGGCGCGGCCCCTGATCATCTACCACCTCATGTACGGCAAGGAGCAGACCGCGCCCTGCCCCATGTGCACCATGTGGATCGACGGATTCAACGGCGTCGCCCGCCACATGGCGCAGAAGGCGGACGTCGCCGTCGCCGCGGCCGCCGATCCGGCCGCCCTGCGGGCACATGCCCGCGCCCGTGGCTGGGAGCACCTGCGCCTGCTGAGCTGCGCCGGGAACACGTTCAAATTCGACCTCGGGAGCGAGGACGAGGCGGGGAACCAGGACTCCACCATCTCGGTGTTCACGCTCGGTCCCGACGGCGTGCCGCGGCACTTCTACAGCGCGCACCCCCGCCTGGATCCCGACATCGATCAACGGGGCCTCGATCTGCTCAACCCGGTCTGGCACCTCCTCGACCTGACCCCGCAGGGACGCGGGGATTGGTACGCCGGGCTCGACTATTAGGCGGCGGCCAGTGCCCCCACCACGTAATTGATGCACGCGCACAGCGAGGCGACGTCGTCAGGCTCGATGGCGGGGAACATGGCGATGCGGAGCTGGTTGCGGCCGAGCTTGCGATAGGGCTCGGTGTCCACCATGCCGTTGGCCCGCAACACGGCGGCCACGGCCGCGGCGTCGATGGCGTCGACGAAGTCGATGGTGCCGACCACGTGGCTGCGCTGCGCCGGATGCTCCACGAAGGGTCGGGCGAAGCCGGACTGCTCGGCCCAGGTGTAGAGGATCTCCGCCGAGCGATCGCAGCGGCCCGCCGTCCACTCCAGGCCGCCGTTGGCGTTCATCCAGTCCAGTTGCTCGGCCAGCAGGAAGATGGTGGCCAGGGCCGGCGTGTTGTAGGTCTGGTCCAGCCGGGAGTTGTCGACCGCGGTCTTGAGGTCGAGGAAGGTCGGGATCCAACGGCCCGAGCCGGCGATCCGCTCCACCCGCTCGAGCGCGGCGGGCGACATCAGCGCGATCCACAGCCCGCCGTCGCTGGCGAAGCACTTCTGAGGGGCCAGGTAGTAGGCGTCGAACTCGAGCGGATCGACCCGCAGGCCGCCGGCCCCCGAGGTACCGTCGACCGCCACCAGGCCCCCGCCGTCGGACGGGGGGGCCGCCCCGTCGGGGCGGTGGATGGGCATGGCCACGCCGGTCGACGTCTCGTTGTGGGTCAGGGCGTAGAGGTCGACGGCGGGGTCGGCCACCGGGAGCGGGTGGGTCCCCACCTCGGACGCGATGATCTGGGGGTCCTTCAGGTGCGGTGCCGCGGTCACGCACGAGGCGAACTTGGAGGAGAACTCCCCGAAGCTCAGGTGCTGGCTCTGCCCCTCGATGAGGCCGAACGTGGCCGCGTCCCAGAAGCAGGTCGTCCCCCCGTTGCCGAGCACGACCTCGTAGCCCTCGGGCAGCGAGAAGAGCTCACGGAGGCCCGCCCGCACGCGGCCCACCTGAGACTTGACCGTCTTCTGGCGGTGGCTCGTCCCCAGGTAGGTCGAGGCGACGCCGGTGAGGGCGGCCACCTGTTCGGGGCGCACCTTGGAGGGACCGGATCCGAAGCGTCCGTCGCGGGGCCGGAGCTCGGGGGGAATGGTGATGTCGGGGGTATCGGGCACGTATGAGATCATGACATCCGTGACCACCGCCTCCGCCATCCGCCGGATCTCGCGCCGCGCCGCCGCCGTCTCGCCGTCGGCCACGCTGGCCGTCGACGCCAAGGCCAAGGCGCTGCAGGCCGCCGGCGAGCACGTCATCGGCTTCGGGGCGGGCGAACCGGACTTTGCCACGCCGGACCACATCGTGGAGGCGGCGGTGGCGGCCTGCCGGGACCCGGCCAACCACCACTACACGCCGACGGGGGGCATCCCGGCCCTGCGCGAGGCGGTCGCCGCCAAGACGATGCGGGATTCGCGGTACTCGGTCACCCCCCAACAGGTCCTGGTCACCAACGGGGGCAAGCAGGCCGTGGCCAACGCCTTCGCCGTGCTGTGCGACCCGGGCGACGAGATCATCGTCCTGGCCCCGTTCTGGACGACCTACCCCGAGTCGATCGCCCTGGCCGGCGGCGTGCCGGTCGTCGTGCTCTCCGACGAGACGAGCGGTTTCCGCTCGAGCGTGGCCGACCTCGAGGCGGCGCGCACGCCCCGCACCAAGGCGCTGCTCTTCGTCTCACCCTCCAACCCCACCGGGGCGGTCTACCCCCGCCAGGAGATCGAGGCCATCGGTCGTTGGGCGGTCGAGCACGGGCTCTGGGTCCTGACCGACGAGATCTACGAGCACCTGGTCTACGGGGGCGCCGAGCACCACTCCATGCCCGTCGTCGTGCCGGAGCTGGCCGACCGCTGCCTGGTGGCCAACGGGGTGGCCAAGACCTATGCCATGACGGGCTGGCGTGTGGGGTGGCTGATCGGGCCGACCGACGTGGTCGCCGCCGCCACCAACATCCAGAGCCACGAGACGTCCAACGTCTCCAACGTGGCGCAACGGGCCGCGCTGGCCGCCGTCTCGGGCGGGCTCGACGACGTGGCCCGCATGCGGGTCGCCTTCGACCGGCGGCGACGGACCATGGTGACCATGCTCAACGCGATCGACGGGGTCGTGTGTGTCGAGCCCGAAGGGGCCTTCTACGCCTACCCGTCGGTCCAGGGGCTCCTGGGGCGGTCGCTGCGGGGCCGGCGGCCCGCGTCCAGCGCCGAGCTGGCCGAGCTGTGCATCAACGAGGCCAAGGTGGCGGTGGTGCCGGGCGAGGCCTTCGGCGCACCCGGGTACTTCCGCATGTCCTACGCCCTGGGCGACGACGACCTGGTCGAAGGGGTGTCCCGGCTGGCGGGTCTCTTCGCCGAAGCGCAAGACTGATCAGCGGCGAACGCCCGAGCGGGGGAGTGAGGAGACCGGAGGTGGCACGTGTACTCGTGACGGAGAAGATCGCGGCCAGCGGCCTCGACCTTCTGGCCCGGGCCGGGCACCAGGTCGACGTGCAAGAGGGGCTGAGCCCCGAGGACCTGCTCGGGGCCGTGGCCGGCGCCCACGCCCTCATCATCCGCTCCGCCACCAAGGTCACGGCCGAGGTGGTCGAGGCGGGCACGTCGCTCCAGGTCGTGGGCCGGGCCGGCGTGGGTCTCGACAACGTCGACGTCGCCGCCGCCACCGAGCGCGGGGTCATGGTGGTCAACGCCCCCACGTCGAACATCCTCTCGGTGGCCGAGCAGGCCATGGCCCTGCTGCTGGCCCAGGCCCGCAACATCCCCCAGGCCCACGCCGCCCTGGTGGCCGGGCGCTGGGAGCGATCCAAGTGGGAGGGGGTCGAGCTCCACGGCAAGGTCCTGGGTGTGGTCGGTCTGGGCCGGGCCGGCTCCCTGGTGGCGCAGCGGGCCCTGGCCTTCGGCATGGAGCTCATCGGCTTCGACCCCTTCGTCGCCCCCGAACGGGCCCGGGCCATGGGTGTCCGGCTGGTGACCCTCGACGAGCTGGTGGCCGAGGCCGACTTCGTCTCCATCCATACCCCCAAGACGCCCGAGACCGTCGGCCTCTTCGGCCGGGATCTCCTGGCCAAGGCCAAGCGGGGGATCAGGATCATCAACACCGCCCGGGGCGGCATCGTCGACGAGGACGCGCTGGCCCAGGCCATCGTCGACGGCACGGTGGCCGGAGCCGGGATCGACGTCTTCGCCACCGAGCCCTGCACCGAGTCGCCCTTGTTCGAGCTGCCCCAGGTCGTCGTGTCCCCCCATCTCGGTGCCTCGACCGAGGAGGCCCAGGACAAGGCCGGGGTGACCATCGCCGAGCAGGTGCTGCTCTCCCTGGCCGGCGACTTCGTGCCCTACGCCGTCAACGTGGCGGCCAGCGACGTCTCCGACGTGGTCCGGCCGTTCATGCCGCTGGCGGAACAGCTGGGCCGGTTCTTCGCCTTCCTGCACGACGGCCTGCCGGACGGCTTGGAGATCGAGTGCCAGGGCGAGCTGGCGGCGGTGAGCACCGGGATCCTGACCCTGTCGGTCCTCAAGGGCATCTTTGCCGGTTCGACCGAGGAGCCCGTGACCTATGTCAACGCGCCGCAGCTGGCGCAGCAACGGGGCCTCGAGGTGCGCGAATCGTCCACCGCCACCTCGCACGACTACAAGTCGCTCATCACGCTGCGATCGGGGTCGCACGCGGTGGCGGGAACCCTGAGCATGGCCGGGCACCGCAGCGAGCCGCGTGTCGTCATGGTCGACGACCACGTGGTGGAGGTGGCTCCGTCGCTCCACATGCTGGTCGTGCGCAACGACGACCGCCCCGGCATGATCGGCATCGTGGGCACCGCCCTCGGCGCCGCCGGCGTCTCGATCTCGTCCATGGCCGTCGGGCCCAGCCCCACGGCGCCCACGGCCATGATGGTGATCTCCACCACCACCCCGACGCCCGACGACGCCATCGATCAGTTGCGGGGCGACGAGGGGATCCTCGACGTCCACCGCGTCAGTCTGTAGGGCGGCGCGGGACCTCGGGCCACGTATCGAGGCTGCCGATCACCGGTCGGCCCTCCAGGCCCTGGTGCGGTGACCGGCTGAGCAGGATCTGGCGTACCACCGCGACCACGACGGCCACCACGGCGATGGTCAGGCCGCGGCGCATCCCTGCACCGTAGCGCCCGTGGGCCCTCTATCCTGCCGGTCCATGCCCCGCTTCCTCAGCCTCTCGCCCATCCTCCCGTGCTCCGACCTGACCCGGACGGCGTGGCACTACCGGCAGCTGGGCTTCACGTTCGGCGTGCACGACGAGCACTACGGCACGGCGTCGCGTGACGGGTTCAACCTCCACTTCGCCCGGACACCGATCGCGGGGTCGGTCTATGCCGCCGTCGACGACGCGGCGGCGCTGCAGCGCGAGTGGGTGGCGTCGGGGGTGGGCCAGACCGGCGATCTCTTCGATCCCGGCTACGGGGTGTGGGAGGCGGCGCACACCGATCCCGACGGCAACCTGATCAGGTTCGGCTCGCCCGCGGCCGGAGGGCACCGCCCTTGACGCCGCCGGGGCGTGATGGGACAATCGTTCGACCATGAGGTACCTCGTCA
The DNA here is from genome assembly GCA_052148295.1 of Acidimicrobiales bacterium. GTDB lineage: Bacteria > Actinomycetota > Acidimicrobiia > Acidimicrobiales > RAAP-2 > Bog-473. The sequence goes on from JBKQIP010000002.1 coordinate 6,034, forward strand.
CGACCAGCCTGCTGCTTACCTGACGGCGAACGCCACATCGCGTTCGCTCGCAACCTCCTGCGCCGCCGGCCAGGGGGTTTTTTGTTGGGCCGGCGCAGGTCGGGTCGGGCGACGGTGCCCCACGATGAAGGGATGGGACATGGACACGGAACAGAGAGGGAGCGGTGACGACAGTGTGCGAGGCCGTCTGGCCCTGCCCTGTGACCCGTCGCCCATGCCGTTCGACAAGTACCGGTCGCACGTCCCCCTGGTGCTCGGGGACCGGCAGTGGCCGGACCGCCAGTTCACGCGGGCGCCCCGTTGGGCCAGCGTGGACCTGCGTGACGGCAACCAGGCGCTCATCGACCCCATGGACTCCGAGCGCAAGCTGGCCCTGTTCACCACGCTGATCGACGTCGGCTTCAAGGAGATCGAGGTGGGCTTCCCCTCGGCCTCCCAGACCGACTTCGACTTCCAGCGGCTGATCATCGACGAGCGGATGATCCCCGAAGACGTCGAGATCCAGGTGCTGGTGCAGTGCCGGGATGAGCTGATCGAACGAACCTTCGAATCGCTGGTGGGCGCCCCCGCCGCGGTGGTGCATTTCTACAACTCGGTGTCGGAGCTGCAGCGGCGCGTCGTCTTCGGGCTCGACCCGTCCGGCATCGTCGACATCGCGGTCAACGCGGCCAGATTGTGCAAGAAGTTCGAGCAGTCGGTCCCGGGAACCGCCATCCGCTACGAGTACTCGCCGGAGAGCTTCACGGCCACCGAGCCCGAGTTCGCCGTCGAGATCTGTGAGGCGGTCATGGACGTGATCGAGCCGACGCCGGACCGCCCGATGATCCTCAATCTCCCGGCCACGGTGGAGATGTACAGCCCCAACGTCTACGCCGACGTGATCGAGTGGTTCGGGCGAACCATCAAGAACCGGGACGCCATCGTGCTGAGCCTGCACCCGCACAACGATCGCGGCACGGCGGTGGCGGCGGCGGAGTTGGCCGTCCTGGCCGGCGCCGACCGCGTCGAGGGCACGCTGTTCGGCAACGGGGAGCGAACGGGCAATGTCGACATCGTGACCCTGGCCATGAACCTGTTCTCCCAGGGTGTCGACCCCGCGCTGGACTTCGGGGACATCGAGCGGGTGCGCCGGGTGGCCGAGTACGCCACCCGCCTGCCCGTCCACCCCCGGCACCCGTACGCGGGGGACCTGGTGTACACCGCATTCTCCGGCTCGCATCAGGACGCCATCAAGAAGGGCATGGCCGCCATCGGTGACGACTACGCGGAGTGGGAGGTGCCCTACCTGCCCATCGACCCCAAGCACACCGGTCGCACCTACGAGGCGATCATCCAGGTCAACAGCCAGTCGGGCAAGGGTGGGGTGGCCTATCTGATGGACACCGAGCACGGCCTCGACCTCCCCCGCCGACTGCAGGTGGAGTTCTCGCGGACCGTGCAGGCCATCACCGAGGCCAGCGGCACCGTGATCAGGCCGGGCGAGATGTGGGACGTGTTCTCGGAGACCTACCTGCCCGAGGACGCCGGGCTGCGCCTGATCAGCAGCGAGGTGGCCACCGGGCGGGGGCACACGTCGGTCACGGCGCAGCTGCTGGTCGACGGCCAGCACCGCACCATCTCCGGCGAGGGGAACGGGCCCATCGACGCCCTGGTGGGCGCGCTGGCCCGCGAGCTGGGCATCGCCCTCGAGGTCAAGGACTACTCCGAGCATGCCCTGACCGAGGGCTCGGGCGCCTCGGCGGTGGCCTACGTCGAGTGCGCCGGGCCCGACGGCGCGACCTGGTGGGGAGTGGGACGGGATTCCTCCATCCTCGACGCCTCCCTCGGCGCGGTGGTGTCGGCCGCCAACCGGGCCCGCGCCGGGTGATCCGACCGGCGAGCGAGGAGGACCTGCCCGAGCTGTGGGCCATGGTGCGCGAGCTGGCCGCCTTCGAGGAGCTGTCGGACCAGGTGGTCTGCACCCAGGAGGACCTGCGGCGTGCCCTGTTCGCCCCGGGGGCGCTCGTCGGTGACACGGTGGCGGTGGCGCCCGACGGGTCCGTGGCCGGGCACGCGCTGTGGTTCCGCACCTTCTCGACCTTCCTCGGGCGCACCGGCATCTGGCTGGAGGACCTCTACGTCCGGCCGGCCCATCGCCGCCAGGGCCACGCGGCCGCGCTGCTGGCCGACCTGCGGGCCCGCACGGACGGACGGGTCGAGTGGGAGGTGCTGGAGTGGAACCACGACGCCATCAGCCTCTACGAGGCGCTGGGGGCGCGTCCGCAGTCGGGATGGACCAAGTACCGCTGGGCTGACGGCTGACGGCTATCGCACCCGTCAGCCGTACCCGCCGCTCGGGATGTACGGAGTGGGCGGCCCCGGCATACCCCGCACCATGACCGGGCCGTAGGGCTGCAGCTCGATACCGGCCTGGGTGAGCAGCCGGATGGCCCACTGCTGGGCGGACGTCAGCCAGTTGACCTCGATCGTCTCCCCCGGGGGGGACTCGGCCAGCATGGCCCGCAGGACGAGGGCGGCCGACGCCTCGTCGCGGGCACCCAGCGTCACGATGCGCTCGTCCTTGGCCACGGCGTAGGCCCGGTCCCCGTGGAGCAGGAGCCGGCTCCCCTCCTCGGACAGCATCATCGCCACATCGACGCGGCGGCCCGAGCCACGGACGGTGCGGTCGACGGCGGTCACGATGTCGAGCTGGGCCTCGGTGACGTCGCGTCCCTCGTGCCGGGTGACCTCCGGGGGCCGGTCCAGCGTGCCGGGGCGCAGGTGCCCCCACGCCGCCACCACCGGGTGCAGCGCGAAGCCGAAGCTGGAGTACAGCGCCATGGCCTTGGGGTCCCGTGAGCACTGGATGGTGCCCGGGCTGTCGGGGTCGCCGTGGGAGAGGGCCAGGCGGAGCAGCTCCCGGCCCAGGCCGCGGCCCTGGCGGCCGGGAATGGTCCCCAGCTGGGACAGCATCCAGTAGCCCTCCCGCACCGTGGCCTGGGACATGCCGACAATGGTCCCGTCGTCGTCGGCCACCCACGATCCTCCGGGATCGGTGCCCAGGAAATGGCGGGTCCGGTTCTGGCGGCGCCGCTCGTCCTGCAGGGAGGTGGCCGTGACGGGGAGCCCGTAGCGGGCCCGCATGGCCAGGAAGCCGCTGTCGAATGCCGCGACCGCGCCGGCCACGTCGTCGTCGGTCATGGGGCGCAGCGTCAGCATGGTGTGATCCTGCCACGCCGCTGCACCGGCCCCGACCGACCGGTGTGCTTGACGGGTCGTCCCGCGGCGGCCACCATGCGCCATGTCCCGCGCGCCGTCGTCGCCCCACGTCCTGGCCGTGGCCCGGGGTGACGAGCCGGCCGATCTGCTGCTCCGGGGGGGTCGGGTCCTGTCGCCGTCCACCCGCGAGTGGGTGACCACCGACCTGGCCGTGGCCGACGGCGTGGTGGCCGGATGGGGACCCCGCGAGGCCCGTGAGGTGGTCGACCTGGCGGGGGCCGCCGTCACCCCCGGCCTGGTGGACGCCCACATCCACCTCGAGTCGACCAAGCTGTGGGTGGATGAATTCGTGCGCACGGTGCTGCCCCTCGGGACGACGGCCGTGGCGGCCGATCCGCACGAGGTGGCCAACGTGTTCGGGATACCGGGCGTGGCCGCCCTCATCGCGGCGGCGCGCTCCCTCCCCTTCACCTTCGGGGTGTGCGCCAGCAGTTGCGTGCCCGCCTCGCCCTTCGAGAGTCCCGGCGCCGAGTTGTTCGCGGTCGACGTCGCCGCCCTCATGGACGACTACGCGGCCATCGGGGTGGCCGAGGTCATGAACTACCCCGGGGTCATCGCCGGCGACCCCGAGATGCTGGCCCGCATCGCCACGGCGGGCAGCCGACGCGTGGACGGTCACGCCCCCGGCGTCTCGGGCCGGGCTCTCGACGCCTATCTGGCCGCCGGCGTGGAATCGGATCACGAGTGCACCGAGCTCGGGGAGGCCGAGGAGAAGCGTCGCAAGGGGATGTGGATCTTCATCCGGCAGGGCTCGGCCAGCCAGAACCTGCGGGCCCTCATCCCCACCGTGCTGGCCCACGGCACGGACCATGTGGCGCTCTGCAGCGACGACCGCGAGCCCGACACCCTGCTCGACGTGGGCCACATGAACGACTGCGTGCAGTTGGCGGTGGAGGCCGGGGTGAACGAGATCGACGCGCTGGTGATGGCCACGCTCAACCCGTCCGAGTACCACGGTTTCTCCGGTCTCGGCGCGCTCGGTCCCGGCTACCAGGCCGACATCCTGTGCTTCGACACCCTCGGTGGGTTCCGTCCCTCCCGGGTCTTCCAGAGAGGGCGGCTGGTGGCCCGCGACGGCGCCGTCCTGCCGGGAGCGGTGCCGGGGGCCCCGGCCCCGGCGTTCATGCGCCGGTCGGTGCATCTGGCCTCGCCGCCCCCGGCCGCGTCGTTCGACATCGGACACCGACCGGGAACCCGGGCTCGCACCATCGGCGTCACCGAGGGCTCGCTCTCCACCACATCCCTGGTCACCGACCCGGCCGACCCGGCGGCCGGGGTGGCCCGCCTGGCCGTCGTCGAGCGCCACCGGGAGACCGGCCGCATCGGTCTGGGCTGGGTGCAGGGGCTGGGTCTCGCCCGGGGGGCCCTGGCCTCCACGGTGGGCCACGACGCCCACAATTGCATGGCCGTCGGCTCCCCCGGCGCCGAGGGTCCCCGGGCCATGGCCGCCGCGGTGGCCCGGTTGGCCCAGATCGGCGGGGGCCAGGTGGCGGTCGACGACGAGGGCCGGGTGCTGGCGGAGCTGGCCCTGCCCATCGGCGGCCTCATGAGTGACCAGCCGGCCCCGGCGGTCGCCGAGGGGCTCCACCGCCTGGTCGAGGCGGCCCGCACCCTCGGCACGTCGATCGGTGCCCCCTTCATGCACATGAGCTTCCTCGGCCTCTCGGTCATCCCGGACCTGCGCCTGACCGACCGAGGCCTGGTCGACGTGGGCGCGTTCGCGCTGGTACCGGTGGCGGTCGACCCGTAGCGAGGGTCGCCGGACGGGTGCGGATGGCGTTACGCGCCACGCGCCATACGCCCCGCAAGGGGTGCGTCCCCGGCCGTTCTGTCCCACGTAGGGCCCGGTAGTCTCGGCGCAGTGGATCGTCGATTTCGCCCGTGGGGGGCGGCCAGCGACCCACGGTCGGCGCCCCGGCACCCGCGGCTCGTGGCTGGTGGCGACCAGCGTGGCCCTGGTGCATGACGCTCCATCGTCTCGGGCGGCCGGTCGGAGCGGGGCCGGTGAAGGTCGTTACGCGCGGCGCTCCCGTCTGGGACGTGTCGGCGACATCGAGGTGTTCACGGCCACCGACCGCTGGCTCCGTCGGATCGTGGGGGTGGCCGTGGCTCCGGCGACGAGCACGGGCTTGCGCGAGACGGCACACGCGGTGGGTCGACTGCGCAGCCCTCATGTCGTAGAGGTCTACGACCGCGGCGTCGTCGGCGACGAAGCCTTCGTGGTGTTCGAGTGGCCGGCGCCACTGCTCGCCATCGTGGCCACGGAGGCTGCACGCCTCGCCTGGGACGAGGCCCGCGCCGTCACGGCGGCGAAGGAGTGCCTCGTCGGACTGTCGCATCTGCACCGAGTGGGGGTGGAGACCTCGGGCCTCCACCTCGATGCGATCGGCATCGACGCCAGCGGGCGCATTCGCGTCAGCCCGTGGCCGCTCGTCGACGCGACACGGAGCGGGCGGCAGTCGTCGCCGTCCGGCCCGGGTTCAGCCAACGAATTGGCGCTGATCGCCGCGGTGCTCGACACCGCGGCGACCCCGGAGGGATCGCCGGCCGCCGCGCTCGCCTCCCGGCTCCGCCGGCCGACCGGGCGAGGCGTGCCGCCCTCCCCGTCGGCGCTACTGGCCACCCTCTCCGCGCTCGAGCTGGCCTCCCGATCCGCGCTTGAGGCGACGGCGGAGCGGGACTCCACGGGCGAGACGCCCCTCGTCGACGATGCGCCATCGGGACCCCGGATCTATCGGCGGACCAAGCGACGGTCCCGCGGCCTGATGGCGGCTGGGACCACCGTGGTCGCCCTCGCCGTGTTCGCCTTCTTGATTTTCGAGTCCCTGGCCGGCCCGCCTCCGAAGGGGGCGGGGTCCGGGCCCACACCCGCCGCGTGCTCGACGAAGGCGGGGAGCTGTGCCGGGTCCGGGACGTCGACGGCCACCACGGCGACTGCCGGCACGGCGGCGACGCCCTCCACGACCTCCACCAGCGTGGCCCCGACGACGACGTCCTCCACCACCACCTCGGTGCCTCCCACGGCCGCCACGACGAGCACCAGCACCACGACGACGCCGTCCACCACCAGCACCACGACGAGCACCAGCACCACGACCACGACGAGCACCACGGTGCCCACGAGCCCGTAAGGAACCGTGAGCCGCCCACCCGTCCTGCGGTCACGGCAGGTGGGACGCCCATCGGGCCGGTGCAGAGCCTCCCCGGTGCGGCAACAATGGGGCGCATGAGCGAGGTGTGGGGTGTGACTCGGTGACCGATGCGCTGGGGACACCCGGTTCGTCCAAGAGCCTGCCCCTGATACTGGCGCGGGAGCTCGCGGCGAACCTGGCCACGCCCATGTTCCTGATCGATGCCGGGGGCATGCTCGTCTTCTACAACGACGCGGCCGGGCTGTTGCTGGGCAAGCCCTTCGCGGAACTGGGGGAGATACCCTCCGGCGAATTCGGCGAGGCGCTCCAGCTCGCCACGCCCGACGGGGACCGCGTCCGCCGACGTGACTCGCCGGCCGGCGTCGCCTTCTTCGAGCGCCGACCGGCCCACCGGACGCTGATGGCGACGGCCTACAGCGGTGTGCGGCGCCAGTACGAGGCCACGGCGTATCCGCTGTTCGGGGCGGCCGACGAGATGCACGGCGTCGTCGCCGTGTTCTGGGAGGTCACCCCGGGGGCAGGCGGCGACTGATGCGGGCCCGGATCTGGGGATGCCGCGGCTCCATCGCCGCCCCCGGCGCCGACACCGTCAAGTACGGCGGGAACACCTCCTGCGTCGAGGTGCGCCTCTCGAGCGGCCACGCGCTGGTCCTCGACGCCGGGACCGGCATGCGATCGTTGGGCGTGGAGATGCAGGACGACCTGCCGGTCGAGCTGCACATCCTGCTGACCCACCTCCATCTGGACCATCTGCAAGGACTCGGGTTCTTCCGCCCCTTGTTCTGCCCCGGGCTCGACATCCACATCTGGGGTCCGACCTCGCCGGTGCAGCACCTGTCCGAGCGGATCGCCATGTACCTCTCACCGCCGCTGTTTCCCGTCCGCCTCGAGGACGTTCCCTCGCACGTCACCTTCCACGACGCGTCGGAGGAACCGGTCACCATCGGCTCAGCCACCATTCGAGCGGCCAAGGTCACCCACCAGGGTCCGACGGTCGGCTATCGCATCGAGGAAGGCGGGCGCGTGCTCGTCTACCTGCCCGATCACGAGCCGTCCCTCGGCGTCGACCTGTTCGCGGTGCCCGCGGAGTGGATGAGCGGCCATGAGATCGCCCACGGGGCGGACGTCCTGATGCATGACGCGCAGTACCGCGACCACGACTACGACGCCCACGTGGGGTGGGGCCACTCCAGCATCTCGGCCACGATGGAGTTCGCCCACAAATCCGGCGTCGACCGGGTTGTCCTGTTCCACCACGATCCCTACCACACCGACCACGAGCTCGAGGAGCTGCTGTCGGAGGCCCGGGGGAAATGGCCCGGGATGGAGGACCGTGTCAGCCTCGCCTACGAGGGCCTCACGATCGAGCTCGACGACCAGGGCGGGACGGAGGTCGCGCGCCTGCGCTGAGGTGCGCCCTTCTGGTCGGGATGCCGATGGGCGGCGGGCACCGCCACCGTACGAGGGTCCGACGTCAGGCCGACGGCAGGAAGCCGGGGCGTCGCGCCTCGTGGTCCACGATGGCCTCGGCATGGCGCAGGGAGAGCCCGATGTCGTCCCAGCCGTTGAGCAGGCGTTGCCGGGTGAACTCGTCGAGGGGGAAGGTGGCGGCCAATCCGGCCGCCGGCGCCTCGACGGTGCCCCGGGCCACGTCGATGGTGATCTCGAGCGAGGGGTCGCCCTGGACGGCCGCCATCAGCGCCGCGTCGAAGGCCGGCGTCACCTCGACGGGGACGAGGCCCTGCTTGATGGCGTTGTTGCGGAAGATGTCGGCGAAGCGGGAGGAGATCACCGCCTTGAAGCCGTAGTCCATGAGCGCCCACACGGCGTGCTCACGGGAGGAGCCCGTGCCGAAGTTGTGGCCGGCCACCAGCACGGTGGCCCCCACGAACTCCTGATGGTTGAGGACGAAGTCGCGGTCGTCGCGCCACTCGGCGAACAGGCCGGCGCCGAAGCCGGTGCGCTCGACCCGCTTGAGCCAGTCCGACGGGATGATCTGGTCGGTGTCGACGTCGGTCCGATCGAGGGGCACGGCCCGACCGGTGATGACGGTGACGGGCTCCATCAGACCAGGTCCCCCGGCGCGGCGAACGTCCCGGCCACCGCGGTGGCGGCGGCCACCGTCGGCGAGACCAGGTGCGTCCGCCCGCCCCGCCCCTGGCGACCCTCGAAATTGCGGTTGGAGGTCGAGGCGCAACGCTCGCCGACGGCCAACTTGTCGGGATTCATGGCCAGGCACATGGAGCACCCCGGTTGGCGCCATTCGAAACCGGCGGCGGTGAAGACCCGGTCCAGCCCCTCCTCCTCGGCCTGGGCCCGGACGCGGTGCGAGCCCGGCACGACCAGGGCCCGCACGCCGGCGTGGACGTGGTGGCCGTCGACCACGGCGGCGGCGGCCCGGAGGTCCTCGATCCGCGAGTTGGTGCACGAGCCCAGGAACACCGTGTCCACGGCGATCTCCCGCATGGGGGTGCCGGCCGCGAGGCCCATGTAGGCCAGCGCCCGGGCCGCCGACTCGCGCTCGCCGGCGTCCTCCATGGCCTCGGGGTCGGGCACGCGCCCGCCGATCGTCGTCACCTGGGCCGGATTCGTCCCCCACGTCACGTGGGGCGAGATGGAGGCGGCATCGAGCGTCACCTCCTTGTCGAAGGTGGCCCCGTCGTCGGTGACCAGGGTGCGCCAGTGGGCCAGGGCGGCATCCCAGTCCGCACCGGCGGGGGCGTGGTCGCGACCCTCGATATAGTCGAAGGTGGTCTGGTCGGGCGCCACCAGTCCGGCCCGGGCCCCGCCCTCGATGCTCATGTTGCACAGCGTCAGGCGGCCCTCCATCGACAGCGAGCGGATGGCCGATCCCCGGTACTCGATCAGGTGGCCGATGCCGCCCCCGGTGCCGATGGTGCCGATGATGGCCAGCGCCACGTCCTTGGCGGTGACCCCCAGGGGCAGGTCGCCCTCCACCGTGACGGCCATGGTGGCCGGCCGGACCTGGGGCAGCGTCTGGGTAGCCAGGACGTGCTCGACCTCGCTGGTGCCGATGCCGAAGGCCAGGGCCCCGAAGGCGCCGTGGGTGGACGTGTGGCTGTCCCCGCACACGATGGTCATGCCGGGCTGGGTCCAGCCCTGCTCCGGACCGATCACGTGGACGATGCCCTGGTTGGGGTGGCCCATCGGATAGCAGGTGACGCCGAACTCCCGACAGTTGTCGTTCAGCACCTTGAGCTGCTGGGCCGAGACGGGATCGGCCACGGGCCGGTCGATGTCGGTGGTCGGCACGTTGTGGTCGGCCGTGGCCACGGTGAGATCGGGTCGGCGCACGGTACGCCCGGCCAGGCGGAGCCCGTCGAAGGCCTGGGGCGAGGTGACCTCGTGGACCAGGTGGAGGTCGATGAAGAGGAGGTCGGGTTCGCCCTCGGCCGCGTGCACCACGTGGGCGTCCCAGATCTTCTCGGCCAGCGTGCGTGAGGCCATCAGCGGTCGACCGCCACGATCTCGACCCGCAGCATGCCTCCCGGCGCCTTGTACTCGACGACGTCGCCGGCCGTCTTGCCGATGAGGACCTGGCCCAGGGGCGCGCTGGGTGAGAGCACGGGGAGATCGCCCTGGCGCTCCTCGATGGAGCCGACGAAGAACTGCTGAGTGTCGTCCTCGTCGTCACCCTCGTAGCGCAGCGTCACCGTGCTCCCGGTGGTCACGCTGCCGTCACCCGCATCGGTCTCGTCGACCACCTCGGCCTGCTTGAGCAGGGCCTGGAGCTGGCGGATGCGTGACTCCATCTTTCCCTGGGAGTCCTTGGCGGCGTGGTAGTCACCGTTCTCGCTGAGATCGCCCAGGGCGCGGGCCGCCTCTATCTGGCCGGCGATCTCGACCCGGCCCCGGGTGGTCAGATCCTCCAACTCGGCCACCAGGCGGTCGTAGGTGCCTCGGGTGAGCTTGGTCGATTGGGTGTCGTTGGGTGAGGCGTTGGTCACAACCTGTCCTTCGGATGGGGTGGTGCCGGGGGTGCGGAGCACCTCGACGGCACGGACCAGGCTAATCGGCGCCGGAGGGGGCGGAGGCCGGCGATGTTGACGACGGCCGCCCACTGAGGGAGACTGGCATCCATATGTACCGCTCCGAGCACGTGGTAGGCATTATTCACTAGGCGCGCCGCGACCCCGCGCGCCGTAGAAACCGTCCACTTGGGTGGACGGTTTTTCAATTCCCGGCTCGATCCGACAGGAACGACGAAGGCAGGTTCAATGGGCACAGACAGGGCACCGAGGCGCATCGCCGTCATCGGCGGCGACGGCATCGGGCCCGAGGTGTGCGCCGAGGCGCTCAAGGTGGTGGCGGCAGCGGGGGTCGAGTGCGCCACCACGGGCTTCGACCTGGGCGCGGCCCGCTATCTCCGGGACGGCACCGTGCTGGCGGACGAGACGCTCGAGGAGCTCGGGGGCTACGAGGCCATACTGCTCGGGGCCATCGGCCCCCCGGTGGGCGACACGTCGGTGCCGCCGGGCACCCTCGAACGCGGGCTCCTGCTCCGGCTGCGCTTCTCCCTCGACCTCTTCGTGAACCTCCGCCCCTTCGCCGGTGTCCCGGGCTCCATCGCCGAGGGCGCCGACTTCGTGGTCATCCGGGAGAACACCGAGGGCGCCTACGCCGGTGAGGGCGGCTTCCTGCGCCGCGGGACGCCGGCCGAGGTGGCGACCCAGGGGTCCGTCAACACCCGCTTCGGGGTCGAGCGCTGCGTCCGTTTCGCCTTCGACCTGGCCGGCCGCCGACCGGACCGCAAGCTGACGCTGGTCCACAAGACCAACGTGCTCACCTTCGCCGGGGACCTGTGGCAGCGCACGGTGGCCGAGGTGGCGGCCGAGTACCCCGACGTGACGTGGGACTACAACCACGTCGATGCGGCCTGCATCTACCTGGTCGAGCAGCCCGGTCGCTACGACGTGGTGGTGACCGACAACCTCTTCGGGGACATCCTCACCGACCTGGCCGGCGCCGTCAGCGGCGGCATCGGCTTCGCCGCCTCGGCCAACCTGAACCCGGCCCGCACCGGGCCGTCGCTCTTCGAGCCGGTGCACGGGGCGGCCCACGACATCGCCGGCCGAGGCATCGCCAACCCGCTGGCCGCCATCCACTCCGCCGCCCTGATGCTGGAATACCTGGGTGAGAGCGACGCCGCTCAACGCATCCTCAAGGCGTTGGGCGAGCAGGTCAACGCCATGTCGGCCCCTTCCGCAGCACCTCTGTCCACGACGGCGATGGGCGATGCCATCGCAGAAAGGCTTTAGATCATGCCGATCACCCCGACGAGCAAGATCTGGATGGACGGCGAGCTGGTCGACTGGGACAAGGCCACGGTCCACGTGCTCAACCACACGATGCACTACGGCTCGGGCGTGTTCGAGGGGATCAGGGCGTACCCGACGTCGCGCGGAGTGGCCGTCTTCCGCCTGGTCGACCACATCCGCCGGCTCTTCGCCTCCGCCCGGGTCTTCATGATCGATGTCCCCTTCACCGTGGAGGAGATCATCGACGCCGCCCGGGAGGTGGTCCGGGTCAACGGGATGCACGACGGCTGCTACCTGCGGCCGCTCGTCTTCCTCGGCTACGGGGAGATGGGCCTCAACCCGCTGCCCTGCCCGATCAACGTCTCCATCGCGGCCTGGCCCTGGGGCACCTACCTCGGTGACGAGGGGATCGCCAACGGCGTCTCGGTCAAGGTCAGCTCGTGGCGGCGGCACGATCCCAACGCCGTGCCCACCGCGGCCAAGGGCACCGGCATGTACGTCAATTCCTCGCTGGCCAAGGTCGAGGCGATCAAGGCCGGCTACGACGAGGCCATCCTCCTGGCCCCCAACGGGACGGTCAGCGAGTGCACGGGCGAGAACATCTTCATCGTGCGTGACAACGTGCTCGTCACGCCGCCCACCTCCGACGCCGGCGCGCTGGCGGGCATCACGCAGGAC
>JBKQIP010000003.1:0-18760 GCA_052148295.1 Acidimicrobiales bacterium
GAGGGGGCCAGCTCCTCGGTGTCGCACAGCTCCATGAGCTGCCGGAATTCCTCGGTGGCCCGGAGGGCCTGGGGCGTGTTGGCTTCGGCCAGCATCGCTTCGCGGCTGTCGGCGTCACCAGCGTCCATCGACGGCACCGCGGCCAGGAGTGCCTTGATGCGTGGGTCGAGCCGGACGTCGCCGGCGAGGTCGTAGGCCATGGATGTGTTCCCTCCCTGTTGCCGGCGACGGGATGTCGGCCGACGGTGGATCCACAGTAACCAGTCGATCACCGAAGCGCTCGGCCGATAAGGCTCGTGCGATTCCGCCAGGGGGTGTCAAGGAGGTCGCTCGAGCCGATCTTGACCCGAATGTTTGCCGGGGCCCCGTTGGCGGTGATGTGGGCTGTCGCGTTCAGCACCTTCGGGCCGTATGGCCACCCGGCGCTCGCATGCGACAAGGAACGGAGAACCGATTTTCGATTCTGGGTAGACATCTGCGAGCATTGAGTCAGCGATTGTGGTTGCGACTAAGTCGCAGAGGGGGAGGGCAGAGTGCGCTATATGGAAATGACCTCGCGTCGTACCCACGCCCAATTGGGCCACGTGCGGGACTCCGTCGGTCAATGAACCAGAACGACCAAGGCCAGGTATCACACCCCACCCCAGTCGACGGTCAGGCACCGACCGAGAAGCGGTCATTGCGTCAGAAGCTTCTGGCACCCGTTCTGCTCGCAGTCATTGGCATCGGGCTTTTCCCACCACTACGCAATCTGGGCCCAAGCAGTAGACAACGGCCAGGTTCCAGGGAGGGAAGCCGTCGGGATCGACAACGCGGCGGCGGCGAGGAACAGCAACAAGACCTTTCTTGCCGGCGCGCTCATAGGACTCGCCGGCGGCGCAATCTTGTTGGCGATCCAGGAGGCCCTTCACATGCGGAGTGGCTGACGTGGGTCTCACCGCTACCCGTGGTGATCTCGGCGTGTCTCCCCGAATAAAGGATCAGCCAACGTGGCGACGTCGAGCCTGACACCACGAACCAGAGCGCTCCCGATGGACTACAAGCCGGTTTCTGCCGCAAGTCGCCCCGACTTCACGGCCCGCTCGAGAGACCGATAGTCCCTCTCATTCTGGTCCGCGTAGGCGGCTGAGAAGTCGGCGATTGCGCGATCGAAGGCTTCGCCCTTGCCGAGGTATGACGCGATGGCGATCCGGTCACCCCAGCGGGCGTGGGCCCGGGCCAAGGCCGCGGCACAGAGTTGCGCGTAGAGCTCAGCCCCCTCCATGCTGAGCGAGTCCACATCGGCTGATCCCTTCCAGTCGTGATACTGGCGTATGTAGTAATCACGAGTCTTCCCGTCGATGTCGTGGACACGTTGCCACCCGAGAAAGATGTCACTGGCGGCCTGCATCAGGTGTTGACCCGAGACGACACGCTGGCCGTGATGTGGGTACCGGCTCCTGCCGAGATAACGCTCGAGGACCGAGGATTGGGCTTCCTTCGCCTGGAGGAAGAGGGGGTCTGCTTCGTCACGACCCACCATCAGGAAGATCCAGCACCTGGTCCCGACACTGCCAACTCCGACCACCTTGCGTGCCATGTGGACGTAGCGGAACTCCTCAATCGGATGGTGCTGGTGTGCCAGCGTGCGCCGGTAGGATTTGACCAGTTTGCGCACGGATTTGTCGATTTGTTCGAGCGCGGAGCGGGAGTGCACGAGATCTTCAATCGGCGTGATGAGCGGTGGGTCGCGCACGATCCGCAGCTCCCCGTGGATCTTGCCGGCCCTCTTGGCAAAGACGGCGACGCTGTCACGGTTCCGAGCCCTCGAGATGTCGAGTGCCGCCTCATTCTTAATCTTCTTGGCGAGCTCCTCCCTGCTCTCAGCGGCCGTCACCCAGTCCGTGATCTGATTCACGCTCATGTGCGCATACCACGCGTCCAGGGCCCGCATGGAGGCTGCTTGGCGCATGCGATCGCGGTACTCACGTACGCCCGCCATGACGATGGCGCGCCGATCTTCCGGGCTGAATCCACGATCACGGCCCACGATCTCGAAGCTGGCAGCCAGCCGTTTGACGTCCCACTCCCACGGTCCCGGGAGGGTTTCGTCGAAGTCGTTGATGTCGAACATCAGCTGGCGTTCGGGCGAGGCAAACAGCCCGAAGTTGGCGAGATGTGCATCACCGCAGAGTTGCACGGCGACTCCCGACCGCGGGGATGCCGCCAGGTCGCACGCCATAATCGTCGCCGCTCCCCGATAGAAGGCACTGGGGGAGGCCAGCATCCGTCCGTAACGGATGGGGACCAGTTCGGGGACCCGCGTCTCTGCTTGTTCCTCGAGGAGCGCAATCGGATCCGGCCGACCGGGGGCGGGCTCCCACGTTCCGTGGCTCGACCTGGGCGCCTTTTGGCGGGCCCTCCTCCCTCTGGCGAGCCGCTGCTCGAGGCTGAGCCCGGCGCGCTTCCATGCTGGAGTGGGTTCCGACTCCGTCGCGGTTCCGGACACCGTCGACTCCCGGGGGCTCTGACGTCTGGAAGGACTGAGGGACTTGGCTGGGCTCACCGTCGCCGCCTCCCTGCCCTGCCGGTGTCATCCGCCACCGGGCGAGGCACTGGGCGGGATGCGCCTTCCCGGAAAATGGCTGAACACACCATGGCGATCCCCCTGCCGATGTTCCCCTGGGCCACAGACTCCCTCCAGCCCGAGCCGACGGTCAAGGGTAGAGGGGAACTGGCCCAATGGCAATGGAGCAACGGCTAAGACTCGCATCACCTGGAGGCAGTCTTTGTCCTCGCCTGAGCGCCCATGACAGCCGAGCTGGCGAACGTTGTCGACACAAGCCGTGCCGTATGCGAGTCTCGGTCCATGTCTCCTTTCGGTTTTCATCATAAGGATCGGCTGGCCCAGCCGCCGCTGGCTGATCCTGTCGCCGCGGAGGCGCTCGTGGTCAGGGGCGATCCGGGATATTCGGCCATGACCTGATGGAGCGCGCGCATCCTGTTGCGTGTTGCGGTCGCCGGGCAGGAGCCGGTTTTCGTCACCCACGAATGCAACGTCGTGCGTGAGAAGACGCCGCTGGCAGGCATGGTGCTGCCCGTGGATGTGGAGCGCTCCGATCCGAAAGTGGTGCGAATCTGCTGGGACGAGGTGCCATCAATCGAGCAGCGGGTCGCGAGCGGGGATCCATTGATCCTCGACCCCGAGAGCGTCTGGCCGAAGGTGCTGGAGGCCGATCCCCGCCAGGCGGATCAGAAGCCCTCGTGGGGCGATGGGCGGGTCGCCGGATGGCCTCCGGTCAACGAGTTGCGCCAAGCCCGCCACCCGGGGACGGCGCTCGTCGTGGCGCATTCCGGGGACCCGGAAGGCTGCTTCTTCGCCGATGACTTCGTGCCGCCGCACCGTGGTGCGTATAGCTACGGTGGCAAGGTGGAATCCTTTTCGCACAGGTTCCCGGGTTGGCTGCTGCTGTGTGTGATCCCACACGACGGCGGGCGCTACGGGCTCCAACTCCAGACGATGATTATGCGTGAGCACCTCGCACCGGTGCTGCCAGTGGTGATGGACCCGTCCAAGCCAGCTGACATCGAAATCCTCTGGGACCACGCCCCAGAGGTTGTCACGGCCAAGAATGCCAGGAAAGCGGCGGACGCTGAATTGATTCAGGACGCCGCCTCGGATCCCCACCACTCCAATGCGGAGACAGTCTCGACAATCGAGAACCCCTTGGCCCGCAAGCTAGCCGAGAGGCTTTCCAAAAAGGGCGTGGTGATCGCGGTCTCCCATATCGATGCGGAGGACCCGCCTGACCAGCCGCACTGAGCTCAGGGAAGGGTGTGCGGAGTCCCGATTGGTCCAGACTGGTCGAGTTACGATGACAAATCCGTTGACAAGTGAGGCAACAGTCCAGTCTCGACGGTTAGCTGGGTAGGCCTACTTCGGTTCAATGAGCCGGCTCTTGGCTCCGGCGAACTCGGCATCGCTGAGATCCCCATCACGGTGGATCACTAATCGGGGCAGGCCAGTACCAGCTCGTGCCCAGATGGACTAGCCCGTGTAGGCCGTCGCGGAACACAAGAATAAGTACGACGCCTTTGATAGCTGTGAGTTTGGGGTGACAGCCGCCGCTATCCAGGCAAAACGACCCACAGGTGGACTGGCGACACATGTGCTGAAAAGCTGATCGCACGAAGGGCATGGTCCACACCAATCGATTGCACCTACCAAGCTGGAAACGAACAGGTTCCGTCATGAATCAAAAGCGAACACTCTCGGTGGCGATCGCGGGCCTGTGTACAGCGGCGTTGCTCTCGGCTTGTGGGTCGAGTGCGGCTTCGGATTCCTCGACATCCATTGCGCCGCTGGGCGTCACATGGATGCAGGGCTACGCTGCGCCGGGCACCCCAGCCAAGTACAACAGGGTCGGGGTCATAAAAGTCGGTCCGAGCGGTGCGATGAACGTTCTCGTCCTGGAGCCAGGTACCTCGGCCGCCGCCGCCTACTTCGTTCCTCTCGCCAAGTGGATCATCTCAAAAACCAGGGGCTGGCAGGTCTGGTCGGTCGAGCGCCGGGAGAACCTGCTCGAGGATCAGTCGGAGCTGAACCGGTACAAGGAGCACAAGGCCACGACTACGCAGCTGTTCGATTACTACCTCGGCTACCTCAACGATCCGAGTATCACCCATCACTATCAGCCCGTCGCGACTTCGACTGTCGAGTTCGCCAAGCAGTGGGGAATGAACGTCGCCGTCCAGGACCTGCACGTAGTGATCGGCGCCGCCAAGAAGCTCGGCGGCAAGGTCGTGCTCGGAGGCCATTCGCTCGGAGGATCGGTGGTTACGGCGTATGCCACCTGGGACTTCGACGGCCACGCCGGAGCCGATGGCCTGGCAGGCTTGGTCTACATCGACGGCGGGAGCACCACAGCCCCAGTGAGCGCCCAGGCAGCGACCCAGACCCTCCAGGCGCTCGACGCCCCGAGCGCGAGCCCCTGGCTAGCCTTCGGCGGGATTGCGGCGCCGTACGCCGGATTGTTCGAGGCGACTGGAGCAGCATCTGCGCTCTTGGACCCGAATGCGACGTCCCTGGGTCAGACTTCGGGACTCTTGCCGGCAGACATCGTGCCTTCGGTCCGGGTCACGAATGTGGGCCAGTACGGCTACGCACTCAACGCCACGACCTCACCACCGAGTTTGCTCGCAGCCCAAGCTCACCTCGGCCAGGGCATCGCCTCGCGAGGCCCGGTTCACGGCTGGAACGGCTCAGGAGCCCTCACGCCGATCGACCGCTTCGCGACCATGTTTTCGGGAGAAGGTATCGAGAATGCCAACGGCACGGAGTGGTACTTCCCCCAACGCTTGACGGACGACACCGTTGCTGTGGACAACGGGAACGCCAATCCGGCCCAGAGCGTGCTCGGTGTCGATGCCACCATGGGTCACAGCCTCCCAAAGAACCTGCTGATCTATGCCTTTGGGGCTCGCCTAGGTGGAGCAAGCGTGCCCGAGGATGCGCAGATCTTGGCCCAGCAGTCGGGCATACCCATGAGCAACCTCACCCTGGCGAACTTCCAGAGCACCTACTCCCACAACGACCCAGCTGGCGCCTACCCCAACAACGCCTTTTTTGATCGACTCATACCTTTCCTGGGCAAGGTCAGCGCTCAAGGTTAGAGCCTTTACGAATCGGACGCGGTCCGAGGTCAGAATGCACAAGGCCGGTCCATCGGAGCGCGATGCATTGCTCGCGCCATTCCGGTCGGTACCACTACCGTTAGGTTCATGGGCTCCGTCGAACACCTCTCCCCATTGCCGGGCACTGTGGTCAAAGTGGTGACGTCTGTCGGTACGACAGTACGGATGGGTGACCCGATCGTCATTCTCGAGTCAATGAAGATGGAGCATGTGGTGGCGGCGAAAGCCACCGGCACCATTACCTCGGTGTCGGTGACCGCTGGCGACGCAATTGGTCGCGGAGACCTCTTGGTGCAAGTAGACGAGGGTGACGTTCCCCCGGCACCGACGACCGACGCATCGCCCCTGGGCGGGATTAATCAGATTCGCCCCGAGCTGACGGAACTGATGAGGCGGCGAGAGTTCGTGACTGACGCTGGCCGTCCCGACGCCGTTGCTCGGCGCCACGCCACGGGCCACCGGACGGCTCGAGAGAACGTCCATGACCTCTGTGACCCCGACAGCTTCATTGAGTACGGTCCTTTGGTCATTGCCGCCCAGCGGGCTCGACGCGACACCCAAGACCTCATTGAGCGAACACCGGCAGATGGCTTGGTAGCTGGTATCGGCCGAGTCAATGGCGAGCTCTTTGACGACGAGCATTCCCGTTGCGCGGTGCTCTCCTACGACTACATGGTTCTCGCCGGCACGCAGGGCCAGATGAATCACCGCAAGAAGGACAGGGTTTTTGAGCTGGTCGAGCGGCTCCATTTGCCGGTGGTGCTGTTCGCTGAAGGCGGAGGCGGTCGGCCCGGGGACACCGACACCGCCACGGTCACTGGACTCGACACGACTGCCTTTGCCCTTTTCGGATCCTTGAGTGGACGTGCCCCGTCTGTCGGCATTGTGTCGGGGCGATGCTTCGCCGGAAATGCCGCCCTCCTTGGTTGCTGCAACGTCATCATCGCAACGAAGGACGCCACTGTTGGTATGGGGGGTCCGGCCATGATCGAGGGTGGTGGGCTCGGGACATATCTCCCCGAAGATGTCGGTCCGATGACCATGCAGGTGCCCAACGGAGTCGTCGACATTCTGGTCGATGATGAGGCCGCTGCTGTGGCAGAGGCCAAACGCTTCCTGTCGTATTTCCAAGGATCGCTCGACGCCTACGAGTGCGCAGATCAGAAGTTGCTTCGCGACTGCGTGCCCGAGGATCGCCGTCGCGTCTATGACGTGCACTCGGTGATCGATTTGGTCTCCGACGTGGGTTCGGTGCAAGAGCTGCGTCCTGAATTCGCCCCTGGCATGGTGACGGCCTTGGTCCGCCTCGAGGGGCGCCCGCTCGGCGTCATCGCCAACAACCCAATGCACCAGTCCGGAGCGATTGAGTCCGACGGGGCGGACAAGGCCGCCCGGTTCATGCAGCTTTGCGACGCGTTTGATCTGCCGATCGTCTTCCTCTGCGATACCCCCGGGTTCATGGTGGGACCCGAAGCGGAGAGCACGGCCCTCGTTCGCCATGTGAGTCGCATGTTCGTCACCGGTGCCAGCCTCACCACGCCCTACTTCACCGTGATTCTGCGCAAGGGCTACGGACTCGGCGCCCAGAGCATGGCCGGTGGCAGTTTCCGTTCCCCCATGCTTACCGTGGCATGGCCGACGGGCGAACTTGGTGGCATGGGGCTCGAGGGGGCGGTACACCTCGGTTATCGAAGAGAGCTCGACGCCATAGCCGACCCTGCGGAGCGAGAGTTGGCTTTCGCAGAGATGGTTGCCAAGGCATACGAACGCGGCAAGGCGCTCAACGTCGCGACGTACTCTGAGATCGATGACGTGATCGATCCAGCCGAGACACGGGGGTTGATCACCAATAGCCTCCGCAATACCCCTCCAATGCCACTGAGTCGGAACACGAAGCGCTCTTTCATCGACACCTGGTAACGGTCAATCGGATAGGACGAGGATCTTTGCTCGCCGAACCCGGAATGGTAAGTCCGAATGTGTTGAAAGCAGGTCGTTGCCGGTTGGACCAACGGGTTCACGGGCACCCGGCTACCAATCAACTGCTCACTGATTGGGTACGCACCTCGCGACCCCGACTAGAGGTCTATGCCGCTATTGCGTGGCGTCGGGCGAGCGTCGGATCGGCACGTGGGCGCAAGTCATTGAGAGCAGATCGAAGGCACCGCCCAGCTAAACGTTGCAGCGCGAGGAGACCTGGCGGCCACCTTTGCGCGCCCTAGAGCAGCAGCGATCAGCCTGCCGCACACGGAGTCGACGGCCCGAGGGCCGGCGAATCACTTTCTAACGGTGGCGGACATGTAAATAGGTCAATCGCCGCCCCGTCGTTGGGGTTTCATGAACACTGCAGCGGCCTTCTCATGAACATCCCTGAGTGGAGGCGATGGGACTTGAACCCACGAACCTCCTGACTGCCAGTCAGGCGCTCTACCAGCTGAGCTACGCCCCCAGTGGTGGGCAGCCACGATAGCAGTCGCCCGCCGTTGCCCCCGGCGGCCCCCGGCGTGACCCGGCGGCACCCGACGTGACCCGGCATGACCCGACGTGACCCGACAGGCCCCCGACGCCCCCACCATCGCCACCCGGCATTGGGAACCCGACGTCCCCACCCGGTCATGCCGTGCGGCCGGTGGTCCGAGGTCGATCGGGGTCGATCGGAGGCGACCGAAAGCTCGCCTACCCTGGTGCAATGGCCCGGGCGTATGACGTCGAAGCAGTGGAGCAGAAGTGGCAGCGCCGGTGGGAGGTCGAGGGGACCTACCAGATCGAGAACGACGACCCCCGGGAGAAGTTCTATGCGCTGTGCATGTACCCCTATCCCTCGGGGCCGGCCCACCAGGGCCACGTGCGTAATTACACCTTCGGTGACCTGGTCGTTCGCTATCAGACCATGCTCGGCAAGGGCGTGCTCACGCCCTTCGGGTTCGACTCGTTCGGGCTGCCCGCGGAGAACGCCGCCATCAAGACCGGGACCCATCCCCGGGTCTTCACCGATGCCCGGATCCTCGAGCTCAAGTCCTCGCTGACCCGTCTGGGCGCGGTGTACGACTGGCGCCGGGAGGTACGGAGCCACGACCCGTCCTACATGAAGTGGACCCAGCTCATCTTCCTCAGGTTCTGGGAGGCGGGGCTGGCCTACCGGGCCACCGCCCCGGTGAACTGGTGTCCCGGGTGCCAGACGGTGCTGGCCAACGAGCAGGTGCTGCCCGACGGCACCTGCGAACGGTCGGGCGACGTCGTGTACCTGCGCGATCTCGAGCAGTGGTTCTTCCGCATCACCGACTATGCCGAGGAGTTGCTGACCGATCTGGACCAGCTCGACTGGCCCGAGCGCGTCAAGACCATGCAGCGGCATTGGATCGGCCGATCCGAAGGGGCGGAGTTCGAGCTCTCGGTGGAGGGGGACGACAGCCTGTCGCTCCGCGTCTTCACCACGCGCCCCGACACCAGCTTCGGCATGACCTACGCCGTCGTGGCTCCCGAGCACCCCCTGGTCGACGCTCTCACCACCGAGGCGCAACGCGGCGAGGTCGACCAGATCCGGGACCGGGCGGCCACCTCGAGCGAGATCGAGCGGACGGCGGCGGGCGACCCGGCCGCCCTCGAGAAGCGCGGCGCCTTCACCGGCTCCCGCGTGCGGAACCCGTTCACGGGCGACGCCGTGCCGGTGTACGTGGCCGACTACGTCCTCATGGGCTACGGCACCGGCGCCATCATGGGCGTCCCGGCCGAGGACGAGCGCGACTGGGCCTTTGCCATCTCCAAGGGTCTCCCGATCGTCCGCACCGTGCAGCCGCCTCCGGGCTGGGAGGCCGACGGGGGCGGGGCGTACACCGGCCCGGGCGTGAAGATCAACAGCGGGTTCCTCGATGGGCTCCAGATCGACGCCGCCATCGAGCGGGCCATCGAGTGGCTCGAGGACGAGGGCATCGGCGAGCGCAGGGTCAACTACCGCCTGCGCGACTGGTTGGTCTCACGCCAGCGCTTCTGGGGTTGCCCCATCCCCGCGGTCTACTGTCCCGAGCACGGCGTGGTGCCGGTGCCCGAGAGCGAGCTGCCCATCGTGGCTCCGGACGACGTCGAGTTCCTTCCCACCGGCCAGTCGCCGCTGGCTTTCCACGAGGGCTTCCTGCACACCACCTGCCCCATCTGCGGCGGACCGGCCCGTCGCGAGACCGACACCATGGACACGTTCGTCGACTCCTCGTGGTACTTCCTCCGTTTCTGTGACCCGTGGAGCACGGATCGCCCCTTCGATCCGGCCGCCGCCCGTCACTTCATGCCGGTGGACCAGTACATCGGCGGGATCGAGCACGCCATCCTGCACCTGCTCTATGCCCGCTTCTTCACGCGAGCCCTGATCGACGTGGGCTTGGCCCCCGGCTTGGGCAAGGAGCCCTTCAGCCACTACTTCGCGCAGGGCATGATCCGCATGGACGGCACCAAGATGTCCAAGTCCAAGGGCAACCTCATCGCGCCCGAGCACTACTACCGGACCGTGGGCGCCGACGGGCTCCGCCTCTTCCACCTCTTCGTGGGCCCGCCCTTCGACAACATGGACTGGACCGACCAGACCGACCAGGTGATCGAGGGCTGCGGTCGTTTTCTCGACCGGCTCTGGCGCACGCTCTCACCGGCCCGGTCGGCGGCCCTGCGTGCGGGCCCCGAATCCGCGGCCGACCGCGCCGTGCGCCAGGCCACCCACCGCACCATCGCCGCCGTGACCAACGACCTGGAGCGCATGTCGTACAACACGGCCGTGGCCCACTGCATGGAGCACCTCAATCGGCTCCAGGCCTACGCCCGGGAGGGCGATGGCCCGCACCAGCGGGTGTGGGACGAGGCGGCCGACGCCATGCTGGCCCTGCTCGCCCCG
This sequence comes from Acidimicrobiales bacterium, assembly GCA_052148295.1. Taxonomy (GTDB): domain Bacteria; phylum Actinomycetota; class Acidimicrobiia; order Acidimicrobiales; family RAAP-2; genus Bog-473. The sequence continues at coordinate 10,550 of JBKQIP010000003.1, forward strand.
CTGACCCCGCACGTCACGGCCGAGATCTGGGAGCTGCGCCACCCTGACCGACCCTCGGTGCACCAGCAGGCGTGGCCGACCTTCGATCCGGACCTGACCCGGGCCGAAAGGGTGACCATGGTGGTGCAGGTCAACGGCAAGGTGCGCGACCGGATCGAGGTGGACCCCGGCATCAGCGAGGCCGAGGCCGAGACCGTCGCGCTGGCCTCACCCAAGATGGTCGAGCACCTCGCCGGCCGCGTGCCGCAGCGGGTCATTGTGCGGCCGCCCCGCCTGGTCAACATCGTCATTTGAGGGGGCGGACGCCGGCCCCGCCCGGCCCGAACCAACCGGCCGTCAGCTCGGTGGCCGCCGCGACGGGGAGGCGGAACCGAAGAGCAGGCAATGGAGGCAATACAACGGAGCCGAGGAGCTGGCAGAGGCATAGAGCAGTAGAGATCGTCGCGGGCCTCACGGGGAGACGAGCGACACTTTCGTCGCGCGGGTTCCGGCGATGGGCGGGAACCCAGATCGCCGCTGCCCTGCTTCCCTCAGGCCGAGCGGAACCCCGCCAGCACGGTGCGCCAGTTCTCGCGGCTCATCCGGTACGGGGCGTAGAAGCTGAAGCGGTCGATCGCGTCGCCGAACCGGGCGGTGACCCGCTCCGCCACCTGATCCATCGGGCACACCACGGCGAAGGCACCGAGGATGTCGTCGTCGATGAGCTGTCCCATCTTCACCCAATCGCCCCGCTTGGACAGGGTGTTCAGGTCCGGTTGCAGGTCGCCCCACCCGTGCAGTTCGAGCACCGGTCGGTAGGCCGGCGTCGAACCGTAGAAGGCGATCTGCTGTCGCACCGCCGTGTCGGCCGCCTCGATGTCGGCGTCGTTGGCCCCGGTCACCACGAACCCGGGGTACGAGACGGTCAGATCGCGCCGCGTCTTGCCCGCCCGGGCCGCACCCCGTTCGAGGGCGGGCAGGCTCACCTCGCGCAGGTAGCGCTCCGTGCTGAAGCCGTGCACCAACAGGCCGTCCCCGGCCTCCCCCGCCACCTCGGTCATCAGCTCCCCGACGGCGGCCAGCAGGACGCGGGGATGGCCGTACGGGTTCGGGCCCGGGTTGAAGAACGGCGTCATCAGCGTGTGGGTGTAGAACTCGCCCCGGAAACTCAGCGGCTCGCCGCTCTCCCAGCAGGACCAGATGGCCCGCATGGCCAGGATCAGCTCACGCATGCGCGGTGCCGGATGGGACCAGGGCATGGAGAACCGCTTGGTGATGTGCGGTTTGATCTGGCTGCCCAGCCCCAGGATGAAGCGGCCGGCGGAGAGGTGCTGCAGGTCGTTGGCCAGGACGGCCAGGTTCATCGGATTGCGGGCGAACGCCACCGCGATCCCGGTTCCGAACTCGAGGGTCTCGGTGGCCGTGGCGCCGATGGCGACGGGGAGGAACGGGTCGTGGCTGGTCTCCGCCGACCAGACGCCGTCGAACCCGTCCGACTCGGCCCGTCTGGCCGCCTCGGCGATCCCGACCGGGTCGAATCCGATCCCAGCGTCAATCTTCATCTCGGCCACCGCTGCTCCTCTACTGTTCCTCGCCGCGCAGGAACTTCTCCAATTCGGCCGCGATCTCGTCTCCCGAAGGGACCGCCTCGACGCCCATGGCATTGCCCTCCGATGCGTCGATGCTCTCCTCGAGCTTGCGCACCATGGCCTGGTGCTCGGCGTTGTCGGCGATGAGCTGGTCCACCTGACGGCGCGAGCTGTCGGCCGCGTTGCGCAGCGAGCGGGTGTCGATCGACAAGCCGGCCAGCGAGGCCATGCCCTCGATGAGGGCGGCGCTGGCCTCGGGAAACGGCATGCCAGCCACGTAGTGGGGCACCCGGGCCCACAGGCTGACGGCCGGGATGGCGGCCTTGCCGAAGGCCAGCTCCAGGGCCGTCAGCACGCCGGCGGGGACCTCGAGCTCGCCCTGGACGATCCCGATCCGCTCTATCAGATCGGCCGATTGGGGGGGAGCCGTGGCCGCCAGCCGGACCGGGCGGGTGTGGGGTGCGGGCGCCGGGAACGCGCCCAGGCCGACCACCATGCGGACCCGCCACGATCGGGCCAACCCGACCACGGCGTCGGTGAAGGCTTTCCAGTGGAAGTCGGGCTCGGGGCCGACCAGGTAGAGGATGTCGGCCCCGGCGTTGTCGTGGCCCCGGCGGACCATGGTGCGCGGCCAGGTCAGCTCGGTGGTGATCCCGTTGACGATGCGGGCCACCGGGCGGCGGGCCCGTTGGTCGAGGAAGAGTTCGCCGTTGAACGTCACCACGGGCGCGGTCGGCTCCTGGGCCAGCAGGGCCGCGATGGCGGTGGTGGCCCCCAGGCCGGCATCCACCCACCCCTCGAGAGCGACCACCAGGAGTGGGCGGTCGACCTCGGGTTCGCCGTGGACCTCGAAGATCTCGGTCAGGCCGTCGGGGCTCACGGTGCCGCCTCCAGGGCCGCCGCCGCCAGGTCGGCGAGGTGGGCCACCTGCAGGGGGAACGCATCGACGCTGCCCTGATCGCCCGCGCCGGCCCCGGCCACGTAGCGGGCGTAGACGCCCTGGAGGATGCAGGCCAACTTCCAGTAGCCGAAGGCGGTGTAGTACCCGATGCCCGAGAGGTCGAGGTCCGACGCACCGGCGTAGTGGTCCAGGACCTCGGCCCGGGTGGAGAACCCCGGCGCGGTGGTGGCCGAGATGCCGAGCACGGCCTCCCCGTCGGTGCGGTCGGCCCAATAGACCATCAGGAGGCCCACGTCGGCCAGGGGGTCGCCCAGGGTGCAGATCTCCCAGTCGAGGATGGCCTTGACCGCCCCGCGGTCGTCGAGCACCACGTTGTCCATGCGGTAGTCCCCGTGCACGATCGACGTGCGTTGCTGCTTGGGGATGCGGCGGGCCAGCTCGTTGCTGACCTGCTCCACCACGTTCCCGTGGTCGACGCCGTCGACCTGCATCTGGGAGTACTGCCCGCCCCAGCGCTTGAGTTGGCGCTCGATGTACCCCTCGTGGCGTCCCAGGTCCCCCAGCCCGACCGCGTCGGGATTGACGGCGTGCAGCGCGGCCAGCGTGTCGGTCATGTGGTCGCCCACCGCGCGCCGGGTCGCCTCGTCAAAGACCTGCTCGGCCTCCGGCGCGCTGCGCAGGATGTGGCCGTCGACGAACTCCATGACGAAGAAGGGCCGCTCGTTGACGCTCTCGTCGGTGCAGAGCCCGACCGTCTTGGGTACCGGTATCCCGGCCGGGCCCAGCGCGTGCATCAGCCGGTGCTCGCGCACCATGTCGTGCGCGGTGGGGAGCACGTGGTGCACCGGTGGACGGCGAAGGGCCCACGATCGTCCGTCGGCGTCCTCCACCCGGTAGGTCAAGTTGGAGCGTCCGCCGGCGATCAGGGTGAATGTAAGCGGAGCGACGGCGCCCGGCACGTGGTGGACGAACCACTCGGTGACGTTGGCGACCGCAATGCCTTCAGGCGGCGTGGACACGTCACGCGACGCTAATCGAGGCTGAAGAGGGGGGTGCGGCCATCCGACCGCCGGGCGACTCAGCCGGCGACACGGCCGGGCGACTCAGCCGGGCGACACGGCCGGGCGACTCAGCCGGTCGACACGGCCGGGCGACACGGCGAGGCGACACGGCTGGGCGACACTGCCGGTCCCGCTGCTGGCTAGCCTCGGGGGCCATGGACGTGACCGATGCCAGCTTCCAAGCCGACGTGGTGTCCCGGAGCTCGGAGGTGCCGGTCGTCGTCGACCTGTGGGCGCCCTGGTGTGGTCCCTGCACCACCCTCGGGCCGATGCTCGAGCGAGCGGTGGCGGCCACCGGGGGTGCTGTTGAGCTGGCCAAAGTCAACATCGACGAGAACCCGCGTGTGGCTCAGACCTTCGGGGTCAAGTCCATCCCGGCCGTCTTCGCCGTCCGGGAGGGTCAGGTGGTCGATCAGTTCGTGGGCGCGCTGCCCGAGGAACAGGTCACCGCGTTCGTGCAGAGCCTGGTGCCCCGGGCCAGTGAAGCGGATCAGTTGGTCGCCGCCGGCGACGAGGCCTCGCTGCGGCAGGCCCTCGAGCTCGAGGCAGGACACGTGGCGGCCACCGAGGCCCTGGCCCGGATCCTGATCGACCGGGGCGAGGCCACCGAAGCCCTGGCCGCCCTGGCCCGCGTGTCCGAGACACCCGCCACCCGGTCGCTGGCGGCCGAGGCTCGCCTGCTCGAGAGCGGTGTCAGCGTGGGCGAGGCGGGGAGCGGTGAGGTCGAGTCCCGGCTCGATGCCCTTCTCGACTCCGTCCGGGATGACGACGCGGCTCGCCAGGAGTACGTGGACCTGCTCGAGACGCTCGGTCCCGAAGACCCGCGCACCAATGCGTACCGCCGCGCCCTGGCTGCCCGCCTGTTTTGATGGCCGGCGCCCACGCCGCAACACCCGCGCCGGCTGCCGCCGCAGCCACCCCGGCCCCGACGACGGCTGCACACGCGCCGCCCGACACCGCACCGCTCCTCGATCTGGGTGGCCGACGCCACGACCTCACGCACCGGGCCCTGGTGATGGGCATCCTCAACCGCACGCCCGACTCGTTCTTCGACAAGGGGGCCACCTATGAGCTCGACGCGCTCTACGCCCGGGCGGAGGAGCTGGTGGCCGACGGCGCCGACATCCTCGATATCGGTGGCGTCAAGGCCGGCCCCGGTCCCGAGGTGACCGAGGCGGAGGAGATGGAGCGGGTGGTGCCGGTCGTGGCGGGCCTGGTCGAGCGCTTCGATACCCCGGTGTCGGTCGACACCTGGCGGTCCTCGGTGGCGCGGGCCTCCTACGCCCAGGGCGCGCTGATGGGCAACGACATCAGCGGTTTCGCCGACCCCGACTACCTCCCCGCCGCGGCGGAAGGCGGGGCCGCCGTGGTGGCGACGCACATCCGCCTCGCCCCGCGGGTGGCCGATCCCGATCCGCACTACGACGACGTGGTGGTCGAGGTCGGCGACTTTCTCGTTCGATGCGCCCAGCGGGCGCGGGCGGCCGGCGTGCCACCGGAGCGCATCGTGCTCGACGCCGGGCTCGATCTCGGCAAGACGGCCGAGCAGTCCCTCACGCTCCTGCGGGCCTCGTCGACGCTGGCCGGGCTGGGCTACCCGCTTCTGCTCTCGGCGTCGAACAAGACCTTCCTCGGTGTCATCCTCGATCTGGGGATCACCGAGCGTCGCGACGCTTCCCTCGGCGCGGCGGCACTCGGCATCTCCTGGGGGTGTCGGATCGTGCGCGTCCACGATGTCAAGGGCACCTGCCGCGTCCGTGACGCGCTCGCCGCGGTGAGCGAGGCCAAGTGAGTGAAGCCCAGTGAGTGCGGTCCAGTGAGCGAGGCCCAGTGAGTGCGGCCCAGTGAGCGCGGCCCAGTGAGCGCGGCCCAGTGAGCGCAGCCCAGTGAGTAAGGGTCCGCCCGCGGGGTCGTATCTGGTCAAGGGCGATGACCCCTCGCTGGTGGCCCAGGGGGTGCGGACGCTCCTGGCCGAGGTGGTGGGGGACGGCGACCACTCGTTGGCGGTCGAGGAGATCGGCGGGGGACCGGGCGACGAGCTCGATGTCGGGGCGGTGGTGGACGCCTGCATGACGCCTCCGTTCCTGATCGACCGGCGCGTCGTGGTCGTGCGCGACGCCGGCCGCCTGCTCACGGCCGACGTGCCGCGATTGCTCGAGGTCATCACCGATCCGCTGCCCTCGACCGTGTTGATCCTGGTGGCGGGCGGTGGGACCATCCCCGCCGCGCTGGTCAAGGCCATCGAGACCTCGGGCCGGGTCGTCAGCACCTCGGTCAGCCGGGCCGGTGACCGCCGGGCCTGGTTGGCTGATCACCTGCGCCAGGGTCCCGTAAAGCTCGAGCCTCGGGCGGCACAGCTGCTGGGCCAGCACGTCGGCGAGGACCTGTCCCGCGTGGAGGGACTGCTCGAGGCACTGTCGTCCGCCTACGGGGCGGGGGCCCGCATCAGCGTCGAGGATCTCGAGCCCTATCTTGGGGAGGCGGGCAACGTCCCCCGCTACGAGTTGACCGACGCCATCAGCCGCGGCGAACCGTCCGCCGCTCTTGGCGTCCTGCACCGCATGCTGGACGCAGGGGGATTGAGCGCCGTCGAGATCCTGGCCACCATGAACCGCCACTACGCCCAGTTGCTGGCCCTCGATGGCGCCGCCGTCTCGGGTGAGAGCGAGGCCGCGGTGTTGCTCGGCTCGGCGCCGTATGCGGCCAAGAAGGCACTGGAGCAGGCGCGTCGTCTGGGCAGCGCCCGCATCGCCCACGCCATCACCCTGCTGGCCGAGGCCGATCTCGACGTGAAGGGGGCAACGGGTCTTCCGCCCCAGATGGTGCTCGAGATCGTGGTGGCCCGTCTGAGCCGTCAGACCCGGCGCAGCGGTCCGGGTCGCCCGGTCCCTTCGAGCCGCCAGACCGGGCGGAGCCCGAGCGGGGCACGGCGGTAGGGAGCACCCGCGTGCACGAGACGACGGTCGAGCTCCGGCGGCTCCAGCGCCTGCTCGATGCCAGCGCGGCGCAGGCCGGCCCCCACCTCGAAGGGTGAGGCCGGCCCCGGACCGGGGGACCCGGCCCCCGAAGGGGCGGTTCCTCGGCCGCTCGAGGGCGACTACTCGGCCGCCTCGAGGGCGGCGACCCGGCGGACCAGGCGGGACTTGTGGTTGGCCGCCGTGTTCTTGTGGATGACGCCCCGGGCGGCGGCCTTGTCGATCCGCTTCACGGCCAGGCGCAACTGCTCGACGCTGTCGTCGGCCCCGGCCTCGGCGGCGGCGACGGCGTTCTTGCTCCGGGTCCGCAGCTCGGCCCGCACCGACTTGTTGCGCAGCCGGCGCTTCTCGTTCTGTCGGTTCCGCTTGATCTGGCTCTGGATGTTGGCCACGAAGATGTCCTCGGTCGTTTCGATTGGGTCGGTTCCGGGGGAACCCTGGCGGGCGCACGGCCCGTCCTGGGCCGGAGCCCACCGGTGCGGGGAAAGACTGTAGCAGGTCGTGCCCCCGATCCGACCCCGCGGCGGGCCGGCCCACCGGGGTGCGGTGGCCGGAGTGGACGGTGCGGCCCGGTACGATCGACGGACCGTGCCGCCCCTCGCAACCGCCAGTGGTCCCGCTGCCATTGAGCACATCCGGAACTTCTCCATCATCAGCCACGTCGACCACGGCAAGTCCACCCTGTCGGACCGGATCCTCGAGATCACGGGCGCGGTCGACCCCCGCCTCATGCGCGAGCAGTACCTCGACTCCATGGACATCGAGCGCGAGCGGGGCATCACCATCAAGGCTCAGAACGTCCGCGTGCTCTTCGACCACCACGTCCTGCACCTGATCGACACGCCGGGCCACGTCGACTTCGGCTATGAGGTCAGCCGGTCGCTCGCCGCCTGCGAGGGTGCGGTGTTGCTGGTCGACGCCTCGCAGGGGATCCAGGCCCAGACCCTGGCCAACTGCTACCAGGCCATCGAGCACGACCTCGAGATCGTGGCCGTGCTCAACAAGATCGACCTGCCGGCGGCCGACCCCGAGCGCTGTGCCCTCGAGATCGAACACGTGCTGGGCCTGCCGGCCGAAGAGGTGCTGCGGATCTCGGCCAAGACCGGAGAGGGGGTGCACGACCTGCTGCAGGCGATCATCGAACGGATCCCGCCCCCGAGCGGCGACGCCGATGCGCCGCTGCGGGCGCTGATCTTCGTCTCGTCCTATGACCAATACCGAGGCGTGGTCAGCTCCATTCGTATCGTCGACGGCACGCTCGAAGCGGGGGCGCGACTGCGCTTCATGCAGGCCAACGCCGTGCACGACATCGAGGAGGTGGGCGTGCGCACGCCGGTAGGGGTCCCGGTCGAGCGGCTCGGCCCCGGCGAGGTGGGCTATCTCATCGCCGGGATCAAGGACGTCGGCGAGGCGCGCTCGGGAGAGACGGTGACCACGGCCAGCCACGGAGCGGGCGAGGCGCTGGCCGGCTACAAGGACCCCAAGCCCATGGTCTTCTGCGGTCTGTACCCGGTCGACGGCGACGAGCTGCCCGACCTGCGCGACGCGCTGGACAAGCTCAAGCTCAACGACGCCAGCTTCACCTTCGAGCCCGAGTCGTCCCACGCGCTGGGCATCGGCTTCCGCTGCGGCTTCCTCGGACTGCTGCACATGGAGATCGTGCGCGAGCGGCTCGAGCGCGAGTTCGACCTCTCGCTCATCGCCAC
>JBKQIP010000004.1:0-2639 GCA_052148295.1 Acidimicrobiales bacterium
GCTTCCATGGCCGGAACGTGAGGACAACTGGTAGCAATAGACGATGAAGTTCGTCAACCCATCAGACTCCGCGGCCATGATGCGGCTGCTGGAGACCCTGCGCAAGACCCAGCCAACCTACAGCGACCTCGGAGCCACCCTTTCCGGTGGTCGACCCAAGGGTTTTCACCATGGCCGCTACACGTCGGATCTGGGCCACGGACATGCCACCTTTCAGCGTGCGGTTGAGGGGCTCAGAGCCTGGGACGCACACCGTCTCATCGGAGCTCGGGTCTTCCACGAAGGCCAGGAGATACAGACCGGTGCGACCGTCATCGTGACGTTCGGGACGCCCATCCTCGCTCTTGCCGTACCGTGCCGGATCGTGGGCGTCATCGACGAAGAGACCCGTTGGGGCTTTGCCTACGGGACGTTGCCCGGCCATCCCGAACGGGGAGAGGAGGCATTCGTCGTCTCGATATCCGTCGACGAGACGGTGCAGTTCGAGGTTGTGGCGTTCTCCCGTCCGGATGACCTTCTCGTCCGACTGTCGGGCCCAATTGGTCGGGGAATCCAGCGCGCCGGCGCCACCGGCTATCTCCGTGCGCTTCGCCGATCTGTCGATCAAGGGAAACGGAACAGCTGAGCCTGACGCTGGAGTCTAGGAAATCAGCGGTCGTCCGTATTCGGACGCGGGACTGAGATTCCAGACTTCGAGAATGGGAGGTGCCTCGCGGTGGGCGCTTCTTTCCGCGCGCCATCCGGCGCGCCGGAGACTCACCTCTATATACCCGACAACCTCCTCACTCTGAGGTATGCGGCCGTCGCCGATGGCGTCGCGGACTTCGTCCAGAGTGATGAGGTCGGACCGCCAGGTGTTGTCTGCGTGCCCCCAGCTTCCGCCGGTAGCCATCTCAATCTCGACCACCCAGTGATCCTCCTCCGTTTTCAATACGGCTCGTATGGCTGAGGGATCGAACTCCAATGGCATTGCCGCCAACCTACTCCGCGCCCCAGGCGCTGCCCGTTTGGCCCACAACATGCTCAGGGACTGCGCCCTCACCGAGCGAAACGACCGTGATCTCCTCAAACACCAGGCGACCCAACCAGTCTCCGGGATCTGACAGGGAGATCACGACCTTGTACTTCTTGAACGCCCCGGTGGCACAGTCGGGATCGCACGTGTCCTGGTGGAAGGTCCCCGTTCCGCTGGCCGACGTCGGCTTCCACGAGGTCCAGTCGATCGCGGTCAGGTACGCAACGAGCCCGCAACCGATCCCCGTTGGGCGGAGCACGACGGCGCCGGGCTCGCCCGTGCACATCTCGACCTCGGGTAGCGGCTGACCGTGGGGGCCGGTCGCCGCCGTGTGTTCGCTGGAAGAAGACCCCCCTACCGTCAACCAGACGGCGATGCCGGCGCCGACCGCGGCAAGGACCACGAGGGCGACGCCAACCCGGACGAGCGTGTTCCCCCGCTGAGCAATCACCGGTGCGCGGTGGTCCGCCATATCACCAAACGTTAGTTTGAGGTACCGCCCCGGACGCGACAGGGCCGCCCGCGGTCGTCATGGAGGTGGTTCGGTCGGCCATGTATCGAAACGCCGGATATTCCCAAGCCCGTCCGGCCCATGGCCGGCTCAACGTGCCTACCCGAGTCATCCGGTCCGTTCGCCGGTAGCCCCTTTGCGGTCGTCGCCCCATCCCTCACTGGCGCCGGTGAGCACGCCGAACGGACCCGCTGGCCAGCCATAAGCGTCACGGACGAGCTGATCGACCTGTTCACGCGTGGCCAACCCTTCGTCGACCACCCGGTGGGCCTCGTGGACCGCCGCCACGAAGATACGGTTCGCGACAAAACCCCATACCAGGGGATTCTCGGTCACCACCACGGGATTTTTGCCACACCTCGTGGCCAACTCGACCACCGCGTCCACGGTATCGGTCGCTGTCTGATCGGTGCGGACGATCTCGGCGAAAGGGCGGACCTGGGCCGGGGAGGCCCAATGCCAACCGATCACTCGCTCCGGTCTGTCAGCTACCTCGGCCAGTGCCACGATGGGAAAGCCCGAAGTGTTCGAGGCAAGGACAACGTCGGCGTGCGTGGATGAACCCAGGTGGCGAAAGAGGCGCAATTTGGTGGAGAGCACCTCCGGCACCGCCTCGAGCACCATGGACGCCCCGTCAACGGCCTCGGCCAGATCGGTCGTGAACCGAAGAAGGTCCCGTGCGCGGGCGGCGTCGTCAGCCGAGATCTTGTTTCGAGCCACCGCTCGCTCCCATCCGAACCGCCCCTCCACCACGACTCGGCGAGCCTCGTCGAGCTGAGTCGAGGACACATCAACCAGTTGGACCTCGACCTCCGCCGTGGCCAGGCTCTGAGCGATGGCCGCTCCCATTACTCCCGCTCCGACAACCGCCACGCGCTCTATCACAGGGGTACGCCTCCGATCTTAAATTTTGACCAACAAGGTACTCTCGAACTGCCAGAGGGCCGATCCCCGGCCGGTGCGATGCGAACCAATGTCGCGCCAGAAAATGCTACGCACCCAGGCATCAGCCTCGAGCGAATCGGCGGAGCTGCGACTACCATGCATTCGGCTCACGACCCCAAGGAGACACGATGCCCACCATTATCGGCTATCACAATGTCAAGGACACCG
>JBKQIP010000005.1:0-3684 GCA_052148295.1 Acidimicrobiales bacterium
GTTGGTGATGGTCATGGCGGCGTTCTGGCCGTTCACGCCGGTGTCGGGGGCGGCGATGCTGACCGTGCCGCCCGAGTCGTTGGTCAGCTCGGTCGCGATCTGGTCGGGGACGCTCGTCGAGGTGCCCTCGGTTTCGAAGGTGCCCTTGTTGGTGAACGTCACGCCGGAGCCGCCACTCAGGGAAGCCGACCCACCATCGGCGTCGAGGACGAAGGTCCCGTCGTTGGTGACGTTCCCCGTAAGGTTGGCGGCCGCGCTCGTGGTGCTGTTGCCGGTCACGGTGACGGTCTGGCTGGCCGGGATGGTGCCGCTCAGGAAGGCGCCACTGTTGGCCAGGAAGCTGAAGCTCCCCGCCCCGGCGCTGTCGGCCAGCGTGGCGTTCTCCTGGAACTGCACCGCGTTGGCAGACTCCACCCCGCCGGACTGGGTGAACGTGCCGCTCACTGTCATGGTGCCGTCATTGACCAGGGTCCCCGCCTTGTCGGTGAAGTTGCTCCCCTCGTTGAGGGACAGGTCGCCGGCCGAGGTGACGGTGAACGAGCCGCTGTTGGTGATGGTCATGGCGGCGTTCTGGCCGTTCACGTCGGTGCTCGCCCCGGCGATGCTGACCTTGCCGCCCGAGTCGTTGGTCAGGTTGACCGCTATCTGGTCGGAGTTGTTGGTGGCATCGAGGGTCTCGAAGGTGCCGTCGTTGACCAGCGTGACACCCGACCCGCCGCCCAGCTCGGCCGTACCGGCCCCCGCCCCTTGCTGGGAGTCGAGCTCGAGCACCCCACCCAGCGCGACGTCGCTGCCGGTGGACGTGGACAGCGTCAAGTTGCTGGCGGTGCCTGACGCGGTGCCCTGCACGTCGAGGGTCTGGGTCCCCGAGGTGGTCGAGCCCGCCCCCAGGTTCAACATGCCCGCCGAACCACCGCCATTGAGCGTCACCGTGTACGTCCCCGGGACGGTGATGCAGACGTCGTCAGTCGATGCGGGCACCCTGTTCTGGGACCAGTTGCTGGCGGTGTTCCACTGGCCTGACACCGCGTTGGCCCAGCTGTCAGTGCAGGTGGGCTGGGCATGGGCCGCCACGGCGCCGAGCAGCCACATCACGGCGACTGCGAACCCACCGACGAACAGCCAGAGCACCGACTTCCAGGTCGCCCGCATGATTCCCCCTCCTGGGAGAGGCCCGGACCACCCCCCGACAGAGGCCCGTGCCAACCCCCACGCTCCCGACCGGTCAGGGTATCAGTTCCCGTTTGAGAGAGCCGAGGATCCGACCCCACCATGGGCGGGATCCGACCCGACCACCGGTGGGGGCGGGTTCGGGCCCAATTCCGGTGGGTTCCGCTGAGCACACGTCGGGCCGATGGCTGTCCAGCGTATGGTAGGAGAATGGCAGGGGGGGAACCACGCCTGGATGCGCAGGGCATGAGTGCGCCCGGGCGGCGCCGCGTCGCCATGATTGTGGTGACCGCGGCCCTGTTACTTGCGACAGCCGCCTGCAGCAGCACCAGTCACCCGCCGTCGCAGGGTGCAACGAAGAAGACGTCAGCACCTTCGACAGCGGGGAAGGGTGTCACGTTGGCGTGGTCTTCCCCCGAGCAGATCGACACGAACCAGAACGGCCTCGGTGACGTCTCGTGCGTCACGTCGAGCTTCTGCGTGGCGGTGGGCTCAACCGGTCCAGGTGTCGTGAGCAGTGCATACATCTGGAACGGCACCTCGTGGACCGCCTCGGCACCTCAACTCTTCGCCGAGGACTCCAGTGGCTACAACCATGTCTCCTGTGCCACGGCGAACTTCTGCTTGGCCGGCGCCCCTGATGGGGGCGCGCTCGTCTGGAACGGCACCGCATGGTCCCCCAGTGCGCAGATCCGGTGGCCCAACCCCAACGACGGCATCACCAACGTGTCGTGTGCGACGACCAGCTTTTGCGTCGCCCCTGATGAGGACGGCGACATCCGCGTCTGGAACGGCCTGTCGTGGTCGATCGAACATCAAGTCGTCCCGGGAAACACCTCGGGTGGGGCCTCATCGATTTCGTGTCCCACGGCGAACTTCTGCATGGCGGTCAACCAGCTCGGCAATGCGATCGTCTGGAACGGTACGTCCCTCTCGGCCCCGGTCGATATCGACGGGAGCAACCACTTGGCCGCGGTCTCGTGTGCCTCGGCCACATTCTGCATGGCACTTGATGGCGGAGACGACTGGCTCACGTGGCATGGGACCTCGTGGTCCGCTCCAGCCCCGATCGGCACGATTCACGTTGGCCCCGAGCCTGCATTCGTCAACTGGGTCTCGTGCCCCTCACCGACCTTCTGCGTGGCCGTGATCTCCGATGGCGAGGCCATCGCGTGGAACGGCACCTCGTGGTCCGCCCCACAGTCGATCGACGCGAGCCTGGCTGATGCGCTGGGTGAAGCGGCCACGAGCAGCAATGGACATCCCAGCCTCGGCCTGAAAGCCGTGTCGTGCCCGACGGCGAACTTCTGCGTGGCGGTCGGTTCTGACGGCAGTGCAGTGATTGGTCGACGGACCGGTTGAGGACTCCTCTGGGGCACATCGAGCATGTCCCGAAAGTGGGCGGTTCATCGTCTGGCATCGAGCAAGCACGTCGTGGGCGAGTTCGGGTCAACTCGCAACCGAGCTCAGTACTACCGGGCTCCGAACTACCGGGCTCCGAGCAACCGGGCGCCGGCCCCCCACCTACAGCTACGAGACGGCGCGCCCGCGCAGCCGGCGGTACAGCCGCACCAGTGCGGCCGTCGAGGCATCCTGCCCGGCGAGATCGGGGGCGTCGTCGGCACTGAGGACCGGGGCCAACTCCCGGGCCATGACCTTGCCCAGCTCCACTCCCCACTGGTCGAAGGAGTCGATGCCCCAGATCGTTCCCTCGACGAACACGGTGTGCTCGTACAGGGCCACCAGCTGTCCCAGGACCGAAGGGGTGAGCTTGGGGGCCACGATGGTCGAGCTCGGTCGGTTGCCCGGCATCACCTTGTGGGGGACCACGTCAGCCGGGGTGCCTTCGGCGGCGATCTCCTCGGCCGTCTTGCCGAAGCCCAGGGCCTTGGTCTGGGCCAGGCAATTGGCCACGAGGAGATCCTGCTGCGTGCCCCCTTCGTGGGTGGCCTCGGCGAAGGCGATGAAGTCGGCCGGGATCAACTTCGTGCCCTGGAGGATGAGTTGGTAGAAGGCGTGCTGCCCGTTGGTGCCCGGGGCGCCCCAGAAGATCTCGCCGGTCTGGCTCTCGACCGCGCTCCCGTCGAGGCGCACGGACTTGCCGTTGGACTCCATGGTCAGCTGTTGCAGATAGGCCGGGAAACGGGCCAGGCGATGGCTGTAGGGCAGCACGGCATGGGTCTGGGCGCCGAAGAAGTTGTTGTACCAGACGTTGAGGAGCCCCAGGATCACCGGCAGGTTCTCCTCCAGGGGCGTCGTGCGGAAGTGTTCGTCGATGACGTGGAAACCGGCCAGCATGTCGGCGAAGGCGTCCTTGCCGATGGCCACCATGAGGGAGAAGCCGATGGCCGAGTCGTAGGAGTAGCGGCCGCCGACCCAGTCCCAGAACTCGAGCATGTTGGCGGTGTCGATGCCGAACTCGGCGACGGCCTTGGTGTTGGTCGACACGGCGATGAAGTGCTTGGCCACGGCGTCCGGGTCGACGGTCCCTCCCGTGGCCGCGGCGGCGTCGGC
>JBKQIP010000006.1:0-19537 GCA_052148295.1 Acidimicrobiales bacterium
CCTCGAACATCCGCGTCTTCTTTGCACACGTCGGGTAACCGACCGCCACGACCATCGGCTCAGTCGCGAGGCCTGAGACGTTCACATGGTGAAGGCCCGGAATTCCTTCAGACCCACGAAGACATCATGGTGGCGGGGGGAGGATTTGAACCTCCGACCTTCGGGTTATGAGCCCGACGAGCTACCAGACTGCTCCACCCCGCGGCGAAGACGAGCAGTGTACACGGCTGCACACGCTCTCACCAGGGCGGCGGAAGACCCCAGGGACCCGAGCCGGGCCGCGACGCGGCACGGCACGGCGGCCGACGCCGGGCGGCCCGCCCTTCTCGGAGCCGGGCGAGCCGAGAGGCCCCCTACAACGTCTGCGCGGTGGGGGGCGGCGGCGGGGGCGACGCCGGGTCGGCCGCCGGAGGGGGTGGAGAGGCGGAAGGGTCGGTGGCCATGGCCGGCTCGGCCGGGGCCGCCGTCGGCCCGGCGGCCGGCGTCTCGGGAGCCAGCGTGAGGGTGCCGTGCTCGCGCTCGTGGTCCCCGAGGGCGGCGACCAGGCGGTCGATGTCGGCGTCGGTGGTCGGGGTGGCCCGACCGGTCTTGGTGGCGTAGAAGGCCGCACCGAGGTCGCGGAGCATGCCGTCGGCCGTCTTCTTGGCCTGCGTCGTCTCTATCTTGGCTTGCCCCTTTTGAGCGGCGTCCTTGGCCATTTCGGTGGCCGCCGTGGCCTGAGCCTTGACCTTGTCCAGCAGTCCCATGACGTCATCCTTTCCTTGCGCGGTCGGGTCTCAGCATCTCACGCGCGGCCGGACCCGTCCTAGGGCTTGGGCTTGGCTGCCGCCGCGGCCAGCGTCGTCGAGGTGGTCGACGACCCGTGCGGGGTGCTGGTCGACGTGGTGGTCGAGGTGCTGCTGGTCGAGCTGGTCTTCGACGTCTTGGGGGCGGGCGTGGTGGTCGTGGTGGTGGACGGCGCCGAATCCTGGGCCTTGAGCGACTGGTCGGCCATGGTGATCTCCTGGTCCATGGCCTGGATGTCGGTCTGGTAGGACCCGAGCGAGCCACTGGAGAGGGCCGACAGGGCCTGGGTGTAGTCGCTCTGGGCGGCCTGCAGGTCCTGGGCCACCTGGGCCGGCAGGGTCCCCGAGTTCCCGGTCGGGGCGGCCGCCGTCTGGCCCGAGGGCGTGGTCACGCCCGTCTTCAACACGTCGCTCAGGGCCAGCGACAGCGACGATTGGATCACCACTCGGCTGCCCAGCACGGCGATCACGTAGTTGAGCTGGGGCAGGGGGTTGGTGGTGGAAGCCACGTAGAGCGGCCGCAGGTAGACCATGGCCTGGCCCACCGGGACCATGAGGGTGTTGCCCAGCAGGACCTCCGACCCCTTCTGGTCCAGCAGGGTGATGTCCTTGGAGACCGTGTTGTCCGACTGGATGTCCGAATCCGCGTTGGCCGGCCCCGGGGTCGCCTGCGGTGTCTCGTAGACCGTGAGCTTACCGTAGCTGCCGGGATCGGAGTCCCCGATCATGAACGCGCTGAGGTTCAGGTTCCCCGGCCCCGTCCCGCTGGACTGGCTGGCGGGCACGTACGCCTCGGTGATGGTGAACGCCTGGCGCGAGGCTCCGGGCTGGGCCAGCACCTGGTAGAGCGGCGCCATCCGCGACGGGTTGGTGGAGACCAGCTGGCCCTGGGAGTTGTAGGTGTTGACCACCGAGAGGGACTGTGACTCGGGGCCGGCCCCCGCCGTCGGGGAGAGCTGCCACGAATCGCTCGCGGCGTAGAAGGCCGAGGGATTGGTCAGGTGATAGCGACCGTACATGGCCGACTGAATGGAGAAGATGTCCTCGGGGTACCGCAGGTGGGCCTGCAGCTCGGGGCTCATCTTCGACAGCGGCTGGAACATGTTCGGGAAGGCCGCCGAGTACGCCCTGATGATGGGATCGCTCGGGTCGACGTCGTAGAACGTCATCTTGCCCGAGTAGGCGTCGATGATGACCTTGACCGAGTTGCGCACGTAATTGAAGCTGCCGGTCAGGTTGGAGTTCACCGGCACCTGTTGCGTGTCGGCGTTCTGCGAGTACGGGTACTCGTTGGTGGTCGTGTAGCCGTCGACCACCCAGTCGATGTGGCCGTCGTTGATCACGGCGTAGGGATCGTGGTCGAAGGTGAGGAACGGGGCCGCCTTCTCGGCCATCTGCACCGGGTCGCGCACGAACATGATGCGGGACTTGGAGGTGATCTGGTTCGAGAGGAACAGGTTGAAGTCACCGAGGCGGATGGCGAAGGCCAGGCGCTTGAGCATGGAGGACATCTGCACGCCCCCGGTCCCGGAGTAGTGGCTCTCGACGTTGGTGCCGTTGGACCGCTCGTAGTCCACCTCGGGCTGCTTGGTGTCGGCCACGACGTAGCCGGTGTCGCCCACGGCGAAGTAGACGCCGGGCTGGGTGATCTTCGGCAGCCCTGCGCTGGAGCTGGGCGGGATCTGCTTCACGCCGTAGACCACGTTGCCGTTCGACTGGGTCTGGTTGGCCAGGGCCACGGCGGCGCCGTTGCCGTGGGTGTAGGTCAGGTGCTGGTTCACCCACGAGGAGGAGGGCAGGTTGCCCGGTGCGATCTCCCGGACCCCGATCAGGACCGGGGTCAGCTTCCCGTCGACGGTGTAGCGGTCGACCCCCAAATTCGTGAAGGTGTAGAAGGACCGGATGGCCTGCGAGCGCTCGAACGCCTGCAGGGTGATGGACGGGTCGGGGTCCCACAGCCGGATGTTGTCGATGGTGGCGCTGGCGTCCGACACCGTTGTCGCCGAGACGTTGGTGTCCGCCGCGAAATTCTTCACCGCCACGTTGTTCAGGCCGTAGGCGGCCCGGGTGGCGTCGATGTTGCGCTGGATGTAGGGGAGCTCGAGCGAGCTCTGGGCCGGGGTGACCTTGAGCGTCTGCAGGAGGGCGGGGTAGATCACGCCCACCACCAGGGCCACGAAGGCCCAGATCCCGATGGCCAGAATCGGCAGCGTCCACCCCTGGCGGCGGATGTTGTACAGGAGGATGGCCGCGGCGAAGATCGAGATGACCACCAGCAGGGTGAGCGCCGGCAGGCGGGCGTGCACGTCGGTGTAGCCGGCGCCGTCGACATACCCGTCCTGGCCGTTCACCAGGCCCCAGCGCTGCAACACGTACCCCGCCGCCTTGTCCAGCGCGATCAGCGCCAGCAGGACGGAGAGGTGGGCCTTGACGGCCGGCCGGACCCGGGGGACACCCCGCTGGGGCCGGATGCCGCCGTTGAGGTAGTGGAACACCGTGGTCACGATCAGCGTCACGATGAGAATGGCCAGCGTCCAGTCCACCACGAAGTTCAAGAACGGCAGCTTGAACACGTAGAACCCGACGTTCATGTGGAACTCGGGATCCGTGGCGTCGAAACTGCCCCCGTGCCGGAAGAGGATCCAATTCTGCCATTCGCCGATCGTCCCCGACGCGGCGATGAGCGCCATGACCAGGGCCAGGGCGACGTAGATCCGACTCGAGTACGGCCGGACGATCTGCTGGTACCGGCGCACCAGCTCGTCCTCCTGGGCGACGACGATGTCGTCACCGGCCAGCCGGTCACAGACCACCAAGTTGATCCACAGCACGACGAAGAAGATGGCGCCGAAGGTGCCGAAGAGCCCCAGCTTCACCCACAGCAGGGTCGAGAAGACCTGGTGGAGCTGGACCGATGAGAACCAGAGGCTGTCGGTGTAGATGCTGGCCAGCGAGCTGAGTGACGCGATGAGAACGACCAGGACGATGGCGGCGGCGATCAGCCACCGGCGCACCCGCCTCCGTGACCTCGGTCGAGGCGGAGACAGATCCTGGGGGGCACGCACGTGGGGAGCCTAACGTCGTGGCACGGCCCGAATGGGCGCGCCGTGATCCGGGGGGGCCGCGCCGTCCCTGTTCAGGCGGGCGACGGTGCCACCAGGCAGCGGCACCCCGAATGGGCCGGCGGACCGGCGTGGCCGGTCGGGAACCCCTCATCGAGGGGAACCGCTCCGGCCAGCGCGTTGTCGTCGCAGTCGCTGCACCCGTCGGGCGTGGCCAGGATCCAGCGCACCGTGGCCATCTTGGGCGTGGCCGCCAGCACCCCGGCCGAGAAGGACTGCAGGGCACAGTCGCCGGCCAGTCGTTCGACGCGCTCGCCCCTCCAGTCCCGGTAGGCGGCACCGACCCGGGCACCCACGTCCTCACCGGCGTCCCGCGAGTCCTCGATCCGGCGGCGCAACACGGTCACCACGTTGTGGGCCAGCACCGTGGCGGCATGTTCCGCCGCGGCCTGGGCCGGACCCGAGGCCGCCTGCCCGCCGGCAAATTGCGCACCGGCCTCGTAGGCCTCCGCCAGGTGCTCCACGGCGGCGGCGGCGAAGGTCGCCTGATGGATCTCCTCGGAGCCGAGGAGCAGGTCCACCGGGGTCGCCGGAGCGCTGCGCAGCACGTCGAGCAGCCGGTTCTGATCGTCCCCCAGGGCCCGCTTGATGTGCCGTGAGAGCTGCGAGGCGACGGGCGAGAGGAGCTCGTCACGCCGGGCGATCAGTACCTGGTCGGGTCCGTCGGCCGCCCCGGCCTCGGGCGCGGTCTCGGGGACTCCGGTCGGTTCGTCCGTCCCGGCCCGGATCCGGGCGAAGAGCTCGTCGACCGAGGGGGAATCCCCCGCGGCGTCCGTCTCGCCCACCGCGTCGCCGCCCCCGCCCGCGCCCCCGGCCCCGCCCGCCAGCACCGGCGTCTCCTCGGTGATGGGGTCGTCGCCGGACCCCCTCGCTTGGTGGGAGCCGGCCGTGGCGGCGACGTCGGCGGGCACCGCGTCGGCGTCGACGTCGGTGGCGACCACGACCGCGTCGGCCAGCTCGTCGACCGGCTCGTCACCGCGCAGGCGCGCCTCGTCGACGGCCGCCGCGGCGGCGGCCCGGGCGTCCGCGTCGCTGCGTTGGAGGTCCTGGAGGATCACGTCCACCGAATCCCGCACGCCGTGGATCGAGGCGGCCATCTCGTCTCGTGCCGCCCGCAGCTGCTCGATCTGGATGGACAGGGCGCGTCGCCGGGTCGACATGTCCGCCAGCAGGCGCTTGCGGGCCACCTGGACCTGTTCGAGCAGGGTCCGCCCCTCGTCCTTGGCGCGGGCCAGCATGGCCTCGCCCTCGGCGATGGCGTCGGCGCGCAACCGCGTCGCCTCGACCCGCGCCTCCTCCTCGGCCGTGGCCACCATGAGCTCGGTCTCGGCCACCCGCTCGGCCGAGCTGGCCTCGCCGCGCGCCTGGATCTCGTCGGCCTGGCTCTGCGCCTCCCGCAGCAGCGTCGCCGCGCCCTCCTGGGCCTGGGCGACGATCCGGGCGGCCTCCTCGTGGGCGTGGCGGAGGATCTGTGCGCTGTGGTGCCCCAGCGATGCGGTCAGGGTCGATTCGTCGATGACCGGATGGGCCGCCCGCTGCTCGGCGTCGGCCAGGGCGGCCCGCAGGTCTTCCTCCCGTTGCTCGAGCACCTCGATGCTGCGGGCCACCGACTGGAGGTAGGACCGCACCTCGTCGGCGTCACAACCCCGGCGGACCAGGGTGAAGGTGTGATTCGCAACATCGCCGGTGGCCACGCGGGCCGAGGAAATGGTGGGGCGGACTTCGGACATGGGGCCAGCCTACGGCGCCGACCGCGCCGCCACATGGTTGGTGGACAGGGTGCCCCCCAGGCGCTCGAGGATGCGCAGGGTCTGCGCCAGTGAGGAGACGGCGTAGACGTGCAGCTGCGGTGTGGCCTTGGAACGGGCCGCCGCCAATTCCTCCGGCGGGACGAAGAACACGGTGGCCCCGGCCCGCTCGACGGCGACGGTCTTCTCGGCCACGCCCCCCACATCGCCCACGGCGCCCGACGGGTCGATGGTGCCGGTCGCCGCCACGATGCGCCGGCCGGTCAGGCGACCGCCCGACAGCTTGTCGATGATGCCCAGCGTCATGGAGAGACCGGCGGACGGGCCCCCGATGTCGGCCGTGTGCACCTCGACCTTCACCGGGAACTTCCAGGCCAGCTGGTCCTCGGGCTCGATCCCCAAGAAGGCGGTCGGGACCACGGGCTTGGCGTTGCACGTGTTGCGCACGCCGGCCGGCGGCTTGCCCAACCGCAGTCTGACCGGCACGACCGGCCCCGGTTCGAAGAGGCCCGAGGGGCTGATGGTCGACTTCTCGACGCTGAGGGTGACGGTGCTGCCCGGCTCCCGGCCCTGCAGCGCATCGACCAGCCCGCAGGCGCTGGAGGTCGGCGTCCCGTCCAGCGCGGTGATCACCTGGGCCACCTTGAGCGCCGCCGCCGCCGGCGACCCGGGCACGATCCCGTAGACGAGCGCCCCGGCCGGCCGCGAGACCACGGTGTAGCCCAACGTGGTCAACGCCGCCGCCGTGGCGAAGGACTGCGCCTGGGTCATCTCGAGATAGCCCTGGGCCACGAATTGGTCCGGTGGCGTGGCGGGCCCGAGGAGATCGGCCGACGAGAGGATCTGATCGTCCGACGAGAAGTAGCGCTCCTGCAGGTAGCTCCGCGCCGACAACTGCTCGACGAAGACGTCGGTGAGCAGGATGGTGCCGGTGAGCGGGTGGTCGAGCGCGGCGGGGACCGTGATGAGCGGCGCCACCGGTGTGGCGTCGCCCGGGGTGATGGCGTAGTAGTTGACCGACCAGAGTCCGAGGCCCCACCACACGAGGGCCAGCACGACGACCACGACGAGCAGGGCCACGGGCCACCGCCTCGGCCGCCCACCGGGCGCGCCGGGACCGGGGTGGGGGGGGACGGCGGCCGCCCCGGCGGCAGTGGTGGGAACGTCGGCCATACTCGGATCGATGACCGAGGATCCTCCCACGGAACCGGCCCGCCGCCGCCGCGCCGCGACGCGACGGCGGCGGGTCATGGTGGACGGGCACCGCGGCCGGCCCGACCGGGCCCGTCGGGCCCTGGCCGACCGCGACCCCCTGGTCCAGTCGGCCGCCGTCGGCGCCCTGGCCCGCACGGGGACGCTGACCGTGGCTGACGTCGACCGGGTGCTGCGGACCGCGTCGCCACCGGTGCGCCGGCGCGCCGTCGAGGGCGCCCTCCTGGTCCGGGGTCGCGGCTCGCGCTCGACGCTCCCCCGCCTGATCACCGAGGCCCTGGGCGACCCCGATCCGCTGGTCGTCGTCGGTGCCGCCTGGTTCCTGGGCGAGCGTGCCGTGTCCGCCGCCGTCGGCCCGCTGTCCTCGGTGGCCACCGGCCACGACGACGTGCGCTGCCGGGAGGCCGCCGTGGCCGCGCTGGGGGCGCTCGGCCGGCCCGAAGGGCTGCCGGCCGTGCTCCATGCCCTCGGTGACAAGGCCACCGTCCGGCGCCGGGCCACGGTGGCGCTGGCCGGCTTCGACGATCCCCGCGCCGACGCCGCCCTGCGCCGGGCCTCCGACGACCGCGACTGGCAGGTCCGGCAGGCGGCCGACGAGCTCGGCGCCGAGTGAGCCGTCCGGGGCCGCGTTCGACCGGGGCCAGCGGGCCCAGCGGGCCCAGCGGGTCAGTCGTCGGCGGCGAAGAGGCGTTTGAGGCGGTCGAACGATTCGAGGCACTCCCCCGCACCCTGGACGACGCACTCGAGCGGGGTGTCGACCAGGTGCACCGGCACCGAGGTGGCGTCGGCCAGGCGCTGCGTCATGCCCCGCAGCAGGGCCCCCCCGCCGGTGAGGTGGATGCCCTCGTACATCACGTCCTGGGCCAGCTCGGGCGGCGCCTCACCCAGGCAGGTGACGGCGGCCGCGATGACCTGGGTCACGTTCTCCGCCATGGCGTCCCGGACCGCCTCGGGCGAGAGGATCACGGTCTTGGGCCGCCCGGTGGCCACCTCGCGCCCCCGGATCTCGGCCTCCTGCTCCCCGGGGTAGGGGTGGGCGGAGCCGATGGCGTGCTTGACCGCCTCCGCCGTGCGCTCGCCGATGGCCACCCCGTGGTGGTAGCGCACGTAGGCCTGAATGGCGGCGTCGAAGTCGAAACCGCCGCAGCGGATGGCCCGCACGGCCACCAGGCCGCCCAGCGAGATCACCGCCGTCTCCGACGTGCCGCCCCCCACGTCGACCACCATGGAGCCCACCGGTTCGTGGATGGCCAGGCCGGCCCCGATGGCGGCCGCCATGGGCTGCTCGATCAGGAAGCTGGCCGAGGCCCCGGCCCGCCGGGTGGCCTCCTTGACGGCGCGGCGCTCGACCGCGGTGATGGCCGACGGGACGCAGATGAGGACACGGGGCCGGTTCAGCCGGCCCACGCCCACCCGGTGCAGCAGCACGCTGAGCATCCGTTCGGTCACCTCGAAGTCCGTGATGGCGCCGCCCCGCAGCGGGCGCTCGGCCACGAGGTACCCCGGTGTCCGGCCGATCATCTGCCAGGCGTCGGTGCCGATGGCCAGGACCTCGCGGGTGCGCGAATCGAGGGCGACCACCGTCGGTTCGTTGAGCACCAGGCCCTTGCCCTTGGCGTACACCAGCGTGTTGGCCGTCCCGAGGTCAATGGCCAGGTCGCGTGACATCGGGCAACATGGTACGGCGCAAGGGGTGAGCGACCGCATTCCGGGCCGTGCCGTCGGTAGCCTCACCACGTGACCCCCACCCCCGAGGAACCCCCCCAGGGGGGGTCGGACGAGGACGATGCGGCGGGGCGCGGGTGGATCGATCCCGACGACCGCCTGTGGCGCCATCCGAGCGAGGTGGGCGGCGGGCCGGCCGCCGGCGCGACCGCCGCCACCGCCGCGGCGGCACCGACCCGCCATCCCCGCCGCACGCCGATCATGATCTTGATCGGCGTCCTGGCCGCCCTGGCCGCCGTGGCCGGGACCCTCATCCTCGTCTCGCCCGGTACCACCCGCACCCCGCCGACGATCAGCGAGGCCACCGCCGACACCCCCCTGACCACGCTGGACGGCGGCAGCGCCGTCCCCGGGGTGGCCGATGCGGCGAGCCAGGCCATGGTGCTCCTGCGGGCGGACACCGCGCATGGGGTGTTCGACCTGGCCGGGGTGGCCGTGGCCGAGGGTGGCCTGGTCGCCACCACCGGAGCGGACCTCTCGGGCCTGCGCAGTCTGGCCATGGTCGGGCCGGGCGGGCGCCTGCTGCGCTGCAGCGTGGTGGGCGCCGACCGGGAGTCGGACATCGCGCTGGTCTCGGTGCCCGACGACCTCCCGGTGGCGCCGTTCAGCGACGACGACGCGCTGACCGACGGGAGCGCCGACCTGACGCTGACCGTGACGGCGAGCGGCGGCGCGCCGGTGCTGCACAGCCTCCCGGGCACGGTGACCGGCATCGGTGGGGCCATCGCCGCCGGACCGGCCGACGGCATGCCCGGCATCACCTCCTCGGCCGTCGGCGTCCCCGAGGCGGCGGGGGACGTCCTGCTCGACCCCGCCGGGGCCGTCCTCGGCATCTACTACGGCGGCGCTCCCGGCGCGGGCGCCGCGGCCGCCTCCACCGGCGGCCCCACCTTCCTCCCCACCGAGCTGGTCCTGGGCGTGGCCGACGACCTCCGCAGCTCGGGGCGGGTGACCCACGGATGGCTGGGCATCGAGGGCAGCGACGCCGCCGGGGGCGCTGCGGTGGCTCGGGTGGCGAGCGGCAGCCCCGCCGCCGGGCACCTGGCCGCCGGCGACGTCATCTCGGCGTTGAACTCGGTGCCGATCCGCTCCATGGCCGACCTGCGTGGTCGCCTCTATGTCCTGCCGCCCTCGGCCCACGTGGCGCTCTCGGTCCGTGAGGGCGACGCCGTCGCCGTCGTCGACCTCACCCTGAGTGCGTCCCCGTAGCATGGGTGCGTGAGCATGTTCGGTTCGGACCCCAACAACCCCATGGCCAGCCTCCTGGGCGACCTGCTCAAGGCGCTCGGCTCGAACCCGGGGCGCGGGGACACCTGGTTCGAGGCCGCCCGCACGCTGGCCCACAGCGTGGCCACCGACGGCGGTTCCGACGACAACGCCGACCCCCTGGTCCGCATGACCTTCGAGGAGCTGGGGCGGGTGGCCGAGCTGCACGTGGCCGATGCCACCGGCATCGCCCCGACCGGGGGGTCGCACGTCCGCTTCGATGCCGTGGGCCGGGGGCCGTGGTCCGTCCGGGCCCTCGAGGCGTACCGGCCCACGCTCCAGCTCATGGTCGAGGCGCAGCAGCAGAGCGCCGCGGCGACGCCCGGCGCCATGGACCTCTCCCCCTTCGGTGACGCCTCGGATGATCTGGAGGGGCTCGGGGGGCTCTTGAGCCAGTTCGCCGTCACGCTCGGGCCGGTGCTGCTCGGGATGCAGTTCGGATCGGCCGCCGGCCACCTGGCGCGCACCGCCTTCGGCCAGTACGCCCTGCCGCTCCCCTGGCCCGAGTCCGGCACCTTGTTGTTGGTGCCGGGCAACGTGGCCCAATTCGCCGAGGACTGGAGCCTGCCCCTCCAGGAGGTCCAGCTCTGGGTGTGCGTCCGCGAGCTGACCATGCACGCCGTGGTGACCCGTCCCGGTGTGCGCTCGTCGTTGACCACCCTGCTGGGGGACGCGGCGGCCCATGCGGCGGCCTCCCAGCGCTCCATGATGGACCGCCTGGGCGACGGCCTGGGCGACCCGACCACGCTCGAGAACGTGCTCGGGGACCCCGAGGCCCTCCTGGCCGACCTCGTCAGCCCCGAGCAGCGCAACATCTCGAACACGCTGACCGCGCTGACCACGGCCATGGGCGCCTACGTCGATCACGTCACCACGCGGATCGCCTCCTCCCTCACCTCCGCGCCGGCCGCCATCGGGGAGGCGTGGTACCGCTACCGGGTCGAGGGCGCCAAGGGGGAGCAGGCCTTCGCCGGCCTATTCGGGATCGACACGGGCCAGGCCGAGGTCGACCGCGGCGCCCACTTCATCGACGGCGTGGTGGAGCGGGCCGGCGAGGACGCCCTGGCCCGGCTCTGGGCCGACGAGCTCGACCTGCCCACGCCGGCCGAGGTCGATGCGCCCGGTCTGTGGCTGGCCCGCATCGGCCTGCTGGACTGAGCGGGGCCCGCCCCGGCTACTCCACCGCGTCCTCGGGGAAGCCCAGGTCCCACTCCAGCGCGAGGTTCTCCCGCTCGGCGTCGCGGACGACGCGTTCCCGGTTGCGACGGAACTGGGGATCGTGGGGCGGGAGCAGGACCAGGCGGGCCAGCACCCGCTCCCGGAAGGAGTCGACCACCTCGGTCGGGCCGAAGTCGGATTGGACGTCCCAGTGGGGGGCCACCGGGCCCAGGTAGACGACCCGCACGTGCCCGATCGGCTCGAACGGCTCGGCGCTGGCGCTGGCGGCTTCGTCGACGTCGGGGGACATGGCGGCTCCTGTTCGGCTGGTCGGGGTCGCCCGGCTGGGTGTCCGGGTGGGGTCGGCGGGCGATCGGCGTCAGCGTACCGGAGGCCCGCGGCCCGCCCGACCCCGTGCCTGGGCCCCCAGATTCTTACGAACTTCCTATGCCCAGAACTACCGTCTGACCTCGCCTTTCACGTAGAATGGTGCGTGAAAAGGGAGCTGTGAGATGAATACCGAATGGATGGCCCGGGGGAAGTGCAAGGAAGTTGCACCGGACATCTTCTTTCCGAGCGACGGCATGGGCGTGCAGGTGGCACAGCGCATCTGCGCCGACTGCCCGGTTTCCAAGGCCTGTCTCGAATACGCCCTCGAGCACCACATCGACCACGGCGTGTGGGGTGGGTGCTCCGAGCGCGAGCGTCGCCGCATCCTGCGCCGGCGCCGCCTCTCGACGGCCGTGACCGTCGGCTGACACCTGCTCGTCGGGGAGCCGGGCCGGACCGGGGTCCGGTCCTCGGCCGTTCCCGACGATCGCGCCGGCGATCGCCATGATCGTCGAATGCGTGGTCAATGTGAGCGAAGGGCGGGACGAGGACGTCCTGGCGACGCTGGCCGGCGCGGCGGGACCGTCCCTGCTCGACACGCACCGCGACCCCGACCACCATCGCTCCGTCTTCACCCTGGCCGGACCGGCCGACGAGGTGGCGGCGTCGGCCCGGCGGCTGGCCGAGTCCGCGGTGGCCGGCCTCGAGCTGAGCGGCCACCGCGGCGCCCACCCGCGCCTGGGTGTGCTCGACGTGGTGCCCTTCGCCCCCTACCTGCCCCACCGCGCCCCGCCCACCGACCTGACCGGGGTCATCGGCCTGCGGGACGACTTCGCCCGCTGGCTGGGCACCGAGCTGGGTGTGCCGAGCTTCCTGTACGGACCCCGGCCCGGCGGAGCAGATCGGACGTTGCCCCAGGTCAGGCGCGATGCCTTCGGCCCGCTGTCACCCGATTTCGGCCCGGGGGGACCCCACCGCACCGCCGGGGCGACCGCGGTCGGAGCCCGGCAGGTCCTCGTGGCCTACAACCTGTGGGTCTCCTCGGCCGAGGCGGCGCGCCGTGTGGCCCCGCTGGTCCGGGGGCCGGGCGTCCGGGCGCTCGGCCTGTCGCTCGGCGCGCGGGCCCAGGTGGCGTGCAACCTGATCGACCCGGTGGCGGTCGGGCCCGACCGCGTCTTCGACGCGGTGAGCGGCCTGCTCGAGGGATCCGGGGACGCCGTGGTCGGCGCCGAGCTGGTGGGACTGGTCCCCCGGGTCGTGCTCGAGTCGATCCCGGCGGCCCGCTGGCCCGAGCTGGGGCTCTCCGAAGCGGCCACCGTCGAGGCGCGCCTCGCTCGGCGCAGCGGGGGGCTGCCCCGGGGGTGAGGCCGCGCCGGGCTCAGGACGCGCTGGCGACGTCGCGGCGCTGCAGGGCCCGGGCCCGTCGCACCCGGCGGCGCTCCCGTTCGCTCATGCCGCCCCAGATCCCGAATTTCTCGCCGTTGGCCAAGGCGTACTCGAGGCAGTCCTCGCGGACGACGCAGCCCCGGCACACCTCCTTGGCCTCACGGGTCGACGCCCCCCGCTCCGGGAAGAACAGGTCCGGATCGACACCCATGCAGTTGGCCTGCAGCTGCCAGCTGCGCTCTTGGCGACCGTAGAGCGTTGCCACGATGTCCATCGGTTCGCCTCCCCTCGCCACCGGAGTGGCATTCATGTAGTTACAACGGTGTCATCTTTCACCACACCGTCACGAAACGCAAGGGGAGAACCGGGATCTTCGTGCCTGGGCCGTGCCTGGGCCGTGCCTGGGCCGTGCCTGGCTGGGGTGCGGCTCCGGTCCTGCTCCGGACCGGGGCGGGACCGGTTCCGCTCTGGCGGGACGCCGGGGTGGCTCAGCCGGCGGGCCGGAGCACGCGGCGGTGCTTGAGGAAGTCCACCAGCACGTACCCACCCAGGGCGTCGGGGGTGGTGTAGAAGGTGCGCCCCCCGTTGACCCGGCCGATCTGCTCGACGAAGGGGTAGTGGGTGCGCTGGAGGTCGAGGGCGAAGCAGTTGATGACGATCCCGGTGCGGGTGCAGCGGATGACCTCGGCCATGGTGCGGTGCAGCGTCTCGGCCACCGGCGGGTAGTTGAAGAAGACCTCGCCGTAGTCGTCGATGTGGGCCGTGGGCTCGCCGTCGGTCACCACGATGATCTGCTTGGTCCCGTGCTGGTGGGCCAGCATGCGCCGGGCCAGGGCCAGGGCGTGCTGCAGGTTGGTGCCGTAGACGTAGTCCCACATGGCCGTGGGCAGCTCGTCGGGACGGATCTCGCGGGCCACCTCGGAGAAGCCGACGATACCGAGGTAATCGCGGGGGAACCGGCTCGAGATGAGGGTCTGCAGCGCCATGGCCATGCGCTTGGCCGGCACGAAGTTGTCCCGCATGGGCATCGACATCGAGAGGTCCACCAGCAGGACGGTGGCCGACCGGGCCAGGGCCTCGGTCTCCACCACCTCGAAGTCGTCGGGGGTCAGGCGGACCGGCACGCCCGCGCCGCCGCGCCGCACCGCGTTGTGCACGGTGGTGGAGAGGTGCAGGTTGAGGGGGTCCCCGTACTCGTAGGCCTTGGTCGTCTCCTCGCGGTCGTGACCCGATCCGGCCCACACCGCGCTGTGGTCCCCGATGCGGTCCTTGTTCAGCTGGTTGAACAGGTCGTTGAGGGCCTTCTGGCCCAACCGTCGCACGCCCCGCGGCGTGAGCTCGGTGCGCCCGCCCTGCTGCTCGATGAGGCCTTCGTCGGCCAGCGACTTGGTCAGCTTGGCCAGCCGGTCCAGGGCCCGCGCCGCGTCCTCGCCCATGTGCGCCCGCACCTGGTCGAGGTCGATCTCGCCCAGCGCCGCCGGGTTCGAGGCGGACTGGAGGAGCTCCTCCATGCGGTCGAGCTGTCCCATCTGCGACGCCAGGTCGGTGGCCCGCGAGATGCTCATGGGCCCCTCGCCGTCGAAGTCGTAGGAGCGCTCCCATCCGGCGTCGGGCACGGCCCGCTGCAGGTTGCGGGCCAGCCTGTCCACCTGCCAGCGCAGGTCCATGTCCTCGAGCACGGCCTCCATCAGGCCGCGCAGCTGCGCCTGCTGCTCGGGCGACATGGAGTTCCACACCGCCTGCGCCGCCGCCATGCGCTCGGCCAGCTGCGCCAGCAGCTCGTCGAGGCTCTGGGGGTTGCCGGGGAACATGTCGCCGTACTGCTCCATGAACTGCTCGAAGCTCGGATCGATCTCCTCCCCCGCCTCCCGCTGCTCGAGCATCTGGTTGAGGGCGTCGTAGGCGTCGCGCATGCGCGCCATCTGCTCGGGGGTCATGGACGACAGCGCCTCGGAGGCCCCCTCGAAGAAGGTGTCGGCCATCTCGCGGCGCAGCTCCTCGACGAGCTGCTCGAAGCGCTCCCGCGCCTCGGTGGAGACGAAGTCGTAGTGCTGGAGGGACTGGATCCGCCCGGCCACGTCCCCGGGCTGGAGGTCCAGGGCCATGCGGCGCTCGGTCACCACGTCGCCGGTCACCTCGGCCCGGCGCTCGTCCCCCGAGGCCCGCGCCTCGTCCTCGAGCTCGTCGATGGCCGCCCGCTCGTCGGACTCGATGTCGTCGAGCCGCTCCGCCAGCTCGGCCAGGCGGCCGTCGGGGTCGCCCTCGGCCAGCATCTCGGCCCGCCGGCGGCGCAGCTGGTCCAGCAGGTCCCGCAGGCCGGGGATCTGCTCGCCGTTGGCCGTGCGCAGGCCCGAGCGCAGCAGCCGCCGCAGGGCGTCGTCCAGGTCGCCGCCGGCCAGCAGGTCGTCGGTCAACCCGGCCAGGAGGTCGTCGGGGTCGAGGTCGACGAACTCCTGGGTGCCGTCCCACTCGGTGTAGTCGTAACGGGCGCTCACCGGCGGTCCTACTTGCGCCCCCGGTACAGGGCACGGGCGCCCGAGGCATCCTTGTTCAGCCGCTTGGTCAGGTGCAGCCCCTCGAGCAGGAACTCGAGGGCACTGGCCATGAGGGCGGGGGACTCGGCCTCCCCGGGCCCGGCCAGCGCCCTGGTCGGGGGCTCCAGCTCGGGGATGTCGGCCATGACGGCCAGGTAGTCCGCCGAGGGCAGGTCGTCACCGGCGTGGACCACCACCTGCTCGGTGAAGGCGCCGACGATCGCCGCCGGGTCGTC
Source organism: Acidimicrobiales bacterium (assembly GCA_052148295.1). Classification (GTDB taxonomy): domain Bacteria; phylum Actinomycetota; class Acidimicrobiia; order Acidimicrobiales; family RAAP-2; genus Bog-473. The sequence continues at coordinate 15,503 of JBKQIP010000006.1, forward strand.
CAGGGTGACCCGGCGCCGGAAGACCGAGAGCACGGCGGCCGCCACCAGCTGGGCCACCACGATCTCCTCGTGCCCCTCCTCCATGGCCTCGACCTCGACCTTGCCCTGGGTGGAGGGGACCAGGGAGGCCAGGTCGCTGATGCGGGGCACCGCCATCGGCTCGCCCGTGCGCAGGGCGCGGCGCACGGCGTTGGCCGACAGCGTCTCGAAGTTGGCGATGGAGAGGCGGACCGAGACGCCGCTGCGCTGATTGAGGTGCGTGGAGCGGCGGGCGAGCTGGGTGATCTCGGCCACCACCTCGCGCAGGTAGGTGGGCACCGTGATCTGGACCCCGGCCGTGGGCAGCTCGGCCTCGGACTCCATGATCTTGACCTCGGTCATGGTGTCGAAGGGGTAGTGGGTGCGGATCACCGCCCCGAACCGGTCCTTCAGCGGGGTGATGATGCGGCCCCGGTTGGTGTAGTCCTCGGGGTTGGCCGTGGCCACCAGCGCGACGTCGAGGGGCAGGCGGATGCGGTGGCCGCGGATCTGCACGTCGCGCTCCTCGAGCACGTTGAGCAGCCCGACCTGGATCCGCTCGGAGAGGTCCGGCAGCTCGTTGATGGCGAAGATGCCGCGGTTGACCCGCGGGATGAGGCCGTAGTGCAGGGCCAGCTCGTCGCTCAGGTAGCGGCCCTCGGCGATCTTGATCGGATCCACCTCGCCGATCAGGTCGGCGATGGACGTGTCGGGGGTGGCCAGCTTCTCGCCGTAGCGGTCGGAGCGATGGATCCACGAGATGGGGGTGTCGTCGCCCCCTTCGGCCACGGCCACCACGGCGCCCCGGGAGACCGGGTTGTAGGGGTCGTCGTTGATCTCGGACCCGGCGACGATGGGGAGCCATTCGTCCAGCAGGCCCACCAGGGCCCGGATGACCCGGGTCTTGGCCTGTCCCCGCTCGCCCAGCAGGATGAGGTCGTGGCCGGCCAGGATGGCGTTCTCCAGCTGGGGGATGACCGTGTCGTCGAAGCCCAGCACGCCGGGCACCAGCGTCTCGCCCGCGGCGATGCGCTCCGCCGTGTTGCGCCGCATCTCCTCGGCCACCGGCACCGACTTCCAACCCGAGGCCCGCAGATCTCCCAGGGTCCGAGCCAGGTCCGGTGGCGGCCTGAGCCTCCCGGGCCCCGGAGTCGAGGATGGGTCTGTGTGCGCGGGGCCGTCCATGAGCGAAGCCTAAACCCCCGAGTCCGGTGTCGATTCCGCGACGGCTGCGGGAACCCGGTCCGCGCCGGGGAGACCGGCCAGCTGGACCACCAGCGCCCGCGCCGGTCGGGGCAGGGGCCGGTCGCTGCGGTGGGCCAGGGCGACGGTGCGGCTCAACCCGGGGTGCGAGAAGGGGAGGGCGGTCAGCGTGCCGTCCGAGGGCATGGCGATGGCGGGCACCACGGCGGCACCCAGGCCGGCCGCCACCAGGGCGAGGACGCCGTCCATCTCGCCCCCCTGGCTGACCAGGTGCGGTTCGAACCCGGCGTCGTGACAGGCGGCGAGGGTGACGTCGCGGAGGTCGTAGCCCTCCCGGAACATGACCAGGGAGGTGGCCCGGAGGTCGTCCACGCGCACCCGGCGCCGGGCCGCCAGCGGGTGGTCGGGGGCGACGGCGAGGACCAGGGGGTCGTCGAAGAGCGGCGTGGTGGCCACCAGCGGGTCGGTGACGGGCTCCACCACCAGGGCGACGTCGACCTCGCCGCTGGCCAGCCGGAGCACCAGCTGGTGCGACCCGGCCTCGACCACCGCCAGCTCGATCCCGGGATGGCTGGTGTGGAACTCGACCAGGGCCGGGGCGAGGACCCGGGTGATCAGGCTGGGCGTGGCCCCGATGGCCAGGCGGCCCCGGGCCATCCCGGTCAGTGCCCGCGCCTCGGCCCCGGTGGCCTCGACGTCGGCCAGGACCCGCCGGATGAACGGCAGCAGCGCCTCCCCCTCGGCGGTGGGGGTCACCAGCCCCTGGCCGGGGCCGCGGTGGAAGAGGAGCACGCCCAGCTCGCGCTCGAGCAGGCGGACCTGGCGGCTCAGGGAGGGCTGCGCCAGGTGCAGGCGGGAGGCCGCCCGGGTGAAGTGGCGCTCCTCGGCCACCGCCACCACGTAGGCCAGCTGGTTCAGCTGCACGTTTCATAGCCTAGTGCTATGAAGCTGATGTCATCTATGTCTTTGATCTTCTCACCGGCGCTGTCTAGGGTCAGGGCCGTGGCCATTCCACCCGTGGGCCCTGGCCCCCGTCCCGGACTTGCATGGCGACGCGTGCGGTCTGGAATGATTGGCCCGCCGCCACCCGCCGAGCGTGGGCACTGAGGAGGTCCGAGTGACGACGACGGTCGAGACCGTACCGGGGACACCGGTTGCCATCGGGGGGCCCCGGGGAGGACCCGACACGACCACCCTGCGGCGGGACCACTGGTGGGTCGAGCCGGTGGTCACCGTGGTCATCCTCGCCGCGTTCGTCGTGTACTCGACGTGGGCCGCCTTCATCAACAAGAACTACTCCGTCGGTGCCGCCGAGCACCGTAACCTCCTCTCGCCCTTCTACTCGCCCTGCCTGGCCGGCAGCTGCGTCCCGGGCAGCCACCCCTTCGGCGTCTGGTTCACGTTCTGGGAACTCTCCCCCGCCCTGCTGATCCTGATCTTCCCGCTCGGGTTCCGGCTCACCTGCTACTACTACCGCAAGGCCTACTACCGCTCGTTCTGGTGGTCTCCGCCGGCCTGCGCCGTGGCCGACGCCCACGGGAGCTACAGCGGCGAGACCCGGTTCCCCCTGATCATCCAGAACGTGCACCGCTACTTCTTCTGGATCCTCCTCCTCTTCAACGCCATCTTGACCTACGACGCGGTGGAGGCCTTCCGCCAACCCGGCACCCCGAGCGGCTGGGGCATCAGCGTCGGGACGGCGGTGCTCTGCGCCAACGCCGCCTTCCTCTGGCTCTACAGCCTCTCCTGCCATGCCTGCCGTCACTTCTGCGGCGGCCAGGTGAAGTCGTTCGCCCGGCACCCCACCCGCCACAAGATGTGGAAGTTCGTGTCGCCGCTGAACGCGCACCACATGCGATTCGCCTGGATCAGCCTGTTCGGCGTCGCCCTGTGCGACCTCTACGTGCGCCTGGTGGCCAGCGGGACGATCCACGACCCCGGCTTCCACTTCTAGGACGGGAGAGCGAGCACCCGCATGGCCGACGACACCACACACGACTACGAGACCCACGACTACGACGTCATCATCATCGGCGCCGGCGGCTCCGGGTTGCGGGCCGCCATCGAGGCCAAGGAGCGCGGCCTGCGCGTCGCCCTCGTGTGCAAGTCGTTGCTGGGCAAGGCCCACACGGTCATGGCCGAGGGCGGCATGGCGGCGGCGATGGGCCACGTCTGGCCCGAGGACAACTGGCAGGTCCACTTCCGCGACACCATGCGCGGCGGCAAGATGCTGAACAACTGGCGCATGGCGCAGATCCACGCCATGGAGGCCCCCGACCGCGTCTTCGAGCTGGAGCGCTGGGGCGCGCTGTTCGACCGCACCAAGGACGGCCGCATCACCCAGCGCGACTTCGGCGGGCACCGCTACGCCCGCCTGGCCCACGTGGGCGACCGCACCGGGCTGGAGCTCATCCGCACGCTGCAGCAGAAGGTGGTCTCCATGGGGACCGACGTCTTCATGGAGTGCAAGATCCTGCGCCTGCTGCCCGATGCCGACGGCCGCATCTCGGGTGCGGTGGGCTACATGCGGCCGACCGGCGAGATGGTGCTGTTCACCGCCAAGGCCTTCGTGCTCGCCACCGGATCGATCGGCAAGGCGTGGAAGTACACGTCCAACTCGTGGGAGTCGGTCGGCGATGGGCACGCCATGGCCATCTGGGCCGGGGCCGATGTCATCGACATGGAGTGCGTGCAGTTCCACCCGACCGGCATGGTCTGGCCACTCTCGGTGCGCGGCATCCTGGTCACCGAGGGTGTGCGCGGCGACGGCGGCGTGCTGCGCAACTCCGAGGGCACGCGCTTCATGTTCAACTA
>JBKQIP010000007.1:0-33706 GCA_052148295.1 Acidimicrobiales bacterium
GGCCGCGCAGGCGCTCGCCGCCTACAGGGGAATGTGGGAAGACATGGTGATCGCGTCGCGTACTTCCGACTATCAATCCCCATTACTGCCGCAACACGCTACTGGCGAAGCACTATCGGTACTCGTGCAGGGTCTTGCCAAGAACCAAGAAATGGGCATCGTAACGAAGGGCGAACCAACCTTTCATCCCCAGATTACGTCGCTTTCACCAACAACTACTCCGATAGAAGCGACCATTGCGGACTGTGTCAACGATTCCAACTGGCTCGAATACAAATCTTTGGGAGGCCTTTTGAACATGACTCCTGGAGGGCGTCACGACGCAATGGCAATCGTCGTAAAGACGAATCAGGGCTGGAAGGTATCGCAGTTGGCAGTACAGGCCGTCGGCACCTGTTAGTTCCGCTGCTGTTTGGTTTCCTAGCGATTTCTTCTGTGCTTACACTTGAGAGTGCTCCCGTCTCCGCAGACGGGGGATTTACGAGTGTCCAATGTGGCACTTCAGGTGGTCCCTCTTGCACGCTGTATGCGTCCACCTCCGGGCAACCGGAAGCTTCTTCCGCGTCGCCGACAGTGCAGCAAGTCAGTCCGTCAGCATCCGGGAGCAATGAATGCGAATCGCCGGATGATCTCGGTCAGATGGTTCCATGCGACAGTCCGACCTTTGGTTGGCTCGGATCCACAGGTTGCTACTACAAGATCGACCCAACCTTCTCACCCCCGGCCTGGGACACCGCCGTTCAACACCCGGCGGGTCAGCCCGGTGCTTTCTATATCGCCACTTGTGCGCCACAGAGTTTCAGTACTGGAGGCGGCATTGTGTGGATACCAGGTGCCACAGGCGGAGGAGAGCCGGCGCTCCTGAGTCCCGCCCAGCTGGCTCAGCAGGCTGTCAGTCAGCTCCATTTTCCAAACTTTTCCATCGGCGCTTCACCCTCGACGACCGATGACCAACTCGTAGGCCTTCCGACCTGGCTCTGGCTTCAGCCAGCCGCATGGCACCCGATCACCGCAACGGCCGCAGTGCCGGGTGAATCGGTCACAGCAACTGCAACGCCCGAGTCGGTCATTTGGAATCTGGGTGACGGGAGCACCATCGCCTGCCAGGGGCCTGGCGTGCCCTACACGGAGTCCGACTCGCCAACCGCAAGCTCCCCAACCTGTGGCTACACCTATTCCGAATCCTCCGCCGGAGAACCCAACGACGCCTTCACCGTCACGGCAACAGTTTCGTGGTCGGTCAGCTGGGCGGGAGGTGGCCAGACGGGCACAGTACCCGAGCTCTACAACTCCGCGACGACCACGCTGCGGGTGGCAGACGTCGAGTCCCTGAATACTGCCGGCGGGGAGGCCCAGTGACATCCCTTTCGACCGGGAAAGTCTTGAAGCATGCCGACCATACGGCCAACGGCACCAGGTCCTATGGACCCGACTCCACCATGGGACGCACGGTGACACCAGGTCGGCCGACCAGGAGAAACCTGCCACTGGTGGGTCTCGGTGTCTTACTCGTCGTGGGAAGCGCCATCGGATTCTCATCGGCTTGGTTGCGGGCCAGTGGGCGGCAGGAGGTGCTGGTCGTAACCAGGAGTCTGTCAACCGGCCAAGTTCTCCTGCCGTCGGACCTTCAACAAGCCCAGCTTTCGGTGGCGAGTGGCATCGCATCCATCCCTGCCTCCGAGATGTCGCAGGTCATCGGGCGCCCCGTTTCAACAACTCTCACGTCCGGAACGCTTCTCACCGAGTCCGATGTGGCGCAGACTGCGGGACCGCCGAGTGGTCGAGCAGTAGTTGGACTGGCGCTCAAGGCTGGCCAATATCCGCCCGACGTAGAATCGGGTGAACGGGTATTGGTCGTGATCGACGACAGTGCCTCGATCGGATCGGATTCCTCGACGAATTCCGACCCAACCTCCCCAGATGCGCCAATGGAAGCGACCGTTATTGGGGTGGAAGCTCCCCCTGGCGACAGTCCGGATTCTCTGGTCGTCACGATCCAATTGGCCGAAGGTAACGGGGCCACTGTTGCCTCGGCAGCGAGCGCGGGAAATGTGGCATTGGCGGTGGTTTCTTCCGGAACATCCCCGTGAAGATCGGCTTCGTGAACGGAGCGGTGCAGTGATCGGTGGATCGTCATGAGCATCGTGGCGTTGGCGTCAGCCAAAGGATCTCCGGGCGCAACCACCACCGCAATGGCGCTGTCCTCATGGTGGCATTGTCCGCTGGTTCTCATTGAGGCAGATCCCGCAGGCGGCGATTTGGCCGCTCGCCTTGGGCTCCAGGAGAATCCAGGACTGGTCGGAATGGCGGCCGCTCTACGGCGGTCTCCCATAGGGCCAACCAGAGACGATGAGTGGATTGCTGAGCACGTCCAAAGAACTTCCTCCGGGATCCGGGTGCTCCTCGCCCCGGCAGGATCGCGCCAGGCCAGCTCGGCGCTGAATCTGCTCGCCGACAGCGCTCCCCCAGAGACGCAAGGAACGGACCTGCTGATCGATATCGGCCGTCTCACAGGTCCAGGTGATGGTGCACGCACGCCGATCCGCAACCCAAGCTCGGATGGGTGGATCAAGGGTCGTTCAGCAGATCTTTTCATATGGGTCTGCCGCCCCGACCTTGGCGACCTAGCTCATCTGGCGGCTTCCCTCGAACAGCAACGCGGTACGGGTCGAAAGGAGGTCATCGTTCTCAATGGTTCCGGACCGTACCCCGGTGACGAAGTGGCTGCGACCCTTCGCCTGCCAGTTCTAGGTCATCTTCCACACGATGCAACAGGCGCGTCCGCCCTTTGGGCCGGCGGCGACAGGACGTGGACCCGTAGTGCTCTTGGCCGCGCATCGCGAGGTCTGGCTCAAGTCGTGGCCGATGTCATAAACACTGAAGATCATAAGACTGGACGCACCGATACGACAGCGACGTGCCCGACCGAAAATGATCAGCCCTTCCTTCCCGAGAAGATCTGATGCTGCACGTTAACGAACCGATGAGTGCCAGTCTCCGCACTCTGACCGATCGCGTATCAGCTGAAGTTGCCCGTCGATTGAGCACTGACGTCGCAACGTGGAGGTACGCCGGCACCTCAATCTCGACCGGGATGAGTGAGACTGATCGGACAGCCCTTGGCCGCACGGTCATCGCAGAGGTTCTTCAGGACGAGACCGCTGCAGCCCTCCGAGAAGGACGAGCAATCCTCGATCCCGAAGATGAGGACAAGGTCGCTGCTCAGGTCTTCGCGGCGCTCTTTGCCATGGCCGGATTTCAGGCATACCTCAACGATCCCTCCATTGAAAACATCAACGCCAACGGTGCCAATGAGGTCTTCGTGCGCTACGCCGACGGCACCCGCCAGCAGGTGGATCCCGTCGCCTCCTCAGACGCAGAGTTGATCGACCTCGTTCGCACCCTCGCGGCCCGGGTCAGTCTCGGTGAACGTCGATTCGACCTTGCCTCGCCACGGTTGAGCCTCCAACTCCCCGACGGGAGCCGGCTATTCGCCGTAATGGCCGTCACTGGTCGGCCCTGCGTATCCATCCGGCGCCATCGCTTCATGAAGGTCACACTTTCCGACCTGGTCGGACTGGGCACACTCGATTCCCAACTGTCGGAATTTCTTGCGGCCTGCGTTCGTGCCCGCAAGAACATCCTTGTCACGGGAGGCACCGGTGCCGGGAAGACCACGATGCTGCGTGCCTTATGTGCCGAGATCGACCCGAAAGAGCGCCTGGTCACGATTGAAGATGCTCTCGAACTCGGCCTTGATCGTGATCACGAGGCTCACCCCGACGCCATCGCCATGCAGGCTCGTGAACCCAACGTCGAAGGAGAGGGAGAGGTGAATCAGGCTGACCTGGTGCGCTGGGCCTTACGAATGAGCCCCGATCGCGTCCTGGTTGGGGAAATACGTGGCGCCGAGGTCATTCCCATGTGCAATGCCATGACCCAGGGCAACGATGGATCAATGGCCACACTTCATGCCAGTTCGTCGAGGGGTGCCTTTGCCCGGCTGGCCGCCTATGCCATCCAGGCACCTGAGCGCCTACCTCTTGAAGCAACCAATCTCATGGTGGCTGGCGCCGTGGACTTCGTCATCCATCTCGACGTCGATGCGAATGGGCATCGCACGGTGAATTCGGTGCGTGAGGTCATCGATGCGGAAGGTACCCAGATCACCTCGAATGAGGTCTTTCGACCCGGACCAGGAGGATGGGCAGTCCGAGGAGTCCCACTACGTGCCGAATCTCTCGATGACCTGATGGCGGCCGGATTCGAACCGTCTGTGCTCCGAGGCGACGATGGGTACTTGGAACGATGACGGCATTGGCCGCGATTCTCGGCGCCGCAACGGGGCTTGGACTCGTTCTCATCATCTGTGGCTGGCGCGCCAGCGAGGACAGAGTTGAACGACAGATGTTTCGCCTGGCCCGCGTGCACCGCGATCGCCTTGCCGTCAGGATGGCCACCGCGGTAGGGGCCGTCGTGCTCGTTGGCGCTGTCACCGGTTGGCCAGTCGCCGCGGTATTCGCCGGCGCCGGCACCTGGTTGCTGCCCAAAATGGTCGGGGGTTCCAAGGAGCGCGCTCGACAGATTGCCCGGACCGAGGCCATCGCCGGCTGGGCCGAAATGCTGCGGGACACCCTCTCTGCTGCCGCCGGACTGGAGCAGGCCATCGTCGCCACGGCACGCGTGTCGCCTCTGCCCATCCGTGCAGAAGTCACGACGCTGGCCAACGCCATAGAAACTGAACGCCTGGTACCCGCCCTTCGGAGGCTCGCCCATGATTTGGCCGATCCGACTGGCGACCTCGTTGTCGCTGCTCTCATCCTGGCTGCGGGTCACGAGGCGCGAAAACTCTCCGATCTGCTGGGGTCGCTGGCCTCAGCGGCTCGGGATGAAGCGGCGATGCGACTGCGGATCGATGCCGGGCGTGCCCGGATCCGAACATCCACGAATGTGGTGGTCGGTTCGACACTGATCTTCGCCGTCGGACTGACCATCCTCAACCGATCTTATCTCGATCCATTCGATTCGACGCTCGGCCAAGGTGTACTTGTCATCATAGGCCTCGTCTTCGCCGGATCTTTCTGGTGGCTGCAAAGCATGGGCCGTCCCGCAGCGCCTGAAAGGATCCTCACTCCTCCACGGAACTCCTCAGATGACGGTGTCGATGAAACGAGCGGTCGACGGTCATGACGGCAGCATTGGTCACCGGAGCCGGAATCGGCGTCGGCCTTTTGCTCATCATTCGCGGCATTCACCGTACTCGAGTGCCACTGCCCGTCGCACTCAATCGCCTCTATGGCGTGGAGGGCAGCAGCGCTCGGCAACGCATTGCAGATCTTGAGGACACGGATGTGGGGGTGACAGCCAGGATTGGGCGACCTTTCGCCCGTCACCTTGACACTTGGCCCTTGCTCTCGAGAGGCGTGCGATCCGACCTTGCGGTACTGGGACGTTCACCAGAACGACATTTGGCCGAAAAGGTCACGCTCGGGTTAACCGGTGTTCTTCTCGTTCCCGCACTTGCCGGGTTGGTCGCTCTCGGAGGGGCGACGCTCGGCTGGACGCTTCCGCTGTGGGCGGCCATCGTTATCGGGGTAGGTGGGTTTCTCATTCCCGATCTGGGTGTTCATGCTGAGGCGGCCAAACGGCGCGCTGATTTCCGTCACGCCCTCGGCTCATTCCTCGACTTGGTCGTCATATCCTTGGCGGGCGGTGCTGGGGTCGAAGGCGCTCTGAGCGAAGCAGCACACGTCGGCCACGGTTGGTCGTTCGCACGATTGCGGCAAGCCCTTGAGGAAGCCCGACTGACGCGATCCGCGCCATGGGGGCCGCTTGGACGGCTAGGCGAAGAACTCGGCATAGAGGAACTCAGGGAGCTAGCAGCCACCGTCGCCCTCGCCGGAGCCGAAGGCGCCCGGGTCCGGGCAACGCTTGCCTCCAAAGCCGCCTCCATACGGTCACACGCCTTGGCCGCGGCCCAGGCGCAGGCCGAGTCAATGAGCGAACGCATGAGCCTGCCTGTGGTGCTGCTGTTCTCCGGCTTCCTCCTCTTTGTGGGATACCCAGCACTAGCCCACGTGCTCACGGGCCTCCAATGAACAATCGCCGAATCCGTACCCATGAACCTTGAAGTGGTCCCGCTTCACCAATCGATCTCAGGGCGCCTATCCGAAGGGAGATTGCATGTTCTATGAGTTCCAAATGATCCAACTCGTGGCTCGAGTTCTACGAGACCGATTCGTCAAGGCTCGGGCGAAGCCTGACGCGGGTTACTCGACCGAGGCCGTTGTGGTCACAGCACTGCTGGTCGCGCTCGCCATCGCAGCCATCACAATCATTGCTTCCAAGGTCCTGGCCAAGGCCAACTCCATATCGACTGGTGGCTAGCGATGCAATGTCGGGTCGCGCCTTGACTGCTCGTCGCAGCGCGCCGGCGCCGGTTGGTTGCCCTGAAAGGCTTGCTGACCCTCGGAGACGGGACGAACGTGGCAGTGCCGAACTGGTCGTTGCCACTCCGCTGCTCCTGTTGCTCATACTCTCCGTCATTCAGTTCGCTCTGTACGAACACGCAAGCGAGGTGGCACAGGCCGCGGCCTCGCAGGCGCTGGCTGCGACTCGTGTCGTCGGTGGATCGTCGGCCGCTGGACAACGGGAGGCCCTCGCAGTACTGAGCAATGTCGGCCGCGATCTACTGATTGACCCTGAGGTCTCCGTCTCCAGAGATGCCACCACGGCCCAAGTCATCGTGACCGGCCGCGCCGAAGAGATCATCCCTCTCATTCACCTTGCCGTGAGGGCAAACGCCTCCGGCCCCATCGAACGATTCGTCGGTGGTCCGTAATGCGCTTCGAGCCATGAATTGCACAACTATTCGAAGCGACCAGGGCAGCGTGGCGGTTGAGCTCGCGCTCCTTACACCGTTGCTCCTCCTGCTCCTGGTGTTCGTCGTCGCCCTTGGTCGCCTGGCGGAGGCTCGTCAGGAAGTTGACGATGCCGCATCACAGGCGGCGCGGGCGGCGACGGTGGCGGGCAACATTGGCGACGCGAACGAAACGGCTCAGCAAGCCGCTGCCGCCAGCTTGGCCAGTGACCGAGTCACGTGCTCGCGCTTGACGGTCACGACAAACACGTCTTCGTTCTTCCCCGGGGGAGAAGTGCGGGTCCAGGTCAATTGCGCCGTTTCCCTGCAGGACCTCTCGTTGCTTCACCTCCCAGGCACCGAGACCATCTCGGCGTGGGCTACCAGTCCGGTCGACCAATACCGCAGCGTCAGTCCATGAGTCCGATCCAGCACAACGATTCCGACTGGAGGGTCGACCGCCGAGACCGCGATGACAGCGGACAGGTAACAGCATTTGTGGTGGTCATGGTTACCGCACTCCTTCTCTGTGCCGGCCTCGTCATCGATGGAGGTCTGACCTTGGCGGCCAAGATCCGGGCCACCGACGAAGCTCAGACCGCGTCTCGGGCGGGGGCCGAACAGATCAACCTCGCCATCTACCGAGAATCCGGGACCGTCGTACTCAATCCTGTTCGAGCCGCTGAGGCGGCCGAGGAATACCTCGGCAGCACGGGCGATCACGGACAAGTCTCCGTCAACGGCAACACCATCACGGTCACGGTCGAAGCGACCCAGCCGACTCAGATACTCGGTATCGCGGGACTCCGCTCGCTGACGGTCAGCGCCACGGCGAGCGCCAGTGCGGAACGCGGCATTACGGAACTCGGACAGTGAAATCCAGCCGGTCCATTCAAGGCTGGAGACAGCTGGCCCGTGGTGGTGTCGCGGCGCTCGCAATCGCGATCTTGATTGCGGGCGTACCATGGGGACTCGCAGTCCTGATTGGGTATCCACTGCCTCATCACGTACCCAGCTTGAATGGCCTGCGCATCGATCTGAGCACGCGTGGAATCTCGAATCGAACGCTGCTCGATCTGCTCGCATCTGTGGCATGGCTCACGTGGGCAATGGTCGTCGTCTCCATCGCCGAAGAAATCATCGCCACGGTACGGGGTCGAAGATCCAAGCACCTTCCCATCGCCAGCGCCTTTCAGCCTGTGGCCGCTCGCCTAGTGACCGCCGTCCTTTTCGCCGTCCTGGCCCTCATTCGACCCGACACACCCGCCGTAGCATCCATTCGTGCACCGCTCTCCCAGCAGCTTCACTTCAGTGCCGTGGTCCTCACCACCAGTGTCTCGACGGTCGCTCCACCTTCAGAAGGAGCTCCAGTGGCACAACCAGGGACGCCCACTGCCGAAGTCTTTCCGCTGACCTACACAGTTATGCCCGGTGACAATCTGTGGTCTATTGCCGATTCGCAATTGGGCGACGGGGCAGACTGGCCAGCTATCGCCGCGCTGAACCTTGGTCGGACCATGTCAGATGGACGTCGCTTTGTGGATCCCAACCTCATCCTTCCTGGCTGGGTCCTGATCATGCCGGTAGAGGACGCGTCGGCCGCCCCATTGACCGATGCGCCGACATCGGGTGCGGCGGTCCCGCCAACCACGGTGCGCTCCGCAGTCGTGACGAACGCGCGCAGGAAGGACCCCTCCCCGGTTTCGCGTCGTGCCGCGCCGCGCCATCACGATCTCACACCTGGATCTCACGATCCCCATTCCGCGGTAACGGGATCAAATTGGTCCGATCTGCCTGAACTCGCGGCGCTCGGTATGGGCGCCGTAGGGTGCGCCGCGCTGGCGCGCCGATCTCGACGCCTTCGCCTGCTGCGTCACATGGGGGACCAAGAACCGCAGCCACCTCCGACACATAGCGATCTCGCGGTGGATGCTCATACCCTCCTCTCTCGCTTCGAGGGCGTTCCTGCCCTGCGCACGTTCGAACTGGCGAACTGCCAGCTGAGGGAGGCCTTGGGGCGACATCATCCTGAATCTGCACCTAGCTTTCGCGCCGTATGTGTCGGTGCCAAAGGAGTCGACTTTTGGTTGTTCGACGCCGGATCACCGGCGCCTCCGGGATTCACACTCTCCGACGGTGGCAATACCTGGCACATCGGTCATCAGCGCATCGGCTCAACCGAGACACATTGGCCTTACCTGCGAATCGCGGTACCGGTTGGCGAAGATGGGGCAGGCACCTGGCTCGTCCCACTGCGACCGGGCTCGTGCCTCCACCTTTGGGGCGAGGCGGCTGACGATCTCTGGCGCGCCGCCCGAACGGTACAAGAAGCCTGGTCCTGGGCGGATTCGGTCTTGATCACCCATGACCCACACCTGGTCCAAAGTGAAGCGCGGTTCCTCTCCACGCAAATGATGCCGACCTCTGATCACCAGCAAATGCTGTTTTTTGGCGATCCGCAGTTGCTATCGACCGAGCAACGCCAAAGGATTGCGGTCGTCACCACGGCGAACTCGGGAGTCAGCGATATTGCCGTCATGGTCGATCGCCATGCTGCAACCATCCATCCTCTCGGCCGAACGGTTCGACCTCATCTCATAGGCCCCGCCACGTCGCGCGCTTTCGACGAACTCATGTCGTCGACCTCAACCAGCCCGGGTGACCCGCTAACGCCTCGTCCAGAGCGGATCGTTCACGACACCGGCGCCGATTTGCTCCGTCCGCGGGATCCACGAACAGTCGAGGTGAGGTTGTTGACCATGTCGCCACGACTCGAAGGGCTGGAAACGCCCTTGCCACCCAACCGGGCAAGGCGAGCAACTGAGCTCGTAGCCTACCTTGCACTTCATCGACCCGATATCGTCACGAGTGATCGCCTTCGCACGCGTGTTCTCGGATCTTCTGATGCTGACGCCGCATCGAAGACGCTGTTCAATATTGCCTCGGCGGCGCGGCGAGCCATGGGGGCCGATGTCTCCGGAACTCCGCTGTTTCCGCCTGGCAACCGGTCAGGTCACTATCGAGTCTCAGAGTCCGTCACGACAGATGTGGAGAGAGCGGCCGATTTGGCTGCATCAGGGATCGCGGCGCAGGATCCAGACACGGCCATCGCGCTGTTGCGCGCCTCACTCGAATTGGTGGAAGGGGAGCCGTTGGCCAATGCGCTTTCTGGATACACGTGGTGGGAGTCGGAAGGACATGGGGCTCGCGTCCTCGCGGTGGCCGTCAACGCAGCCTGCCGCCTTGCCGCATTGGCCGTCAATGCCGAGCTCTTCGACCTTGCAGATTGGGGACTGCGACAAGCCCGCCTGGTGGATCCTTACAGTGAGTCCCTTTCTCGGGCCGCTATGCAGGTGGCTGCAGCGCAGGGCGATGCAGAAGGTCTGCGCCGCGAGTGGCGGGAGTGTCAACGGCGGATCGACGAGCTTGATCCAGGTGGGACCCCGTCGTCCCGCACGGAACGGCTCTATGGAGAGTTGGCCCAACGAGTGCTGATTCGCAGCTCGAGCGCACACGACGCTTGAGCGCGGAGTCATTGCGAAGCCACTCAAGCGATGATGCAGAGCCTGCTCTCGTTCCCGACCGTGCTGGTCAAAGCCGACTTCCCGTCTGCACCGTACGATGCCGCAGAGCTCCCTTGCGAGAAGTTCCGTCAGAACACCCGGGCGTTGCGATTCGGCCCCTGGCGGGGCGTTCGTCTCGTGTCTGATGATCAGCTCACACGGGAACCCCGGCCAGCGACACGACCGCGCCGACCGCTCCGGCCAGGAGCAGACCGGCGACGACCCCGCGCCGGAGGGCGAGGAGCCAGAGTAGGGCGCCGGCGAGCACCGGGATCTGCCACAGATGCTCGAGGGCCAGCCCCAGGGGTACGGCCGAACCGGCGATGGCGCCGATCACCGCGGGTCCCGCACCCGTGAGGAAGGACTGGACCGCGCGGTTCGCCCGGATCTGATCGAAGCGCGGACCGCCCACGATCACGAAGCAGAACGACGGCGCGAAGGCGACGCCCGCGGCCAGGAGCCCGCCCCCGATCCCGCCGGCGGCATAGCCGACGACGGCCACGGTCTGGACCACCGGACCCGGGGTGATCTGACCCAGGGCCACGGCGTTGAGGAACTGGGCGGCGGTCATCCAGTGGTAGGTGGTCACCACGTCGTGCTGCATGAGCGGGATGATGACGAACCCGCCGCCGTAGGACAGGGCGCCCACCTTGAACGCCACCCAGGCCAGGGCCCCGAGGCCTCCCACGGCGGCCACATGGAGGACCAGCGCCGGTGCGAACGACCGGGCGGAGCCCAACGGCGTCGGCCGACCCTGCCGACGGACCACGATCTCGCAGAGCCCGCAGACCACAAGCACCAGGACCAGATAAGGACCGACGGTCGCCGCCGCGGCGGCGCCGACCAGGGCGTACCCGATCCAGCGGATCTGCTGGGCTCGCTTGGTGCCGATGCGTTTCCAGCTGGCCGGGAAGAGTCCCGACGCGGCGTGCAGAGCCACGGCAGGCACTGCCGCGCCGGCACCGGCCGCTGCACCGAGCGCCCACGTTGCCGGGTGGTGGGCCAGGAAGACGGCCGAGAGGGCAAGGATCATGATCAGCCCCGGCACGATGAAGCACAGACCGCCCAACACGGCGCCCGCAATGCCGCGGAGCCGCCAGGCGCAGAAGATGGCCAGCTGGGTCGACGCCGGGCCAGGCAGCAGGTTGGTGGCCGCGATGCCGTCCTCGAACTCCTTGGCGTCTATCCAGGCCCGTTCCTCGACGCAGAGGCGGCGGAGCAGGACGATGTGGGTGGGGGGTCCACCGAACCCGGTGCAACCGAGGCGCAACCACTCCCGGCCGATGGTGACCAGCGAGACCCTGGCTCGGGGATCCCGTCCCACCAGTGCGGCATCGCTCACCGGTCCATGTCCCCGAGGACTTCGTCGGCCAGCTCACGCAGTTGCCGCTTGGTGGCCTGCAGGACGTGGCGCCCTTTCGCCGTGGCCACGTACGATCGGCGGGCGCGACCGTCGACGACCTCGGAGCGGGAGGCAACGAGTCCCTCGGCTTCCATCTTGTGGAGGGTGGGATAGAGCGATCCGGGGCTGATGGTGTACCCGTGGCGGGCCAGCTCGCTGGCCATCCAGGCCCCGTGGATCTCACCGTGCGCGGCGTGATGAAGGATGTGGAGCCGTACCGCGCCTCGGAGAAACTCCCGCACGACGACGACCGTAGTCGATATCGAATATCGATATCGTATTCCGTAATCAATCCGACCGCGGCAGAGCTCCTCTCCCTCGCCGCCGGGTGATCAGCGGATCGCCCGGCTGATGCCGCTCAGCGGTTGCAGGGGGTCATCTGGAGGAATGCCTGCGCCGTGTCGGCGTGCTAACCGCCGCTGCTCGCACCGACCGCGGTCACCTGCAACGTGCCATTGGGATTGCCCACGCAGTATTTAAGTCCGGGATACGGCGCGAAGAGGGCGGTGGTCTGATTCGGCGGATACACCTCAAAGGCGTCCGCCGTGGCCGGGTCGGAACACACATTGAGCGCATCGGACAATCCGATGGTGGCACTCGTCGAGCTTCCCGCCGCCAGCGACACCAGGGCCGTCGAAGACGGGGTCCGGATCGCGGCCGGGCCAATCTGGCTCCCGTTCGACCCGACCAGGGAAACGCCGGGATAGCCCTGCAGCGTGCAGCTCGTATGTCCCGTATTGGTGAAGACCAGCGGAAGGTAGAAGGTCCCCGCCGCGCCCTGGCTCTGGCCGATCGCAACCGCCAGGTGGCCCGAGGTGCAGGGACCGGCCGAAGAGGGAATGGATGACGCCGTCGATGCGGCCGAGGTCGTCGGTGTCGCGCTGGATGTCGTCACGGAGGGGTGGCTGGTTGTCATGGTGCTCTCCGATGCCGCCGACTTCTTCGGAGTACCGCCGGAGCCGCAACCCGCGGAGAGCAGCGCCACGATCACGAGAGCGCCGCACACTGACGTTGTCCTCGGACCCATGCGTGGTGCCCCTCCGTCCGACCCGACGATGCCCCATGAACGTAGCAGTCACAGTCGGATCCGAAGCCCGTCATCCGGGCATCGGATGGAGGCGCGGTGGGACACGTTGTCCACGCGTCACGGGCGCGACCACGATCTGCCGAGTGGGTGGGTCGTGGCTCGGGAGCGCGCGGCGTGCGCGCCATGCGACGCGGCAAGGGACCACTACCGTAGCCCCATGAAAATTGCCGTCGTTGGTCTGGGAAATATGGGGAGGGCCTTCGCCGCCCGCGCCCTCTCGCGGGGACACGAAGTGAGGGTGTGGAACCGGACGCCGGGGCGTGCCACGGAGCTCGTCGCTTCGGGTGCGATCGAAGCGCGGACGGTGACGAGCGCCGTCGGGGGAACGGAGGTCGCCCTTGTGGTCGTGGCGGATGACGACGCCCTCCTCGGCGTGTGCCTCGGTGCGGAGGGCGTGCTGGCCTCGCTGCCGCCCGCCGGGGTGCTGGCCACCGTGTCGACCGTGTCGCCCGACACGGTGGGACGCCTCGCAGCCTCCGCCGATCGCGTGGTGATCGATGCTCCGGTCGTCGGGTCGCCCGAGATGATCCTCAACGGGAACGGTCAGTTCCTCGTCGGTGGACCCCGGGCACGCATCGAAGCCCTCCAGCCCCTGTGGGACGACCTTGGGGCGAGCTACACCCATTGTGGCCCGCTGGGATCCGGCGTGGCCCTCAAGCTGGTGTTGAACATGCTGTTGATCACCGGCGTGTCCGCCATGGCCGAGGGGATTGCCACGGCACGCGGTCACGGCCTGTCCGACGACCTCCTCCGAGAGGTCCTCGCACACAGCCCGATGGTGAGTCCGGCCAGCCTGGTGAGGCTGGAAGGCGTTCTCGATCCCTCCCATCCCGGATGGTTCACCCCGCAGTTGGCCCGCAAGGACGTCCGCCTGGCCAACGACCTGGCCCGGCAATCCGGCGTCGAGCCCCGCATGGGCCCGGCCGCCGAAACCCTCCTGTCCGCGGTGATCGGCACCGACCTGTCCTGGGCAGATTTCGCCGCCGTCATCGAGGCATACGGCTGAGGGCCGCGCCGCCTCACGGCGCCGGCCCGCGGCGCGGCGTCCGGTCGTGACGCGCCCCGGGACCTCGGTCGAAGGCTCCCGTCATTCTCGGGCGCCCGCATCCATGACCGATCTTCTCGCCCGCCAGGACATCACCGACCAGATCGACAGTCCCGACATGAGGCAACCGACGGAGAGGAACGACCCCACCGAGAACAGGGACCCGGCCGACCCGGTGCTTCCGATGGACAGGACCGAACCGATGGAACCGACCGAGAGGACCGACCCGCGGGAGCCGATGGAGAGCAGCGAATCGTGGGACCAGAGCGACCAGCGTGATCCATTCTCCTTCGAGGACATTTCCCCTTCCTCCTCTCGGCACCGGCATCGATGCGCCGGGTCGTGGCGGACCGGTGACCGACGAGAGCTCTTCCCGCACCACCGCCACGTCCAGATCGTCAACTGCGCTGGCGTGACCATACGCGAAAGCGCCCGTCCCACGAATTGACGGGGATCGGGCGCTTTACTTCTGTTGTGTGCTGAGAACGGAACGCTGCGGAGAAATGGCAACCAGAGAAGCTTTCGCGCTTCTCGCCGTTGCAACGCTCCCACTTCGAGCTGCTTGCCCTTTGGTTACCTGGGCCTACCGGGATCTCTCCCGTACAATCCCCTGCCATCCGCTCTCAGGATGAGCCGCCTTGCGTCCTTGCCATAAGCGCCTCCTTCTGGATCCTCCCGGATCCTTCAGCGACATCGTACCCCCGGGGCGCCGCCGTGAGAAGGGACGAAAGTCCCGGGATACCCCGCTCGGCGCGGCCATGGTCGAGCACCTGGCCAGGCAGGTGTGACCCCCGTGAGCGAGCCGCAGGACGAGCCAGACCCTCGCCCTCCTCGGCTGCCATGAGGGAGCCAAGCGCGCGCTCGGTGCGGCCGCTGGGGCCCGCGGGCGGCAGGCCCATGGGCGAGACTCTGGCCATGACCATTCTGGTGACCGGCGGCGCCGGCTACATCGGCTCCCACACGGTCCGGCTCCTGCGCGAGCGGGGCCGCGACGTCGTGGTGCTCGACAGCATGGAGTTCGGCCATGGGGCCGCCGTCGGGGACACCCCCCTGGTGCGGGCCGATGTGGCCGACGGCGAGACGGTGGCCAAGGTGGTCAGCGACCACGGCGTCGATGCCGTCGTGCACTTTGCGGCCTACAAGGCTGCGGGGGAGTCCATGGAGCGACCCGGGAGGTACTTCGCCAACAACGTGGCCGGAAGCGCAGCCCTCCTGGAGGCCTTGGCCGGCGCCGGGGTCCAGCGGCTGGTCTTCTCCTCGAGCTGTGCCGTCTACGGCACACCGGAGCGCTCCCCCGTGAGCGAGGACGCCCCGATCCGCCCCGAGAGCCCCTACGGCGAGTCCAAGGCGATGGTGGAGCGGATCCTGTCGTGGTACGACCGCTGTCACGGGCTTCGCTCGGTCAGTCTCCGGTACTTCAACGCCGCCGGCGCCTGGCCCGACGGGTCCATCGGGGAGGACTGGACGGTCAGCCTGAACCTGGTGCCCCAGATCATGAAGTCGGCGCTGGGCCGCCAGCGCGCGCTGCGCGTGTTCGGCACCGATTATCCGACACCGGACGGCACGGCCATTCGCGACTACGTGCACGTGATCGACCTGGCCGAGGCGCACCTCAAGGCGCTCGAGCTCCTGGAAGCGGGTGGCGCCACCGCGGCGGTCAACCTCGGCACGGGCGTCGGTTCTTCGGTCCTCGAGGTCCTGGCCGCCGCCCGGGAGGCCATGGGCCGACCCGTTCCCCACGAGCTCGGGCCCCGCCGGCCGGGCGATCCCGTCGCCCTCTACGCCGACGGCCGCCACGCCCTGCGTCTCCTCGGCTGGGAGCCGCGCTACGGATTGGACGACATCGTCGCCTCCGCGTGGGCGTGGCACTCGCAGCACCCCGACGGATACGACGACTGACACCGGCCGACGCGCTGTGACCGCGCGGCCCAGGGGCACAGGCGGCGCTCGGTCATAATGGCGCGGTGAGGGACCCCTTCCACCGGGTGTGGCTCGGCATCGGCGCCCTGGTGTCGGTGCTCGTCCTGGGTGTCGTCGGCTATCTACTGCTCGGGTTCGATCTGCTCGACGCCGTCTACCAGACGGTCTCCACCGTCACCACCGTGGGCGCCAGCTCCCCTCACGGGCTCGATGCCGATGGCAAGGCCTTTACCATCGTCTTGATCCTGGTCGGCGTGGGCACCGCCCTGTACGCCTTTTCCGCGGTGTTCGAGCTACTCCTCGAAGGCCACGTCCGAGACCTCAGGAGGAGGCGCAAGATGGAACGGAGCATCGACCGGATGACCCGGCACGTCATCGTGTGCGGATGGGGACGGGTCGGGCGCGAGGTGGCCCGGTTCCTGACCAACGCCGGGACGGACATCGTCGTCATCGACCGTGATCCCGATCGACTGGGGGACATGCCGCACCCGTCGGTGTGCGGCGACGTGACGGACGACGACATCCTTCTTCGGGCCGGGATCGATCGGGCCGCGACCCTGGTGGCCGCCCTCGACACCGATGCCGACAACCTCTACGTGACGGTGGCCAGCAAGTCGATGCGACCGGACCTCCAGATCATCGCGCGCGCCCGCAGCGAGTCGTCGGAGCCCAAATTGGTGCGCGCCGGCGCCGATCGGGTGGTGAACCCCCAGCAGCTCGGCGGCGACCGCATGGCGTCCTTCGTGACCCAACCCCACGTGGTGGATTTCGTCGACGTGGTCATGCACGACGGCACGCTCAAGTTCCGCTTGGGCGAACTGCCGGTTCCCGCCGAATCGCGCCTGGCCGGCAACACGCTCCGCTCCGCGCACCTGCGGGATCGCACCGGCGCCCTGGTGCTGGCCATCCGCCGACCCGACGGCACCTTCGTGACCAATCCCTCCCCCGAGGATGTCATCAAGGCCGGTGACGTCCTGATCAGCGTGGGCACCGACGAGCAGCTCGACGCGCTGGCCGAGTTCGCCGTGTGACCGAAAGCGCCCCCGCCACCGGGCCCCGCTTCTTACGAGTCCGCGCCGGAGGTGGCGCGGCGCACCTGGCGGGCGATCTCCCCCCACCGGGCGAGCGAGGTCGGGTCCTCGCTCCAGGCGATGCCGGCGAAGTACAGCACGACGCGGGCCGCGAGGCCGCCGTAGCGGCGCACGATGAGTGCGGGCATCTCGTCGAACGAGCCGGTCAGCACGAAGTGATCGAGCAGCTCGTCGTCGATCACGGCCACCATGGCGGCTACGTCGCCCGCCTTCTGGCGCTCACGGAGGCGCTCCGTCGTGCCGTGGCGGCCGAGTAGGTCGAACATGAAGCCGTAGTTGGGGGTCGAGCCGTAGAACGCGACTTGGGCCCGGGCCCGCTCCCGCCAGCGCCCGCGCTCCTCCTCGGAGTCTCCGACGGCGGTGAAGACCGGCACGGTGACGTGGAGGGCGTCGGGGTCCCGACCGGCGTGCGTCGCCCCGTCACGCAAACTCGGCAGGACGACGTCGCTGAGATACGTGGGGTGGTTGAGGGGGTGGATGTGCACCCCGTCGGCGGCCCCGCCGGCCAACCGGAGCATGTACGGGTTGACGGCGGCGATGTCGATCGGCGGATCGGGCGCGTCGATCGGCCCGGGGGACCACTGGGCGGGCAGCAGGTCGAGGGAGTAGAAGTCCCCTGCGAAGGCCAGCGGCGCATCGCCGCGGAACGCGGCGAAGCAGGCCCGAACGGCCGCCACGTACTCCCGGAGCCGCGGGCCGGGATGGTCGAACGGGGCGGCGTAGCGGCGGACGATGTGGGCCCGCACCTGGGTGCCCAACCCCAGCCGGAAGCGGCCGTGGGTGGCGTCGGCCAGCTCCCAGGCCAGTTGCGCGGTGACCATGGGGCTGCGCGGAAAGGCCACGGCGATGCCGGTCGAGAGGTCGAGATCGGCGCTCAAGGCCGCGGCGGCGCAGGTGAGGTAGGCGGTGCGGCCGCCCTCGGTCACGACCAGGCCGTCGAATCCACCTGCGGCGGCGTCCACGGCCAGCTGGCGCGCCCGGCGCAAGGGAGCGCCCATGGTCATGAGGTCCACGCGCATGGGGCTGGAGCGTACCGGGACCTCGGCGGAGCGTTCGGTCCCTGGTCCCTCCGACCCGGACCGGGCCACGGGGCGGACCCCGCTAGAGGTCGTCCTCCCGGGGATCGTGCACCTCGACGAGGCGGACGTCGGGATCGGCCCGGGCCAGATTCGCGCTCAGGATGTCGACGATGAGGTCCCGCGGCACCACGCACTCGGGGCAGGTCGACCGGCTGAGATCGAGCTCGAGACGGAGGGAGGAGGCCGACGCACCGACCACGCGCAACTCGGCGCCATCGGGCCGGACGATCTCGTTCAGCTCGGCGACCGCTGCCTCGGCCCCCGCACTGATCACGACACCCGCTCGTGGGTCGGCGCGGCCAGGTGCGGCATGATCACCTGGGACTGGGCCATGCCGGGTCCACCCGCCGCCACCACCACGATGTTGGCCGGATCGGCCACCATGACCTGCTGGTCGTACTTGCGGGCGGTCGGCTTGGTCATGCGCTCGAAGAGCGACTGGCGCACCGCTTCCTTGGTCCACCCCTCGTCGAGGAACCGACGGTGGTGCTCGGTCCCGATGACCACCACGATGCCCCGGGCGTCACCGACGAACTCGTCGATCGGCATGCCGTAGAGACGGGCCGTCTCACTGATCGTCTCGAGGATGGACTCGGCATCGGGTGCGAACTCGCTGGCCTGCAGCAGGCGCAGCACGGACATCACGGTGACGGCGCTGTCCTCGGGGGCGTAGCCCTGGAGCACGTGCAGTGGGGTCCAATCGCTGCACTCCTCGTTCTCACCGAAGCAGAACGAGTACCGCAGCGGCCAGCTGAACGAGGCGCGATCGAGGACCCCCGGTACGGTGCGGCACACGTTGCGGACCACCAGACGGAGGGCTCGCCCGATGGTGGCGTTGGCCCGGAAGCCGGGCCCCATGCAGGCCTGGCCGCTGGCGATGCCGAGCTGCCCGCGCACCGGCCCGTTCACGATCACCGCGTGGGCGGCGCCGGCCAGGGTGGCCGTGGTCGAGTGGCAGTTGGCCAGCGGCTGGAGCAGCGCCCGCACCGACGCCACCACGACGGGGAAGTACTCGGGCCGGCAGCCGGCCATGACCGCGTTGATGGCGGCCTTCTCGGCCGACACGGTGAGGTTGCGGGTCGGGACCCCGCCCAGCACCTCGTCGCCCCGCAGCCCCGACGCCGCCAGCATGGCCTCCACCGCCTCGGGCGTGGGGGGGATGACGGGGAGGCCGTCGGTAAAGCCACCCTCGAAGTAGGCCTCGAACGCCTCGGGGTACCCCTCGTGGACCAGGGTGGCGGACGAGAGGCTCACGCCGTGAGCCGGACCCTGACGCCGTCGATCACCTCGGCGGCCATGGCGTTGCACTCCTCCACCGACCACACGCCGGTGGGGTTGTACGGATAGTCCACCACGACGAACGGATAGTCGGGGCAGCCCACGAGCCGGCACATGGCCTGCACCGCCGGCACCAGCGCCACGTGCACCAGGCAGACGGCGGGGATCCCGGCGGCCTCGAGGTCGAGGGCGTCGCGCACGCTCCGGGTGCTGCACGAGCCGCACCCGCCGAAACCGGTGACCGCCACCGTGGCGTGCTCGGTGATGTCGACCCACTGCTCGGGCCACGGGGGCACCGAGACGCTGGGCTTGACCACCTTCACCGCGCCGGCCAGGTCGTCCCACTTGGCCAGCTGCTCGGCCAGCACGTCGAACATGACCTCGGACCGGCCCAGACCGTTGGCGATGATGCCCAGCGTCTGGCCCTGGAGCGACGCCGGTCGCGGCGCCAGGGCGATGGTGCCGGCGCTCTCGAAGGACCCGCTGGTGGGGTCGAGGGTGATCAGTGACATGGTGACCTCCTGCGTCGTCGTGTCGGCCCCGCCGTGTCGCCGGTCCCGGGCCGCTTGCGCCCCGGCTCCCCATCCCGATACTGTGTTACGGTGCGATACATTGGATCGACTCGTAATACAGGGTAGGAGACTGTTTCCATGGCCGTCAAGCACGTCCAGAGCGCGGCGCGGGTCCTGGCCACCTTCGAGGCGCTGGCCGAGCATCAGCCCATCGGCGTGAGCGCCCTGTCGCGCCTGCTCGCCGATGACAAGAGCGGGGTGCAGCGGGCCCTGATGACCCTGGCCGACGCCGGGTGGATCGAGCGCGTCGGTGACGGCGGCCAGTGGGAGGTCACCTCCCGCGTGCTCGGGCTGGCCCAGCGGCGCTCGGGACTGCGCGAGCGGGCCCGGGCCACCCTCGAGGCGCTGCGCGACGAGACCGACGAGACGATCATCCTCAACGTCCCCGAGAGCGGGCAGATCGTGGTGCTCGACGTGATCGAGAGCAACCAGCTGGTCCGCACGGCGCCCCACATCGGCCTGGCCGTGCCGGCCACGGAGAGCGCCGCCGGGCAGGCGATCCTGGCCCACCTGCCCGACACCGAGGTCGGCCCCTACGTCGACGGCGCCCCTGGACCCCGCCTGCCGGCGCGCCTGGCCGAGGTGCGCCGACGGGGTTGGGCCGTCAATGCCGGCGACGTCACGCCCGGGGCCCGGGCGGTGGGTGCTGCCATCCTCGACGCCGATCAGTGGGCCATCGCCTCCATCACTGTCAGCGCACCGGCCGACCGCATGCCGCCCGCGGTGCAGGACGCCTTCGGGCCGCTGGTGGCCGCCGCCGCCCGCCGGCTGTCGATCCACTGAGAAGGGCCATTGAGACGGGCCCCTGAGCCGGGCCGTCGGACCGAGGTCCGGTCCGGTGGGCGGGATCAGATCCGCCCCGCCTGCATCCGCAGCAGGTCGGCCGAGCCGGCCCCGTCCACGGCGATGACCTGCCCGGAGATGAAGCGGGCGGCCGGGCTGCACAGGAACAGGGTCAGGTAGGCGATGTCCGAGCCGTGACCGGCCAGGCCGAGCGGGTTCGTCGGCCGGTCGTCGCCGCCCGTGACCGCCTCGGCGAACCGGCGGACCCCTTCGGTCCCGCTGATGGTTCCCGGCGCGATGGCGTTGACCCGGATGCCGTAGGGGCCCCACTCGACCGCGCAGGTCCGGGTGAGCGAATCGACCCCGGCCTTGGCCGCGGCGACGTGCGACTGGTAGACGACACCCCTCTGCTCGAAGGGGGCGCTGATGTTGACGATGCTCCCCCCGTGCTCCGCCAGCCACCCGTCGAAGGCGGCGCGGGTGACGTTGTAGGTCCCCAGCAGGTCGATGTCGACCACTGCCTTGAAGCCGTTCGGCGAGATCTTCGACATGGGCGCCGGAAAGTTGCCGGCGGCGTCGTTGACCACGATGTCGAGCCGGCCGCGGTCGGCCACGACCTCCTCGATCACCCCGCGCACCGCCGGGGCGTCGCGGACGTCGCAGACCCCGAAGGTGGCGTCCACGCCTTCCGCCCGGAGCTCCTCGACGGCACCTTCGAGGTTCTCGCGTTTGCGGCTGGCCATGGTGACGCGCGCGCCGTGCGCGCCGAGCACCCGGCAGATCTCCTTGCCGATGCCCGTGGCACCACCGGTGACGAAGGCCACCTGGCCCTCCAACAGGTCCGCGCTGAAGGGACTCGGTGTCATGTGCCCCCATGGTGGCACCCGCGGCGGGCATCGGCAACGCCGAGCCGACCGGGACCACCGGGGAGGCCTCCCCGCACGGCCTTCAGCTCCGTTCGATCAGTTCTGTTCGATCAGTTCTGTTCGATCAGCGCGTCGTCCTGGCCGAAGCCATCGGGACCGGCGCCCGCGGCGCTGCAGACGTCACTCGGCGTACAGGCGATGCCGTTCAGGCCGCTGGCGTAGTCACCGGCGATGGTCGCACTGTTGGCCACCGACCACGCGCTGCCGTTCCACTGCTCCACCAGGGTGGTGTCGCCGCTGTCGCCCACCGAGTAGCCCGATGCGACGCACCTCGACGTCTGCGGGCACGAGACCCCGCTCAGCACGGTGTAGAACGCACCGGCCACGTCCGGGGTGGTCTGCACGGCCCACGAGCCGGCCGTCAACTGCTCGGCCAGGGTCGACTCGTCGCCGTCGGCGGCCTCGCTGTAGCCGACGGCGGTGCAGTCCGTGGCGTGGGTGCACGACACGCCGAGCAGGTCGTCGGCCGTCGACCCGGCCACGTCGGGACTGGACGACACCGACCAGGCGGTGCCATCCCACTGTTCCACCAGGGTCTGGGTCACGCCGGAGGCGTCGACGTCGGAACCGACGGCGGTACAGCTCCTGGCGGCCGGGCACGAGACACCCGCGAGGGTCGTCGCCGTCGCTCCCGCCGGTGGGGTGACGCTCTGCAGGGTCCAGGTGCCGGCCGACCACTGCTCGGCGAACGCGGTGGGGGTCCCACCCGGGCTGGTCTCGCCGTAGCCCACGGCGGTGCAGTCCGTGGCGCCGGTGCACGAGACCGACGTCAAGCTGACGTAGGTGGCACCGGACGGGTCGAGCGGCGTGAGCGGTGACCACGCGCTCCCGTCCCAGCTCTCGGCGAAGGCCTGCACCTGCCCGTCCTGCCCCGCCGTGCCGATGCCGACATCGCCCACCGCGAGGCAGGCGGTCGTCGTCGGGCAGGCGGCCCCGTTGAGGTCGGTCACCACCGCCCCGGTGGGCTCGGCGCTCACCCCGAGCGACCAGTCCGTCCCGTCCCATTGCTCGATCAGGCCGTTGCGGTCGAAGGAGTTCACGGGGAACGTGTTGCCCACGGCGACACAGATCGTGGTCGAACAGCCGACGGACTGCAGGGAGCTGCGGGCCGGCGTCGTCGTGCCGTCCACCGGGGTCAGGTCCCAGGTCTTCGCCTCGAGAGACAGGGCGAGCAGGCTGTCCTCGTCGGGCACGTAGCTCTGGCCCACGGCCACACAGGCAGACGAGCCGACCGGGCAGGCGACGCCGGACAGGAGGCTCGTGGTGGTGCCGGGCGCATTCGGGCTCACCTCAAGGGTCCACGAACCGCCGGCCAGGCGCTCGACCAGCGTCTGTGAGTCGCCCTCGTCGTCCAGGTAGGCCTCCCCCGCGGCCTGGCAGACGGTGGCGGTGGAGCACGAGACCGAGACGAGGAAGTCACCGAGGACGCCCGAGGGATTGGGCGTGGCCTCCACCGACCAGGTCGTGCCGTTCCACTGCTCGGCCAGTGCGGCGGCGGGGGACGAATTCGTGGCGTAGGTCCGGCCGACGGCGACACAGGTTCCCTTGGCCGGGCAGGCCACGCCGGTCAGCTCGTTGTCGGCCGATCCGGGCGGGATGGCCGGACTGGCGATGGACCAGGTCGTGCCGTTCCACTGCTCCACCAGAGGTGCGTCCCCCGAGTCGCTCAGGCTGTAGCCCACGGCCACGCAGACGTCGGCGCTGGGGCAGGCGACCGAGGTGAGCGTGGTCTGCAGGGCGCCGCTCACGTTGGGGCTCGGATCGATGGACCAGGTCGTGCCGTTCCACTGCTCGATGAGCGACTGGACGCTCGGCGAGGTGGTCACGCTGTTGCCCACGGCGACGCACGAATTGGCGGATCGACAGGTGACCCCGGACAGGGTGTTGTTGGTCGCGCCACTCACGTCGGGACTGGGGATCACGGACCAGGACGTCCCGTCGTAGCTCTCGACCACCGTGTTGGAATCGTTCGAGGTGGTCAGGTCGGTGCCGACGGCGTTGCACGAGGTGGTGGTCGGGCACGAGACGGCGTTCAACTGGGGGAAGGTGTCACCCGGAGCATCCGGATCGGGGCTGGCCACCGGGGACCATGCGGTGCCGTTCCAGTTCTCGATGAGCGTGCCGATGGGCGAACCGGTGGTCGATCCCCACCCGACGGCATCGCAGTCGGTCGCCGTGGCGCACGCCGATCCGAGCAGCACCCCGCTGAAGGCCCCGGCCGGTTCGGGGATGTTCGCCGGGGACCAGTCGACGGTGGCCGGGGTGGCGGGCGACGCAGACGTGCCCGGGGCTGCGGCGGACGAGGCCGACGGGGCGGCACGTGGTGTCGCCGCGGCCGGGGACGAGGCGCACAGCGCCACCGGCCCGAGGACCACCACCGAGGCCGCGGCCGCCGTGCAGAGCATCCGATACCGCGCGCGCATGGCAGCCTCCTCGTCCTCCGGGGCCGGCGCCTCAGTGCGCGGCCCGACGACCACCACCCGACGCAGGCCCGGATTCCCTCTCTCTCAAGGCTGACAGGCCAAGGTGCCGGGGTCCACCCCAATAGACCGAGAGCACGGCGGTGGGCGGCAGCGATCGCGACGCCTGCGATCGGAGCGGCAGCCTGAGCCCGCTCAGGGCGCGGTCGGCTCCTCGACCCCCGTCGCCAATTCCGCCAGGAGCGACCGGACCCTCCGGTCGATCTCGTCGACGATGGGGACGACCTGCTCGACCGCCTTGCCGGCCGGGTCTTCCACGTCCCAAGTCAGAAAGCGCTGGCCCGGGTAGACCGGGCAGGCATCGCCACAGCCCATGGTGACGATCACGTCGGCTTCCCGGGCCCGCTCGGAAGAGAGCCGTTTGGGGAACTCCCGGGAAGCGTCCAGACCCCTGGCCTCGAGGACGGCCAGGACCGATGCGTTGAGCTCGCTCGCGGGCTCCGAACCTGCCGACTCCACCCGGACGCGGCCCCGGGCGTGGTGATCGAGCAGGACCCGGGCGGCCAGGCTCCGACCCGCATTGTGGGTGCAGACGAACAGCACCACCGGCCGGCCGGTCACGCCCGGTCCGTGGTGGTCACGGTGGTGGACGCCGGGGGGATCAGCGGCGGCGACACCGTCGGGGAGGGCGGCCCCACCTCGTGACCGGTCACGGGATGCGGGAACATGATGTCGGCCGCCTCGTCCGGGGTGATGTCGGGATAGAGCACCCTGATCACCACCACGGCGAGCGCGCCGCCCACCACCTGGGCGGCGATGAAGCTCGGGACCGAGGTGGGCGCGATGCCGGCGAAGGTGTCGGAGAACATCCTGCCGATGGTGATGGCCGGATTGGCGAAGCTGGTCGACGAGGTGAAGAAGTAGGCCGCACCGATATAGGCCCCTACGGCAGCCGCCGCGCTGCGGGAGCGGCCGCTCCGGGCCAGCGAGAAGATGAGCACGATCAACCCCAAGGTGGCGACGATCTCGGAGAGGAAGTGAGCCGGCGTGGCCCGATGGTGGGTCGAGAGGCTGACCGCGGCCTTGGAGAACATCAGGTTGGCGATGACGGCCCCGCCGATGCACCCCGCCACCTGGGCCGGGAGGTAGGCGGCCGCGGTCCCCCACCGCATGCCACCGAAGGCGGCGTCGACGAACGAGACCACGGGGTTGAAATGGCCACCCGAGACCGGTCCGAACATCAAGATGACGGCGTAGAGGCCCGCCCCGGTCGCCGCTGCGTTCTCCAGCAACTCGAG
This sequence comes from Acidimicrobiales bacterium, assembly GCA_052148295.1. Taxonomy (GTDB): domain Bacteria; phylum Actinomycetota; class Acidimicrobiia; order Acidimicrobiales; family RAAP-2; genus Bog-473. Next base: position 25,324 of record JBKQIP010000007.1, read on the forward strand.
GCCGGCGTTGCCCGGGGACAGCTGCTGGGCCGCGATGCCCGAGCCGATGACGATGGCGGCCAGGAAGGCGCACCCGAGCAGTTCGGCGCAGAGGCGACGCCAGAGGGCGACGTCGCTCACGGCCGAGCCCGGGCGCGCCGGGGTGGCCGACGACGCCTCAGCAGCACGGGTCGGCTGACGTCCCGTCGGGCGCATCGGCCAGGACGGTGTAGATCTCCCAGGGGGCACCGTCCGGGTCGCGGACCCAGGCCTTGTCCTGCACGGCGTAGCAACAGGTGACCGACTCCTGCACGTCGGGCCCGAGACCCTCCTCGGCCAGACGGCGGGTGGCCGCCTCGACCTCCTCGGGGGTCTCGACCTCGATCCCCAGGTGACTGAGCGCGCCGGTGACACCGTCGGCTCGTGCCTCGGCCGTCTCGATGAGCACCAGCTTCAGCGGGGGCATGGCGATGGCGAAGTTGGCATAGCCGCGACGCCGCTTGGCCGGCTCCGCCCCGAAGAGCTTGGAGTAGAAGTCCACGGCGGCGTCGATGTCGGCCACGTTGAGGGCGAGCTGGACTCTGGACATGCGGACCTCCCACGGCGTTGACACGGATGCATTTACAACGGTCGATGTATTGAGTATGGTCGATACATCCACATGAGTCAATGGGAGAACGATCCGGTGAGCAGACCAACCCCGACCCTCGACACCGCGGCGCGCTGCTGCCCCTCGGTGCTCGCCGCGCCCCTCGACGCCACCGAGGCGGAGGGACTGGCCACCGGGTTCAGCGCGTTGTCCGATCCGGTGCGGCTACGCGTGCTCAGCCTCCTGGCCGCTGCACCGGACGGGGAGGTCTGCGTCTGCGAGTTCGTGCTCCCGCTCGGCAAGAGCCAACCCACCATCTCGCACCATCTCAAGGTGCTGAGCGAAGCCGGTCTGGTCCGGGGCGAGCGGCGGGGCAAGTGGGTCTGGTACTCGCTCGATCGTGATCGCCTGGCTGCCCTCACGGCGGCCATCGACGGCTGATCGCCATTTCGGATCGCCGTCGGGAAGGGCCTGGGCGCTCAGCCCCCGGGTGGGCGATAGTCGCCGCCCACCTTCACCGCAGCGTCGACTTCTTCCGGAGTCAAGAGGACGGTGGTCTTGATGTCCACCTTGCCACTGGCGGCGACAAAGAGAGCGAGACCGGCCGCCGTCACATTGTCCGGCAGATCCATGATCGAAACCACGTCCGCTTCGCCGAAGGCGTAGTAGAACGCGTCAAGCTTTCCGCCGACGCTGGAACACGCCTTGGCGGCGACGTCTCGACGGGCCGAACCCCCCTCCTGGCGGAGTCCCTGAACCCCATCGCCGATATAGGACGCTTGGACGAGGTACTTTGGGATGACTTCTCCCTTGGTCGAAGACGCCCTAAGTCTCGCGCCCCCCGGGTGGAGCGGCAACAGACGAGCAGGGTCTGTGCACGGGCGGGCTCGTCCCCAGGAGGCCCCGCACCACCTGCCCCAGCGACGGCACTACCGGGACCGGGTCACGGGAAGGCGTTCCAGTCCACACAGGTGGACAGCCTGAACGTCACCAGAAACGTGACCGGTCACCGTGATGCATGTGCTGCCCATCGCGGCAAAGCCGTACGGTCGCCAAATGGGATCGGGTTGTGAGACATACGCGGTAGTCGACGAGTATCCGGTCGGATCCGCCCAGATGAGAAAGACGCGTGTGTAGGCGGTGAGATCTCGTTCGATCACCTGCTTGACCAGCGGCGTCGGACCCAAGTTGCTCTGAATTCGGGCGAAGTAGTCCTGCGCCGGGAAGAAGGGCACGAGGTAGCCGATTGGAGTGGGGCCCACCATCAAGAAGGCTGACGGCTCAGAACGAAGAGCGGCGGGAACCGAGATCGAGAAATACCTACTCGCCCACGGAGCCCTGCCCCAGTTCTCCGGGTGCTCCGTGAACACCGTCAGGGCGACAAGGGTTGCGAGGACGATCGTCAGGGTAGGTCTCGGCAACCAGTCCCGAATGAGCACCTTGACCACGACAAAGATGAGGACCCACGACAGCATTTCGACCGGAACGAGATAGCGGTAGTAGCCAAACTCCACGACCCAGATGAAGTACGCCACTACGGCAAACCACACAAGGAACCTCTCTTCACTCGACGCGAAGACCGGCATCCAACGACGGTGGACCAGCGATCGCACCAGGGCCGTCACAAGCACGAGGAGGAGGAGGACCTCGAGGATGGGAAGGGAGAGATCCCGGAAGGACACCTCACCAGCTCTGAGGGGATCCGACGTCCAATAGAACGGGTAAAAGAGGACTTGAGCCAAACCGTGGGGGAGAAAGCGAGGATCGCGGTTCGAAGCGAAGGGCGCATACGGCGAGCGGAAGAATTGGTTCATGTAGGGGAGAATTGGGTTGTGATACTTGACGGCCAATTCGAATCCCCACCAGCCGTACGAGAGGAGGAGTCCGACCAGCAAGCCAATGCCCGACGCCACGACGAGGGCCATTCTCGTCCGCAGCGGTCCGGTGACAACGACAAATGCCGCGACGATCCCGAGCGCTATCGGGTACCCGGAAAGTTTCAGTCCGGCACCGACTCCGGCGAGTCCCCCCGCCACGAGTGCCAACTGCATCGAGTGCCGACGAAACACCGAGGGATCTTCCGGCCCACGCTGCGCCGCTATGGCATACAGAGCCGCCAGGACCGATGCCAAGAAAAAGATGGCAGTGATCGTGTCGCCCATGATGTTGTCGATCTCGCCGATCGCCTCGGCACCGAACATCCCCAGAACGGCCAGCACCAGCGCCAGGAAGCGACGCGACGTGAACCTCCTGGAGATGAGGTACAGCAGCGGGAAGGAGAGGCCAGCGATGACAGCCAGGGAGAAACCGACAACTCTTTCCGGAAGGTGAATCGCCGCGAGGTAGAACGGCAAGTCGATGATCGGATTCGTATAGGTCTGCAGGCCCGCCGGCATGACGTCCCGCATGTGATTGGTAAAAGCCCAATACGGATCGACAAAGTGATAATTCAAGAGATCCCAATTGGCGTCGGCCCCGAGAGACAAGCCGACCAATCCATAGATGATCGGAAACGCGCACAACACACCGAGGGTCAGCCGCCGCTGCAGTCGGGAATGGTCCCGAGTCGAACCCTCACTCCGACGCACATCCACACCGTCGCTGAGACGGTCGCCGCTGGTGTGAATCGGTATGACTTGTTGGATATCTCCGGTCTCGGTCATGGCGTGGCGTGGTGGATCAAGATGCACAACCAGTTAAGGGTCAGGTATCCACTGCGGCGTCGATGTCTTCACCCACCGCCAAGATGTTGCGGGTGGGTGGGATGTACGAGCTCGGGCTGCCAGTCCTCGACCGTGCCCTCGAGGGCGGCTTGGAAGTCGCGGGCGATCGTGAATGGTTCAGTGGAGAGGCCACATCGACTGCACATCAGGCCAGGTTACGACGCCTTGCCTCCCCCTCCAAGTGTCCCCGTCGCCGGGAAAGGTGTCGAACAACAGGATCCGGCGGACTGACGTCGGGAGTTCAGTCTGGTGATGCCGGGACATGGGAGACTGGAGCCCGTTCGGTCGAGCGAAGACGTCGAAGCGAGGTCGTCATGGACAGGGTCCGGCTTCACAGAGATGCGATAGCCGTCGTGGCCGGCCTGGTCCTGCCCCTGGTCGTGGCGGCCGTCCTCGTCCCGTTCCGCTCGGACTTCGCCGACACGGCGTCGGCCCTCGTCCTGGTCGCCGTCATCGTCGCCGTGGCCACCGTGGGGAACCGGGTGGCGGGGTTGGTGGCGACCGTCTCGGCCACGCTGTGGTTCGACTTCTTCCTCACCCGCCCCTACGACCGCCTCGCCATCACCTACCGGGACGACATCGAGACGACGGTCTGCCTTTTCGTCGTCGGCGTCGTGGTCACCGAGCTGGCCGCCCGCAACCGGCACCACTACGAAACCGCCACGGAAGAGTCGGACTTCGTCGGGCTCATCTACCGCGTCTCGGAGCTGGCGGTCTCCGGCGCGTCCGCCCTCGAGGTGCTCGAGCGCGTGCGGATTGAGCTGGTCGATCTGCTCCTGCTCCGCGCCTGCCGCTACGAGTCCGGGGTGGCCGAGCGACCGGCCATGCGCATCGAGCACGACGGGCAGGTCATCTTCGGGGGGAAGCTGTGGGGCGTGCACGAGATGGGACTGCCCGGCCCCGAGATCGAATTGCTGGTCCAGAGCGGGGGCCGGACTCTCGGACGCTTCGTGCTCACGCCGACCCCGGGCTCCCCGGTCTCCCTCCAACGGCGCGTCGTGGCCGTCGCCCTGGCGGATCAGGTCGCCGGGGCACTGAGCACCGAGCTCCGCACCACCTGACACCCGAATCACGGGTCGGGCTTCAGCTCGACCACGTCGACCTCGTTGAGCGTGGTGAACACGTCCGGCAGGAGGTCGGCCACTTCGAGCAGGAAGGCCTCTATCCGGTCGGGGCGGTCGATGATGACCAGGGCGGCCGGGGCGTCGTCGGACAGGAGTTGGCTGCGGTGCAGGCGACCCGACGCCCCGTAACCCTCGAGCGCCTCGAAGACCGTGGCCCCGGCCAATCTGGCCTTCTGGGCCCGTTGCAGGAGCTGGATCATGAGTGAGCGGTGGTGGGTGTGCTCGCGGACGTTGAACGACAGCGTCAGCCGCGTGGCCGGGTGGCTCGGGAAGCGCGAGACGTCGTTCGTTCTCATGGCGTCCCCCATTGAAGCCGCTGCGCGACCCCGCCCGCCGCCGGGCCCCGCCGCCGGGCCTCGCCGCCGGGGCCGCCCAGTGAGCAGGAGGACGTGACGCCGGATACGCTGCTGCGGCCGGACGGCAGGTGCAGGAGGTGGCTGATGCCGGTCCACGAAGACGGGACCAGGCTCATGATCTACCTCAGTGAGGACGACCGGGTCGGCCACCGCCGTCTGCACGAATCCCTCCTGGACCGGGCGCGCGAAGACGGCATGGCCGGCGCCACCGTCTGGCGCGGTATCGAGGGTCTGGGACCATCGGGGACAGTCCGAACGGCTCGGTTCCCCGATGCGGTGGTCGGGCTTCCCCTGGCGCTCGAAGTGATCGATCTCCCGGAACGGATCGAGGCCTTCCTCGAGGTCGTCCGCCAGCTGGCTCCCCGATCCCTCGTCACCCGGGAACGGGTGGATATGACCCGGTTGGGCACGGCAGCGGTCCGTCCACTGGACGACCCCGGTCCCCCCGACGCCCATCGGACCTAAAGGTCGGGGGGGACGTGCTCACCCTGGAGCCCCCGGAGAGGGCGATCCCCGCCCGGGTGGGCGGCCGGCCCGGCCATACTCTGGCGTGGACGCGGCGCGGCAGCATCATGAACAGGGCGGAGGGGTCGACGGCGGGGGATCGCCGGAATTGCGCCTCACGCGCCTGTACCTGGCCCGGCACGGCCGCACGGCGCTCAACGCCGCCGGCCTGTTACGTGGTCGCCTCGACCCCGAGCTCGACCCGGTCGGACAGGCCCAGGCTGCCGCGCTGGGTGAGGCCATCGGTCATCGGGACCTACGCCTGGTCGTGGCCAGCCCCCTGCGCCGCGCCACGGCGACGGCCGGGCCGGTGGCCCGGGCCGCCGGCCTCGACGTGGCCATCGACCCGCGGCTCGTCGATCGGGACTACGGGCCGTGGGCGGGCCAGGCCCAGGACGAGGTGACGGCCCGATGGGGATCCCTCGACGCCGCTCCCGACGTCGAGCCCACGTCGGAGGTCTTGGCCCGTGCGCTGGCCGCTCTGGCCGACGCCGCTCGGGGGGCGGACGGTGGCGCCGCGGTGGTCGTCAGCCACGACGCCGTCAACCGGGTGCTACTGGCCGCGCTCGACCCGGGCCTGGGCGAAGCGGCGGCCGTCCCCCAGGACACCGGCTGCTTCAACGTGCTCGAGTGGCGGGCGGGGGATTGGTCGGTCCTCAGCGTCAACGACCACCCGGCGGCATGAGCCGGGCGGAGCACCCGGGCCGACGCCATCAGGTCATGTGGTCGCCGCCGCCCACTCGATGGCCGGAGGTCGCACCGCGGCGCACAGGGGATTGCCGCGGGCATCGGTGAGGCCGAGGCGCCCGACCAGCAGCCCCGAGCGCACGGCGCCGTCCATCACGGCGGGTGGAACGGCGTCCAGGCCGAGTTTGGCTCGCCGGAACATCGTGAAGGTTCCGGCCTGGTCGACGGTGCCCCAGGAGAGGTAGATGAACCGGCTCCCCGGCCGGCCCTGGATGCAGGGGCCCTTCAGGTCGACGCCATCTGCGGTACGGGTGGCGGTGCAGTCCAGCGTCCATGTGGCCGCGGGCGCGTCGCCGGCAACGAGTCCGAGCAGTTCGTCGCGACGCCGCGCCTGCACGCCGACGTGCACCCGGTCATGTCCCCCGGGGCGCTCCGGGCTGGGTCCGCAGGAGGCTCCCGGCAGGTCCCTGCCCTCGATGCGGATGTGCACGCGTCAGGCCGCCGGCGATGCGACCAGACGGGCGCGGGCGGCGGGGACGCTCACGCCCAGGGCGGCCAGGAGGGTCGCCGCCGGGTCCGGTCGCCGGTTCTCGAGGAGGACGAGGAGCACCTGCTGCGGCGTGATGTGCTGACGCCGGCGCAGGGGCTTGCCCGCCTCCTGCAGGGCGCTCTTGGCCGCCGGGGTCAGCGGCAGCCGATCGGTCACCACCGCCTTGATGGTCGGCCGCGCCGGCAGTTCCCGCTCCGGCAGCGGCGGCGCATTCAGGCGGACGTCGATGCCGACCGATGCGAGCGCCCGTTCGTCCAGCGAGGCCAGGGCGGCGCGCGCCGTGTCCAGCGTCACCCCCAACGCGCCAGCGATCTCCGGGTCGCGGAGCAGGCCGAGCACTAGGTGATCGGTGCCGACCCGGCGGTCACCCCATCGGCGCGCCTCCTCGCGGGCGGCGATGTAGGTGGTCCAGGGGTGGTAGTCGTCCGCGACACCCGATGCCGGCTTCATGCCACATCCTTTCCGTGCTTCAGGTGGACCGACTGACGGGTGACGCCCAGCGCGTCACCGATCTGCTGCCACGACCATCCCTGGGCCCGAGCCGTCGTCACGTGCACGGCCTCCATGCGCTCGGCCAGCCGGTGCAGGGCCAGCGACGCCTGCAGCCCCGATGCGGGATCACCAGGGTCGGCCCCCTGGACCGGCTCGTCCGGCTCGTCCGGCTCCTCCGGCTGATTCCCGCTCGGTTCGCCCATTGTGTCAGTCTACCTTGACATTCCTTCGGCGTCAAGTCATTTTGACACACCACGGTCCCGCCGATCCGGGCGTCCCCGCGGCTCCCCGCCGCTACGACTTGTCCCCCCAGTACTCCCCGTCGAGCATCCGGCGGAAATGGGCGTGGTGCATGAAGGCGTGGTCGGGGTCCTCGGGCATCACCGCCTCGCCGAAGCGGATGGAGCGTCGGGTGATGCGGAACATCACGATGGCGTGCCGCAGGGCGGCGTAGGTCGCGTAGAAGTCGAGGTCCTTGGGCGTGTAGCCCGACACCGCCTCGTAGATCTCGGCCACGGTGCGGCGGTGCAGGACGTCGGGCAGTCCGGGCAGCCCCAGGTCCTCCACCAGGTCCTGAAAGAACCGGTGGAGGTAGATCATCCAGCCGAGGTCGATCTCCCGGGGCCCGATCGAGGCCATCTCCCAGTCGAGGACGGCCACCGGAGTGAAGTCTTCGAACATCATGTTGCCGACGCGTGCGTCGCCCCAGCTGAAGACCGCGTCGTCGGGGTTCTCGGGCCAGTGCTCCTCGAGCCACTCGAATCCCCGCTCGATCAACGGCGAGCGGACCCCGTCCTCGGCCACCCAGTCGTAATAGGCCTGGTGCTCCCGCACGTGGTGCCGCAGGTGGCTCTCCCCGTCGTCGGGGCCGGCCAGGAAGCCGGCGTGGTCGTCGGCCGTCAACTCGTGCAGCGCGGCCACGACTTCGACCGCTTGCCGCTCCAGTCGCTGCTGGTCCTCGGGGTCCGCGTCGAAGAACCAGTTGTCCCCGAAGGTGTAGGGCATGACGTCGGGGGGGACGACGCCGTCGACCCGCTCCATCACGAAGAAGGGCGCGCCGATGGCGTCGTGGGCCGTCTCCAACCAGAGCACCCGAGGGATCGGCACCTTGGTGTGGTCGGCCACCATCTGCATGGTCTTGAACTGTCGCTCCATGTCGTAGACGGGGAACACCGGATCGGCGGCCGGGTCGGGCGCGATGCGGGCGACCAGCCGACGCGCCGCCGCCTCGCCGGGGACGCTCACATCGAAGAGCACGGTCTCCGACGACATGCCGTTGGTCTCGGGCACGACGAGATCGGAGATGGTGGCCCCCGGCACCCGCTCCCCCAGCCAGGCCTCGAGCTGGTCCCGCAGCCGGTCGTAGTCGCGGGTGGAGG
>JBKQIP010000008.1:0-24895 GCA_052148295.1 Acidimicrobiales bacterium
CTGCGGTGAGCGAGCTCTTCGGGGTCGACCTCGACCAGCGGCGGGCCGAGCGCACGTACCGGGAGTTCTCCGCCGCCGACGATGACTTTCACGACGAAGAGATGACCGACCGTTGGTGGGAGACCGAGACCAACTGGTTCTCGTGGAACGTGCCCGAGCGGGGACTGGGCGGGTGGACCTACTGCCAGGCCCGCCCCAACGCCGGTCTGTGCAACGGCGGCGCCTGGGTGTGGGACGAGCGCGGCGCCCTCCCCTGGGAGCTGGCCTACCGGGCCGAGTACTCGGGCCTGCAGCTCCCGCCGCGGGCCGAACGCGACCTGCGGGACTTCGCATGGCCCAACGGCGTGCACGTACGTGTGCTCGAGCCGTTGCGACGCTACGCCGTGACGTATGCCGACCCGGGCGGGCTCGAGCTGGACCTCGAGTTCGGGGCCATCATGGCGCCCAACACGCACCCTACGGGCGTGGTCCCGTTCGTCAAGGGGGCGCACTTCGACCAGGCGGGCCACGTCACCGGGACCATGGTCCTGCGGGGCGAGGAGATCCCGATCGACTGCTACTCGGTGCGCGACCGCTCGTGGGGGCCGAGACCCCAGGGACGCCCGCGCCCCCGACCCCGACCCCCGACCCGGACGGACCAGGGGCCGTCGCCGGCGGGGGCCTTCGGCGGCGTGGGCTACTCCTTCGGCGTGGCGGGGCCGGGCGAGGCCTGGCTGGCCTATGCCATTCCCGGCCCCGAGGTGGAGCCCGTGGTGTGCGGCTTCCTGCTCCGGGGCGGTGCGTACGGGCACATCGTGGCCGGGGAGCGACGCCTGACCTTCGACGCCGGGACGGGGTGGCCGCTCGCCTTCGAGATCGAGGCGGTGGACGACGGCGATCGCCGGCTGTCGGTGCGTGGCGAGGCGGTCAGCCGGCATTGGCGCGGCCACGGCGGCGATTCCCTGGTCCACTGGCACTGGGACGACGGGGTGGAGGGCTGGGGCGAGGACCAGAGCTACTTCAGCCGCGACCAGTGGGAGGCCAACAGGCGGCGGAGTTCAGGCGGCTGAGTTCAGGCGACTGAGTACCGCACTTCGGGGAAACGGCACGCGGGCCCCGACCGTTTCTCCTCCGATGGCTGACACCTCTGGCGCAGGGCTCGCCGCCGCCGAACGGGCACCGGGTGACGATCCGATGGCCGATACGAGACCTCTCGGCGACGCGGCACTGGCCGCCCTCTCGAGCGGAACCCTCATGGAGCTGGCCGCCGAATCCGCCCGCCAGGTGGCGGCGCTCCTCGGTCGCTTCATCGAGCTGGTGGGTGAGCTCGACCGGCGGCAGGGGTGGCGGGACGAGGGGGCGATCTCGCTCGAGGCCTGGATCGTCGAGCGCTGCGGGGTCTCGGTCCCCACTGCCCGTGCCTGGGCCCACGTGGCCGGGCGGCTCTTCGACCTGCCCCAGCTCCGCGCCGCGCTCGGCGGAGGCGAGATCTCCTTCGACAAGGTCCGCGCCATCGCCGACGTGGCGACGCCCGAGACCGACCACGAGCTGCGCGAGCAGGCCACGACGTGCTCGGTGCGCCAGTTGGCCGAGCTGGCCCGTGCCTCCCACGCCTCCCACGGGACGCACGGGACGAGCGGCGCGCCGGACGAGGAGCGCCGGTCCCTCCGCTGCAACGACGCGTTGCGCACCATCACCGTCCAGCTCCCGCCCGCACCCTACGCCGAGGCCCGTACGGGCCTGGAGGCCCGGGCCCGACGGATGCCGTCCGACGGCGAGACACCCTGGGACCAGCGACTCTGCGACGGCTTCCTCGACATGCTCCGCTCGTCGGGCACGAAGGGGTCGAGCCCCTACTTCGTGGTGGCCCACGTCCCGTTGGAGGCTCTCCTCGACGTCGGATCGAATGAGCCGTCCGCCCTGTCGGGCGAGCTCGAGCGCGACGGGCTGCTCAGCGTCGAGACACTGCGTCGCATCGCCTGCGACGCCACCATCGCCATCGCGGTCGACGACGACGTCGGCCACACCATGTACGAGGGCCGGTCCCGGCGTCAACCGACCGACGCCCAGCGCCGGGAAGTCAGGCGCCGGGACCGCCGCTGCCGCTTCCCCGGTTGTGCGAACGCGACCTTCACCAACACCCATCACATCAGGCCCTGGAAGCCCGACGGGCGGACCGACATCGACAACCTGGCCTTGCTCTGCGAGCACCACCACCGGCGGGTGCACTCCAAACAGTGGACGATGTCGGGGGACGCCAATGGCGAGCTGACCTTCGTCGGCCCGACGGGCCGGGTCATGACGTCACGACCCTCGCCGCTGTGGACCGTCGTGACCGCCCCTCGGGCGGCCGGGTACGACGGGCCGGGTGCACCAGGCCGTACCCGCGGAGCCGCAAAGTCCGGCTCCTGACTCCCGGCGGCGAGGGCCACGCCGCGAGGGCCACGCCGCGAGGACCCGGGTCTCTAGCTGGTCGAGAACACCTTGCCTGAGTAGTACCAGACCGCGACTGCGCTCAGCACGACAGCGAACACGGCGAGCGCACCAATCTGGGGCAGAGTCTGGGCAAACGTGGCGTGATCGGAGATCAGCTTGATGAAGGCATCCATGGCCCACGCCTGCGGGACGATGTGCCCGACGTTCTTGACCGTGGCGCTCACCGTGTCGAGCTGGTAGACACAGCCGCCGAGCATGCCGGCGATGATGGCGACGATCACCGCGGTGGCGATGGCCTGTTCCTGTGATCGCGACCAGGTGCCGATGATCACCGCCAGAGCGGCGATGCTGATGCCGAGCAGCACGACGACGAGGAACACGCTGAACGGGTTGCCCCAGTGCACGTTGAAGAGCACGATGCCAACGAAGATCAGACCGATCGCCATGGCGATCGCGGTGACCATCATGCTCGCCATCTGCCCGAACACGATGGATCGTTTGGCCACGGGGGCAGCCGACAGCCGTTGCAGAACGCCCAGGCGGCGCGTCTCGACCATGCCGGCCGAGAGCACCAGCACCGCGATCCCGATGAACAGGACCATGTTGGCCGGCGCCACGTACCAGAACGGGCTGAGCGGCGCCTCGGTCGGGGTCGCCTTCAACGTGGCGTCGGTGAACTTGGTGTTCGACCCCTCGGCCGCCATGAGGTCCATGAGCGCGACGACGTCCGTGCGGGCCTGCACAGCGTCCGTCGTCGCCGATTCGATCACGAAGTCGGCCCGGACCGAGTTGCCACGGGACGGGAGCTGGACGATCCCGGCCACCACTCGGCCGCGCAGGATGTCGTCCGTCAGGTCGGTCCGGTCGCTCTCGACGCGGACCTTTATCCCGTCCGTCGTCTCGGCCAGGTGCAGCAGGCGCGGCGAGGGGTGCAGGAGCCCGATGGGTTCCTTGGGGCTGCCCTCCAGGAGACCGGTGATGAGGATGATGACGACGGGCACCAGCGTGCCGATGATGAGCAGCCGGCGGTCCCCCATGGCCCGGCGCAGGTTCACCCAGACGACCGCGATCACGGCTCGACCATCTTGCGTACCCGGGTGAGCGCCAGGGCGCCCGCCACGGCGGCGATGGCCAGCAGCACGAGGAAGGGGCCGACCACGCTGCTCGCCGGGTCACCGAGTTGGTCGAGGCGTCCGAACCCGACGAGGGCCCAGCCGTTCGGCGTCCCCAGCGCCAGCACCTGGAAGACGTCGGGAAGCGAACCCGAAGGGAGGAGATTGCCACCGAGCAGGGCGAGAAAGAGGCCGACGAGCATCGTGATGCCGAACGCCTGCTGCTCCGTCTTGGCCAGCGAGGTCAAGAAGACGCCGATGCCGCACATGGCGACGGTGGCACCCACGCACATGAGCAGGACGCCCACGGGGCTCCCCCAATCCGCCCCGAAGGCGAAGGTGGTCACGGCCCAGATCACGAAGATGGTGGCCAAGCCGGTCACGAAGATGGCCAGCAGCTTGCCGAGGACGATCTGGATCGGCCGCAGGGGTGCCGCGGTGATCCTCGAGAGCGTGCCCGCGGCACGCTCCATGAGCAGCGAGCGCATGCCGAGACCGCTCCCGATGAAGAGGAAGACGACCGCGATGTTGGGCGCGAAGAAATTGAGGTTGACCTTGCCGGCATGACCCACGTTCTTCGTCGTGATGGTCACGGTCGCGGGGTCGATGGTGACGCCGTGGGGCACCTTGTCCGAGTAGAGGACGCTGGAAATCCCCGCGGCCACGGACTCGGCGTACTCCTGACCGAGCTGCGAGGTGCCCCGGGTCACGATGTCGAACCCGGGCGTGTGGGTGGCACCCGGGTCGACGATGGGGACGAGGAGGCTGGACAGGCGCAGTTGCCCCGGGAGCACGGCCACCCCCCCGTCGAGTGTCCCGTCGGCCACCGCCGCCTTGACGGCGTGCTCGCTGGGCATCGACACCACGGAAACCCCGGGCGGCAGCTGGCTGGCGTGCACCGCGGCGTCCACCAGTTGGGCCGAGGCGCCCCAAACGCCTATGCGCACCGCCACGGCGGCGCCACTGCCGGCGAAGGAGAGCCCGAGGACGGCCGCCATGAGGAGGGGTGCCGCGAGGCAGCCGATCAGGACGGAGCGATCGCGTAGGCGGCGGCGGAGCTCGTGCAACGCGATGACGCGGATCAATCCCGCAGCTCTTTCCCCGTGAGGCTCAAGAAGACGTCTTCGAGGTTGGGCGACCGCACCTCGACGCCGGTGAGGTCGATGCCGTGCCGTGTCGCCACGGCCACCACGGCCGAGAGGACGGCCGGGCCGTGGTCGGTCGTCAGCTCGAGGTTGCCCTCCACCTCGTGCACGTCGTGGATGCTGTCGAGCTCGCGGCAGGCCGCGGCCAGCTCCTCGAGGTCGGCCCCGTCGCAGGCCAGGTGCACCTTGTCCCGGCCGCCGTGGGCGTGGATCAGGCTGCCCGCCGTCCCTTCCGCAATGAGATGGCCGTCATCGATGATGCCGATACGGTCGCACAGCTTGGCCGCCTCCTCCATGTAGTGAGTCGTGTAGAGCACGGCGATCCCGAGCCGGCCGACGGTCTCGAGGATGGCGTTGCGACTCTGGGGGTCGACGCCGACGGTGGGCTCGTCGAGCACCAGCAGCTTGGGGTGGTGCAGCAGGCCAGCCGCCATGTTGGCGCGCCGCTTCATGCCGCCCGAATAGGTACCTATGCGGTCCTTGCCGCGGTCGGCCAGTCCGACCAGCTCGAGCGTCTCGCCGATCCGCGCCTGGAGTTCCTTGCCCCCGAGCCCGTAGAGCTGGCCGAAGAAGGTGAGATTCTCCACCGCCGAGAGGTCGGGGTAGAGAGCGAGGTCCTGGGGAACGTAGCCGATGGCCGCCTTGGCCTCGAGCGTGCCCCCGACGAAGCCGTCGACGGCGATCTCACCTTCGTCGCAGGCCGTGAGCCCGCACAGCATGGAGATGGTGGTCGTCTTCCCGGCGCCGTTGGGACCGAGCAGGCCGTAACACTCGCCCTCTGCAATGGAGAAGGACACCCCGTCGACCGCCAATCGGTCGCCGTAGCGCTTGCGCAGGCCCTCACACCGCAGCATGGCGGGGGACCCCAGCTCCGTCGCACCGGCCCGATTCTCTCCGACCGCCTGCTGCATGCACCCTCCCCAGGAAAAAGAGGTGCCTCTTTTCTGGCACGCTAGCAGAAGGGGCGTACGTTGCGTCGGCGACCGATCGCACCGGCACCGACCGTCTCGCGACCGTGGCCAAGAGGAGGGTGTGACCGGAGTGTGGGGAAATTATTCGGCGACGACCAGGGGATAGGAGGAGGCGGCCACCGCGAGGATCTCCGCCCGGTCCTCGGTGAGAATGAACCCCGCGGCAATGGTGGCGTCGAGGGACGCTTCGAACCGCTCGAGGTATTCCGTCTTGCCTCCGGGGTAGAGCGCCGAGAGTGTCGCGTCGTCGAAGGGCTCCGTGCGCCCGAACAGCATGGCGAACGTCTCTCCGGTCTGTCCGAGTCCCGACATCACCGCGGCCGGCACCTCCACCCACGGGGTACGAATCCCCCCAACCGCGAGGCCGTGGTCGTCCAGGTGGAAGCTCGTTCCGCCGGCGTCGACGGCCAGCCGGGGGGCCTGCGGCGGTGGCTCGCCACCGGCCGCCCATCGCGCCAGGTGGGCCAGGGCGGCCTGGGCGACGTAGTGCTGCTGGGGACCGGCGTTGACCGGGGAGTCCGTATTCCCGATCATGAGGTTGGAGGTGGGGCGCAGCAGCTCGGCCAGGCGCGCCGGGCTCAGGGTGCCGTCGTCGTGACGACCCGCACTGACGGTGTACGTGTCGGCGTGCGCCGCACCCGCCATCTCCCACACCCGGATGTGCTCGGAGTCGGGCTGCTCGGCCAGGCCGCCCCCGAGGATGATGACGTCGGTCTCGCTCTGCAGCACCAGCACGGGCACCCGCGCGTCGGGGCGGATGCGCTCACCCTTGGCCGAGATGGCGCGGGTGGTCGCCTCCAGCCCCTCGCCCCGCGCCGAGGGAATGAACACGCCGTCGATCGAGACCCCGACACCGGGGCGCCCGTGCACGAAGAAGCCGTCGAAGAGCTGCACATGGGGATCGATGGCGTTGATGTAGGTCACCAGGCACGCGGCAGACTGCGACTCGCCGGCGGCGAGCAGCCGCTCGGGCACCAGGCCGCCGAGCGGGTTCTGGTCGCCCGGCGCACGGAGCCGAGCGCCGACCTGGGTGAAGATGTCGAAGGACCACGCGTCCCCAGGATGCACGAGGTCGCCGTAACGCTCTGGCGCCAGGAGCTTCAGATGGATGCTCTCCACGAAACCCCCGCCGTCGATACCCACCTTCTGGGCCGAGACACCGACCCAGGCATGGCCCTGCGCGGCGAGGTGACGGTGGAAGAACCCCCAGTCCGGCGCCGCGTCGATGCCCGCCGACACGTTGTGCCACTCCACCACGACCGTGCCGCTGAACCGGTCCGGGTCCAGGGGCCGCCGCACCACACACCGCGTCCGAAATTCCGCCTGGGCGCCGGGCGTCACGTCCCATTTGCCGTCCTCGCCCCGCTCCCCCTGCAGTTCGTACGAGACGGCCGCACCCTCGGCGCTGAATTCGGTCTCCTGGTAGCCGAGCGTCGCCAGGTCGTAGTCCCGCATGATGTCCGGCGCGCTGCCCGGGATCTCCTCGAACGTTGCCCGTCGTGTGCTGGTCATCGTCGTCCCTCCCGGTCAGGGCGCCGTGCCCGACGCGATCTGTCTGCCTGTCTGCACCGCATTGGAATGGTCTCGTAATTGGGATACTCTTTAGGTGTGCGGGCCTCCCGGCCCACATGCGGTAGCTGCCGAACGCATTGCCACGGGAGCGAGGATAGGTCGTGAGCGAGGCTTGGATCATTGACGCATGCCGTACCCCACGGGGGATCGGGAAGGTGGAGAAGGGCGCGCTGACCGAATTCCACCCGCAGGTACTCGGTGCCACCGTGCTGCGTGCGCTGGCCGAGCGTTCCGGACTGGACACCGGCGACGTCGACGACGTCGTGTGGGGGACGTCCGTGCAGGTCGGATCCCAGGGCGGTGACCTCGGCCGCATGGCCGCCCTCGATGCGGGTTATGCCATCACCGCCAGCGGCGTGACGCTGGACCGTTTCTGCGGATCCGGGATCTCGTCGGTCAACTTCGCCGCCGCCTCAGTCCTGGCGGGCATGGAGGACGTCGTCATCGCCGGAGGCACCGAGATGATGTCCTCCTACGCTGCCAACGCGTCGAAGTCCCGATCGCCCTTCCTCGACAGCGGGAACGACCATCTACGGGCCGTCCACCCCCAGACGAACCAAGGGGTGGCGGCCGACGCCATCGCCACACTGGAGAAGATCGACCGCCGCGCCGTCGATGAGTTGGCGGCGGAGTCACAACGCCGGGCGGAGATCGCCGTCAAGGAGGGACGCTTCGACAAGTCGCTCGTACCCGTGTACCACCTGGACGGCTCGGTGGCGCTGGACCGGGACGAGTACCCGCGGCCGGGTACCACGGCCGACTCGCTGGCCTCCCTTCCCCCTTCCTTCGAGGCACTGGCCGACATTCCGTTGGACGATCAGGGCACAACCTACCGATCCCTGGTCCTGCAGAAGTTCCCCGGCCTCGAGATCACCCATGTGCACCATGCCGGCAACTCCTCTGGTGTGGTCGATGGCGCGGCGGCGCTGTTGATCACCAGCCCCGAGTACGCCACCGCCCACGGCATGAGGCCCCGGGCGAGGATCGTGGCCACGGCCAACATCGGCGACGATCCGACGCTCATGCTCAACGCGCCGGTGCCCGCGACCAGGAAGGTGCTGGCCAAGGCGGGCATGACCCTGGCCGATATCGACCTGTTCGAGGTCAACGAGGCCTTCGCCGTCGTGCCGGAGAAGTACATCCGCGACCTAGAGATCGACCGCGAGAAGATCAACGTCAACGGGGGCGCCATCGCGCTCGGGCACCCGATCGGGGCCACCGGCTCGCTCTTGGTGGGAACCGCCCTCGACGAGCTCGAGCGGCAGGACAAGCAGGTCGCGCTGATCACGATGTGCGCCGGCGGTGGCATGGCACCCGCGGTGATCATCGAGCGGGTCTAGGGTTCGCAAGTCCGGGGCGGACTGTCGTGATGTCGCTGCTGGACACGCTGGGGTCGGACGACTACGACGAGTTCGGGCTGCTCCACGAGAACGCGGCGGAGTGGGACATCCCCTTCGAGCGTGCGCCCGTCGTCTCCCGTGATTCCTTCGCGCTGCCCTCGGGGCAGACGCTGTCGTACCTGCGCTGGGGCGCCGAGGAGCCCGAGCTCGTCTTCTTGCACGGCGGCGCGCAGAACGCCCACACCTGGGACACCGTCCTGCTGGCCCTTGGCCGGCCGGCGGTGGCGGTCGACCTGCCCGGCCACGGGCATTCGGACCGGCGCGCCGACCGCGACTACGGGCCCTGGCGGAACGCCGAAGCGGTGGCGACCCTCCTCGAGTCCGTGGCACCAGCCGCCCGCTGCGTCACCGGCATGTCGCTCGGCGGGGCAACCACCATCCGCCTGGCCGCCCAGCGCCCGGATCTGTGTCGGCGAGCGGTGTTCGTCGACGTCACGCCGCAGATCAACGACCCGACCCGGCAGCTGACCACGGCCGAGCGCGGGACGGTCTCGCTGATCGCCGGTCCACCTGTCTACGACCGCTTCGAGGCGATGGCCGACGCCGCGGTGGCGCTCAGCCCGTACCGGTCGGCCGCCGGCGTACGACGCGGGGTGCGACACAACGCCCGCCGGCTCGACGACGGCCGCTGGACCTGGCGCTACGACCTGTTCGGTCCGCCGCCGGGGGTGGCATCAACGACCGGAGACGGCGGACCCGGCTGGGTCGACTTCACCCCGCTGTGGGAGGACGTGAGTGCGATCTCCGTCCCGGTCCTCTTCGTGCGCGGCGGCCTCTCACCCTTCGTCCGGGACGAAGACCTCGTCGAGATGCATCACCGCCTCCCCTCGCTCGAGGTGGTGGTCGTCGATGGTGCCGGCCACGCCGTACAGAGCGACCGGCCGCTCGTGCTGGCCGACCTCGTCCGCAGCTTCGCCTTGTGACGCCCGGTGAGGACCGTCGCGCCCGCGACGCGTTGCGTGCGGCGTGGCGAACCGCCGGGGTGTACCCCGACCTCACCGTCGGCGAGGCGATCGCGCGGGGCTGCACGGCCCACGCAGGCGACCAGATCGTCTTCGCCCGGGTGCACGGCGATACGACCACGGTGACACTGGGCGAGCTGCTGGAGCGGGCCGGTGCCTGCGCGGAACGGTTATCGGGCGCCGGCGTGGGGGCGGGTGACCCGGTGGTCGTGCAGGCTCCCGCCGACCTCTCGGGCACCGAGGTGCTCGCCGCCGTCTGGTTGCTCGGCGCCGTCGCCGTCCCCATCGCCACGACGGCGTCGACCGACGAGGTGGCCCAGGCCGTGCACCAGTGTGGTGCGGTCCGCGTCGTGGTCGCCCCGGAATGGCGCGGGCGCGACCTCGTCACGCCGCTCGTGAGCGAGGGCGAGGCGCTGGGACTTCACCGGGTCATCGTCCTGGGCTCCGAGGCGGTCGACGGCGCCCTGCCCCTCGCATCCATCGGGCCGGCTCCGGTACCAACCGGGCGCCGAGGGCAGCCACCGTCGTCGGTGGCCTGTGTGCTCTACACCTCGGGCTCCACCGCCGCGCCCAAGGGCGTGCAGCACAGCCACGAGACGCTGCTGTGCGGCCTTACCGCGGTGCCCTCCGACGCGACGAGCCGGATGCTCGGCACCTTCCCTTCGGGTCACGTGGCCTCGCTGCTGGGGCTACTCCGCCCCCTCGCGGCCGGGGGCACGACGGTGGTCATGGACCGCTGGAGTGCGGGTGCGGCCGCCGAGCTCGTCGAGCAGCAGAGCATCACCACCAGCGCCGGCACCCCCTTCTTCCTCTCCACCCTGCTGGACGAGGCGGAGCGCTCGGGGCGCGACATCTCCTCACTCAACCGCTTCCTGTGTGGAGCGTCAGCGGTGCCGCCGGCACTGGTTTCCCGCAGCGAGGCGGCCGGCATCGTCACCTGGCGCACCTACGGATCGACCGAGCACCCCGCCATCAGCTCCGGAGGCCCGACCGACCCCCCCGAGAAGCGGCGCCTGACCGACGGCCGGGTGACCCCGGGCAACGAGGTACGGCTACTCGACGAGAGCGACGCCGACGTCGCCGCCGGCGAAGAAGGCGAGATCGTGGCCCGAGGCCCGAAGCAGTTCCTCGGCTACCAGGACCCGGCCCCCGATGCCGAGGCGTTCGTCGACGGCACCTGGTTCCGCACCGGTGACCTGGCCCGTTTCGACGAGGACGGGTACCTCGTCGTCACCGATCGGGTCAAGGACATCATCATCCGAGGCGGGGAGAACATCTCGGCGCGGGAGGTGGAGGAGGTGCTGGCCCGCCATCCCGGGGTCGCCGAGGTGGCTGTGTGCGCGGCGCCCGACGAGGTATGGGGAGAAGCGGTGTGCGCCGTGGTCGTGCCCCAGGACGGCGCGATGGCCCCAACGATCCAGGATCTCGGCGAGGCGGCCACTGCGGCGGGACTGGCGACGCACAAGCTGCCCGCGAGGGTCGTGGTGACCGACTCGCTCCCCCGCACGGCTGCCGGCAAGGTGCGCAAGCGGGACCTCCGATCCTTGCTGTGACTCAGCGGTACTGGGTTTTCTTGTCCCGCGGCTTCGGCGGCGCGGGCGGGAAGTTGCCGATCTGCGTGTAGGACAGGCCGTTGTGAAGGGCGGCCGAGCGCGACATCTCCAGCGACTCCCAGATCGCCCGGACCGTCCCCTGGATCGCCTTGGGGTTGCGCTGAGCGATCGACACCGCGATCTCCCCTGCCCGGTCCCGCAGCCCGTCCCGGGGCACCACCTCGGTCACCAGGCCGATCCGCAGGGCCGTGTCCGCCAAGATCCGCTCCTCGTTTCCCATGAGGGCCCAGCGCAGCACGTCGCCGAGGGGGACGCCCCGGTGCAGCATGCCCATCGGCTCGAGTGCGGAAACGATCCCCACGTTGGCGTGGGGATCGAAGAACACGGCGTCGTCCGAACAGATGATGATGTCGGACTCGTTCAAGAAGTACTGCCCACCGCCGGCACACATCCCGTGGACCGCGGTCACCACCGGCTTCCACACCCGGTGATGGGTCTTGGGAGCGAGGGTGAGGCCCGGATCGAAGCTGTTCCACACGTTGTCCTTGACGAACCAGGGGTCGCCCGCGGCCTTGACGTCGATCCCCGTGCAGAAGGCCCGCTCGCCGTTGGCCTGCACGACGGCGCAGTGGATGTCGTCCCTGTCGCGGATCGTCTCCCACGCCCATGTCATGTCGGCCGCCATGGCGTCGTTGAAGGAGTTCAACTGGTCGGGCCGGTTGAGCGTGATGGTGGCCACGTTGTCGGCGACGTCGAATAGGATGGCTTCGCGCTCCACAGCTTCCTCCCTGCGGGCCAGGGCGGCCCCTTCGGCCAAATGGTACACTCTTTCTCCCGCTTCTAGCCGTGGTCAGGCACGCAGCCGGACTGACATACCGAGACTCAGAGAACGACAGAGAGGAACGCGCCGTGGAGATCGAGGGGAAGAACGCCGTCGTCGTCGGAGGCGCGTCGGGGATGGCCAAGGCTTCGGCCCAGCTGCTGCGCCAGAGGGGCGCCGACGTGGCCATCCTCGACTTGCCGACCTCTGCCGGTGCCGAGGTGGCCAAGGAGCTCGGCGGTACGTTCCACGAGGTCGACATCCTCGACGAGGAGCAGACGGAGGCGGCCCTGGCCGACGACGTGGAGGTTCTCGGCGGCCTACACATCGCGATCAACACGGCGGGGGGCGGCATCGGGAGGCGCACGCTGTCGAAGGAAGGTCCCCACCCGCTCTCCGATTTCCGCCGCACCATTGAGCTGAACCTCATCGGCACCTTCAACCTCAACCGGCTACAGGCCTTCCACATGTCGAGCAACGAGCCCGAGGACGGCGAGCGCGGCGTCATCATCGACACCGCCTCCATCGCCGCCTTCGAGGGCCAGATCGGCCAGGTGGCCTACACGGCAGCCAAGGCCGGGATCGCCGGCATGACCCTCACCATGGCCCGCGACCTGGGCGGCCTGGGCATCCGGGTCCTCGCCATCGCGCCCAGCCTGTTCTCGACCGGCATCACCCAGGGCATCCCCGATGAATTCACCGAAGCACTCACCAAGGATGCTGCCTTCCCCAAGCGGATGGGCCGGCCGGAGGAGTACGCCAAGCTCGCCGTGGCCATCGTCGAGAACCCGATGCTCAACGGCTCCTGCATCCGCCTCGACGCCGGGCAACGCTTCGCCCCCAGGTAGGGGAGGCCCCACGGTGCGGTCGATCGACCTCCACGTCGACGTCACGGAAGTGGCGGGCCTGGGCGACCCCGCCCACGTCGCACTGACGGTCTCCGTTCCCGACGAGCTGCCGGAGAGTCCCGTCGTCTGCTTCGCCAAACCAGGCGGCGGTTACTCGCGGGGCTATTACACCGAAGACCTCCCGGGACCGGCCAGCGGCGCCCAGGCGGAGTGGCACGCAGCGCGGGGCTGGGTCTTTGTCTCCCTGGACCCACTCGGCGTCGGTGACAGCTCCCAGCACGACGCCGAACAGCTGTCGTTCACGCCGGTCGCGGCAGCGAACCAGGCGGCCGAGGCCGAGGTGCTGCAGCGACTGGCTGCGGGCACCCTCGTCGACGGGTTCGGCGCAGTAAGCAATCCGCTGAAGATCGGCATCGGGCAGTCCATGGGCGGGTGCTTGACCGTCGTGCAGCAGGGGCGGTACCACTGCTACGACGGCATCGGGGTGCTCGGCTACAGCGCGGTGCACACCCACCCGCCCACCGCCCCCGGCACGCCGCCGATCGTCATGCCCTGGGTACCGCGCGACACCATGCCCTCCGATGGCATCTCCACCAACGGACCAGCCCTGGCTGAGGTCGATCCGGGGACCGCGACCGGGACCGAAGCCATGGCCTGGGGCTTCCACTACGACGACGTCGATGCGGCCGTCGTCGAGCGCGATCTCGTTGACTTCCCGACCCGTGGCGGCCACGTGCCCCCCTGGGGCTCGGCCACCGTTCCGATGACCGTCGCCATATGGTGCCTGGCCCCTGGCTCCGTGGCCGCCGAGGCGGCCGCCATCAGGTCGCCCGTCCTGGTGGCGCTCGGCGAGCGCGACGTCCTGGTCGACCCTCGGGGCGAACCCCGGGCCTACCAGGGGGCCCGCAGCGTGGACCTCTTCATCTGCCCGAAGATGGCGCACATGCACAACTTCGCAGGCACACGTGAGCTGTTCTGGCGACGCCTTCACACCTGGGTGGACTGGGTGCGGGTGGCGCAGGCCTGATGGACCTCGATCTCGCCGAAGACCTGTCCGCGTTGTTGACCCTCGAGCGGATCGACCGCGACCTCTTCCGCGGTCGCAACGCCGACTACGGGCCGCGTCCGACCCTCTACGGGGGGCAGGTGGCGGCGCAATGCCTGCTGGCCGCGGCGGCCACCGTCGAGCCGGACCGCCACCCGCACTCGTTACACGGCTACTTCCTCCGGGCGGGACGTAACGACCTGCCGGTCGTCCTCGAGGTCGATCGCGACCGTGACGGTCGCTCGTTCTCGGCCCGCCACGTCGTCGCTGTCCAGGAGGGAGAAGTCATCTTCTCCATGATCACGTCGTTCCACACCGAGAGGGACGGCGGCATCTTCGACGAGGCGCCCCGGCGTGCCGCGCCCGAGCCCGAGGCCGTGGCCAGGGGTGGATGGAACCCGATGCTCGAGGTGCGCGAGGTCACGCCCACCGACTTCGTCAAGGGTGTGTTCACCGACTGCGTGTGGGTGCGCTCGGCCGCCTCGCTCGGCGACGACCCGCTGCAGCACCGGGCCGGCCTGATCTACCTGTCAGACCTCGGCACGGGGTTTGGCCAGCAGGACGCGTCGCTCATCGGGCGGGGTGGCCCGAGCATCGACCACTCCATGTGGTTCCAGGAGGACATCCGGGCCGACGACTGGGTGCTGCTCGACCTGCGGCCGGTCAAGGCCCGCAGCGCTCGTGGGTCGTATCACGGCTCCCTCCGCGACCGCCACGGCGCCCTGGGGGCGACCATCTACCAGGAGCACCTCATGCTGCCCGGGTCGACCACCGAACTGGTGGAAGAGGTGCTGCGGAACGAGGCAGCGGCGGCGGCGCGGGAGGGTCGCGCACCGCGCGACTTCGAGAAGCTCCGCGCGGCGCGGGAGCTGCACCGGGGCGGCCGCTAGAGGGCGAGAGAGGAGGTCAGGCCACCCAGCCGGCGATCGTCTCGATGTCCTTCAGCCCGTTGGGCCCGGTGGGCTGCAGGTTGAGGACGGTGACCCCCGACGCACGGTAGGCCTCGACGCGGTCCTTCACGTAGCCCGCATCGCCGATGAGGGACGTACCGGCGACCAGCTCCGCCGGCACCAGGGCGGCCGCCTCCTTGCGGTCCCCGCCGAGGTAGGCGTCCTGGATCCGCTCGGCCTCCTTCTCGAAGCCGTAGCGCTTGAGCACGTCGTTGTAGAAGTTCTTGCCCCGGGCGCCCATCCCCCCGAAGTAGAGGGCGAGCATCGGGCGGTCCCGGTCGCGCAGGTGCTCGACGTCGTCACCGATCGCCAGCGACCCGCCGGCCACGATCTCGAGCGCGGGCAGGTCCGGCGCCCGCTTGGCCGTACCCGCCTCGAGGGAGGAACGCCACAGCTCATGGGCCCGGTCGGGCCAGTAGTGCAGCGGGAGCCACCCCTCGGCCAACTCGGCCGTCATCTCCACGTTCTTCGGTCCGAGCGAGGCGACATACATAGGGATCCGCTCACGAACGGGATGGTCCATGATCTTGAGGGCCTTGCCGAGCCCGGTGCCCGACCCCTCGGGCAGCGGCACCTGGTAGTTGGCCCCCTGGTGGACCAGGCGGTCGCGCCGCCATACGGAGCGACAGATCTCGATGATCTCGCGGGTGCGGGCGAGCGGCGCGTCGTAGGGCACGCCGTGGAAACCCTCGATCACCTGGGGCCCGGATGCGCCCAGGCCCAGGATGAACCGACCCCTCGAGAGCTTGTCGATGCCGACCGCCGTCATGGCCAGAAGCGTCGGGGTGCGCGAGTAGAGCGGCAGGATGCTCGAACCGATCTGGGCCTTCCTCGTGACGGCGGCGAGGAAGCCCATGGCAGAGACGGCGTCGGCACTGTAGGCCTCACCCGTCCAGAGGTACTCGACCCCGACGTCCTCCAGTCGTTTGGCATGGGCCGCGAAGGCATCGGGGTCGTCGCGCATCCCCACCGCTGCGCCCAGCTTCATGGTCGGCTCCTCCCGCGTCATGTGCGCAGGCCCCGGGCCCGCGCGTACCCTCTCAGTGATCGGGGCACCCGTGCGCCCGTCCATAATAGAGGGTACTATTTATTCATGTCGATTGCGATCACAGAAGACCACCGCACCCTGGGCCAGACGACCTCGGACTTCCTCACCAAGCACGATTCCCGAGGGGCCGCCCGGGAGCTCCTCGAGGCGGACGCCGAGGCCCTGCCTGCGTTCTGGGGCGACCTGGCGTCCCTCGGTTGGCTCGGCCTGCACCTTCCCGAGGACGGGGGCGGCTCGGGCTTCGGCATGCCCGAGCTCGTTGTGGTCGTCGAGGAATTGGGCCGGGCCGTGACACCGGGGCCCTTCGTCCCCACGGTGATCGCCAGCGCAGTTATCGCCGCCGCCGGGTCCGACGAGCTCGCAGCCCGCCTCCTGCCCGGCCTGGCGGACGGATCCGTCCTCGGTGGCGTCGCGCTCACGTCGAACATCACGGTGACCGGTGGCAAGGCCGCCGGTACGGCTCCGGCGGTCCTGAGCGGCGGCCTCGCCCATGTGCTCGTGCTCCCCGCCGGCGCCGACGCCATCGTCATCGACGCCAGGGCGGGTGGCGTCACAGTCACGGTCCCGGCCAATCTCGACCCGACGCGGCGTAGCGCGCGTGTCGAGTTGAAGGGTGCGCCGGCCGAGGTGATCCCCGGCGGTCGGCGGATACTCGTCGACCTGGCCCGCCTCGTCACCGCTGCCGAGGCCGTCGGCATCGCCACCGAGTGCACCGAGCAGGCCGCCGCCTACGCCAAGGTTCGGGTGCAGTTCGGCCGGCCCATCGCCACCTTCGAGGCGGTCAAGCACCACTGCGCCAACATGCTCGTGGCCGCCGAACTGGCGACGGCGCTGGTGTGGGACGCGGCGCGGGTGGCCGCCGACGGGGGCGACCAGCTCTCGCTGGCCGCGGCCATGGCGTCGGCGCTCGCACTGTCGGCGGCCGACGAGTGCGCGCAGCTCAACATCCAGGTGCACGGCGGCATCGGGTTCACCTGGGAGCACGATGCCCACCTGTACCTGCGTCGGGCAACGGCGCTCGAGGCGCTGGTGGACACCGAGGCGGCCGCACGTGACATCACTGACCTGGTGCGCGACGGCGTGCGGCGGGCGCGCACCGTCGACCTGCCGCCCGAGGCCGAACCGATGCGCGACGAGGTGCAGGCCTTCGCCGAGCGGGTGAAGGGGTTGGACACCGCCGCGCAGCGCGACGCCATGATCGAGACCGGCTACGTCATGCCGCACTGGCCCCAGCCGTGGGGTCGCGCCGCCGGGGCGGTGGAGCAACTCGTGATCGAGCAGGAGTTCAAGGCCGCCGGGGTGGCACGCCCGCAGTACGGGATCACCGGGTGGGTGATCCTCACGCTGATCCAGCACGCCACCGAGGACCAGGTGGTGCGCTGGGTGATGCCCGCGCTGCGCCAGGAGGTGATCTGGTGCCAGCTCTTCAGCGAGCCCGACGCCGGGAGCGACGCCGCCGGCGTCAAGACCCGGGGCACCCGGGTGGACGGTGGCTGGCTCGTCAACGGGCAGAAGGTGTGGACGAGCGGTGCGCATCTCGCCGGCTTCGGTCTGGCGACCATCCGCACCGACCCCGACGTCCCCAAGCACCAGGGCATCACCACCATGGTCATCGACATGCACGCCGAGGGCGTGGAGGTCCGCCCGCTCAAGATGGTCACCGGCCACTCGGAATTCAACGAGGTCTTCTTCAACGACGTCTTCGTACCCGACGACGACGTGGTCGGCCCGATCAACGGCGGCTGGACGGTGGCGCGGGCGACGCTCGGCAACGAGAGCGTGTCCATCGGCGGTGGCCAGGGCGGCGGGTCGATGCCGGCCGACATGGTCATCACCCCGTTCGACGCCCACCCCGAGCGCTTGGCGGGCGGGGCCGGCCGGATCGGTCGCTACGTCGTGCAGAGCGAGGCCATGGCCACCCTCAACATGCGCACGGCCCATCGGGCCGTGATCGGCGGCGGGCCCGGTCCTGAGGGCAACGTGACCAAGCTGGTGCTCTCGGAGATCGGCCACGAAGCGGCGGCCATCATGGCCGCCGTCGGCGGGCCCGACACGGCGTACTCGGACGGTGCCGCCTCGATGACCGCGATGATGGTGCTGATGCATCGAGGCCTGTCGATCGCCGGTGGGACCTCGGAGATCAAGCGCAACCAGATCGGAGAGCGCATCCTCGGACTGCCCCGGGACCCGCTGATCAACTGACGCCGGCGCTACTCCGGAGCCACCCCTCCGAAGGTCGAGTCGGGGGAGTGCCAGTCGACCGAGACGAAGCGGTGGGCGATGAGCCACCGGTCACCCACGGGGACCAGGCGGTCCCGGTACCGCCCCATGTGGTCCGGGCCGACCTCGGTGAAGACCGTGAAGTAACTGGCCACGGTGACCTCGGTCGATGACACGGCCTCGAAGCGGACATTGGTGACGTTGTGCCGGACCACCCGCCTGGTCGTGCCCGGTGGCTGCGCCCTGGGGGCCCGGCGAGCCAGCCGGGCCGCAGGGCCACCTCCGAGACGATCCATGATGGCCGTGCGCCCCCGCACGGGGGCGCTGCCGCGGATCTCCAGGACGCCGTCCTCGCAGAACGCTGCCACGAGCTCATCGAGCAGGAACCGATCTCCCGCATGGGTGTACTGCGCCAGGGTGTCCCGACACGATTCGCGGGCAACGAGCTCCCACATCTCCACGACTACGGCACCTCCCTCACGCCGTCACCGGCCGGTGACGGCACGGCGCGGCCTCGCGGTACGGCAGGACCGTCGGGGTTCTTGCCCGGGGCGCCGGGCACGAAAGCGGCGAATCCGTCGGCGGCCATACGTCTGCACCCGCCGGAGCCACTCGGTCTGAGGATGGAGTCGGGTCCGGTCCGCCGGGACATGAATCGGCGGTCAGGTTTCCGTATCGCTCATCAGGCGACGACCTTCCTCTCCCGCAAGTCGGCGATGGCCTCGGCCGAGTAGCCGAGCTCGGTCAGGATCGTGTCGGTGTGCTGGCCCGCCAGCGACCCGGGCTCGGCCACGGTCTCGCTCCGGGAGAGCCAGATGTAGGGCCTGAGTCGCACGTGCTCACCGAACGTGGGGTGCCCCACCGTGACCAGCAGGTCGGCGGCTCCGGCGAACTCGGCCGACTGCAGCACGGTCTCGGGTGGCTCACGGTGCGCCACCACGCACCCGACATCCGCCGCCAGGAGGGCGTCCTCCCAGTACTGGGCCGGCCGTCCGGCGAAGACCCCGGCCAGGACCTCGGCCAGCGCCGCGTCGTTCGCGACACGCGACGCCTCGTCGGCGAAGCGACCGTCACCGGCCAGGTCCACCTCCCCCGCCAGCGCGGTGCACAAGGCGGTCCATTCGCTCGGGTGCGGCGCAGCGAGGTACACCCAGTCGTCGACCGCCTCGTACAGGCGGTAGAGGGCCGAGTAGCCGAACAGGTCCGGATCGGCCCCCTGGGTCGGCTGCCGGTCCTTGTACTCCACCATGTCGTCGGCCAGCGCGTGGGCCGTCGACGTCAGCATCGTCGTGAGCATTTCCTGCGAGCTCCCCGTCCTGTCGCGGACGAGCAAACCGAGCGCCATGGCACTGGCCGTGGTCAGCGCGGAGATCCCGTCCGCCTGGGCGTATTCGGTCGTTCCGGCGCCGGACAGGCGCATGGCGTCGCTCCGGATCTCCTTCAAGGAGAGACCCGGGCGCTCCTCGATGGCGGTGCCGATGTTGCGCATGACGAGGCCGCTCCCTGCACCGATGGTCGGCGCGTAGGCGGGGCGGTCCCCGCAGGGGCCGTCGATCCCGTAACCCGGCGAGTTCACGTAGACGAGCTCCGGGTTGATCCCCCGCAGCGTGTCGGCGTCGACGCCCTGGCGCTCCGCCACGCCGGCCCGGAACGACTGCAGTACCAGGTCGGCCTTGCGGGCCAGGGCGTGGACGATCTCCCGGCCCTCGCTGGTCGACAGATCGACGCAGATCGACTCCTTGCCCTGCATGCATTTCGCTGCGCCGAGCTCGGGGAAGGGCAGCAGGCCACGCATCGGCTCGCCCTCCAGCGGCTCCACCTTGATCACCCGGGCTCCCACTTCCCGGAGCACCGTGCCGCCGAACGGCGCCGCGAAGAAGGTCCCGAGCTCGAGCATGATGACGTCACCCAGGGCACGCTCCCCCGTCACCGACCCCCGGGCGACGAGGTCACCCGAGCCCAGAGCTTCCCAGGGTGCCGCCCGCAACGCAGCTCCATCTGCGTCCAGCACGGGCGCGCCGCGCACGAGCACGGCCGGGGTGTCGAACATCTTGACGATCGGCCCCGGCTGGCGCACCAGCCCACGCTCGGCGTCGTCGATCTCCACGACCGCCTCGAGATGCTGCATCTGCGGGTGGTCCAGCAGCTCGCTCCCCCGCCGCATCGTCTCGGCCCAGACGTCGTGGTCCTGGTCGAAGATCGCGTTCCACTCGGCCAGATCCTTCGACTGGACTGCCTCGTAGAGCTTGTCCCAGAACTCACCGGTCTTCGGGGTATCGGCCGCCCACACTGCGTCCTTCCACTCCTCGTCCTGGAGCATCCAGTCCAGGCCGAGGACCTTGAGCATCTCCATGTACAGGTGCAGCTGAACCTGGGAGAACTGCATCCAGCGCCCGTCCTTGGACAGCGCGATGAGCAGCATGAAGACCATGGGTGAGAGCGGCAAGCCGTGCTTGCCGTAGGGCGAGGACGGCGTGAAGGCATCGGGGAACTTCGACGTGATGACGTTGAGATACCAGTTCCACGTGCCCAATGAGGCGAGCCCGTTGACCAGCGTGGCGTCCACGCGCTGGCCCCCACCGCTGCGCTCGCGCTCGTGCAGCGCCGCGCAGATGCCGGTCAGGAGCTGCTGGCTGGCACCGTAGGTGCAATAGGGCACCGACACATGCGCGGGGCCGTCGCGGGTCACCATGGATTGGGAGGCCCACAGCGCGCCGACTCGGGCCATGACGAGCGCCTCGTACGCCTTCGTGTCGGCGTAGGGACCCTTGCGTCCGAAGCCGGTGACCGACCCGTACACCAGACGCGGGTTGGCCACCGCAAGGTCCTCGTAGCCCAATCCGAGCCGCTCCGTCACGCCGGGCCGGAACGTCTCGATCATGACGTCTGCCCCGAGCGCCATCTGCCGCGCCAGTGTGGCGTCGGACGCGTCGTGCAGGTCGAGCACGATCGACTTCTTGCCCCGGCAGATCAGAGGATACGAAGGGAGGTCGCGGAGCAGGTTTCCGCCGGGCCGCTCCACCTGCACCACCTCGGCCCCGAAATCGGCCAGCGTCTGGCTGGCCTGCGCCCCGGCGGGGCTGGTCGACAGATCGAGCACCCGCAAGCCGGCGAGTGGACCGGTCGGCCGGTCAATGGTCGGATCGTGCTCCATCAGCGCTTACCCCCGCTCGAGGCATCGAGAACGTCGGACAAATGAGTATACTCATCCCCTGCGGATAACGTCCATGACAGCTCGTTGAGGCCCGGCCACGACCACGTCGACCCGTCCAGCGGTCAGGTCGACGCCACCATCCCCCTCGCCGGGCCAGGCGAGATCGACCGGGCGGTCGACGCGGCCGACGCCGCCTGCCGCGACTGGCGGCGGACGCCGCCCGATGAGCGGCGACGGCTCCTGCTGCGGCTGGCCGACCTGATCGAGGCCAACGCCGAGGAGTTCGGCCGACGCGGAACGATGGACAACGGAACGCCCGCATCCGTCGTGGCCGGCATGACGGGGTCGGCGGTTGAATGGACCCGCTACTACGCGGGTTGGGCGGACAAGATAGCCGGTGAGCACTCCGAGAGATTCGAGCACAATGCGAACGCGCTCATGCTGGTGATGTGACCAGGCTTCGCTCGCCTGATCGATGGGCGGTTTTAAGTATACTGAATAGGCCCAGGGAGACGAGCGAGGAGACCGTGGCAACCGTGGCAGATGCGACCGCCGACCCCCAGGAGCCCGTGATCCTGACGGAAGTCGCGGACCGGGTGGGGACCATTACGATGAACCGCCCGGCGCGGCGCAACGCGCTGAACGGCGAGCTCATGGGTGCGCTCGACGACGCCGTACGCCAGATGGCCACCGACCCCGAAGCCAAGGTGATCGTCCTCACCGGCGCCGCACCCGAAGGTGGCCAGGGCGGCTTCTGTTCTGGGGGTGACGTGAAGGGTGGCAGGCGTGACGCACCAGGGAGTGAGAAGGGGGTCCCCACGTACGCGCTGTCGGGCGACCTGTCCCGCCACGACCTGCACGCGGCCATGCTGCTGCATCTCATGCCCAAACCGACCATCGCCATGGTCGGCGGGCCCGCGGTCGGCGCCGGCTGTAGCCTCGCCGCCGCCTGCGATCTCCGCTTCGCCTCCGAGGATGCCGTGTTCTCCGCCAGCTTCTCTCCCAACGGGCTGTCGGGCGACTACGGAGGCTCCTTCTTCTGGACGCGCATCGCCGGCACCGCGCTGGCTCGGCGCCTCTACCTGCTCAACGAGAAGATTCCTGCAGCCCAAGCGCTCGAGCTCGGGATGGTGCACGCGGTGCTCCCCTCGGACCAGCTCCGCGCCCACACCTATGAGATCGCCAACACGTTGGTCCGCACGCCGGCCACCCTGCTGGCGCTGGTGAAGGACAACCTGAACGCGGCCGAGGACGAGGTCGAGCGCCGGCGCTGGCTCTTCGCCCACGAGGCCGAGAACCAGGGGAAGTCGGCCCAGGCGATGATGGAGCGCATGGCCCAGAAGCAGCAGAAGACGGAGGGGTCGACCGGGGCCTGAGCCGTACCGGCCGACGTCCGAGGAAGTCCGGGCGCCCCAGTGCAGCGCATCGGATGCCGATGCCGGCGCTCCGTTCCACCGGCCGATGGAGGTGGCGATGGCGCGCGTGCGGGCGGGCGGACCGGATCCGACCTACCGCTGCGTCTGGGTCCCGACCTTGAGCTCCCGGTACGGCACGTCCTTGTCACTGCTCGGCTCCCGGGGCAGCCCCAAGGCCCGCTCGCCCAGGACGTTCAGCTGGATCTCGTCCGTCCCTCCGCCCAGACGGTTACCCGGGCTGGCCAGGTTGACCAGCTGCAGGTCACCCTCCAGCGGCGACGCCTGGCCCATGAGCATGCCCCGCGCACCGACGATGCGGTACGAGAGGTCGCGGGACTCCTGGCAGATGCGCGCGGTGGTCAGCTTGGCGATGGAGCCGTCGGCCCCGGTCAGCTTCCCGCCGGCCGCACCGCTGCGGCGCATCGTCCAGCCGTTGACGCGGACATGGGAGATGTAGCGGGCCAGCTCCTGACGGATCACGGGATCGCCCGAGACCCCGTATTTCTGCGCCAGCTCAACCATCACCTTGGCCGGGACGGCCCCCGCCCGGATGGGGCTCCGGCGGGTCTTGGCCATGTCGCGGGCCCGGTCGAGCACCTCGCCCACCTTGAGTTCGAGGTCGCCCTCGGACCCCCCGCGGGCCATGACCAAGCCCGGCATCGCACCAATGCCGGCCAGAGAGTTGCGCTCGTGGAACAGCGTGGTCTGGGCCACCTGCCACCCGCCGTTGATCTCGCCGATGACCCGGTCGCCACGGACCCGGGCCTCGGTCAGGAAGACTTCGCAGAAGTTGGACGCACCGTTCATCTGCCTGAGCGGTCGGGCCTCGATCCCGGGCTGCCGCATGTCGATGGCGAAGTAGGTCATGCCGGCGTGCTTGGGCACGCCGACGTCCGTCCGGGCCAACAGCATGCCGAAGTCGGCCGAGTCGGCCGAGGAGTTCCACACCTTCTGACCGGTGACGACCCACTCGTCCCCGTCACGCACCGCCCGTGTCCCGATGCTGGCCAGGTCCGATCCAGACCCGGGCTCGCTGAAGAGCTGACACCAGGCCGCTTCCCCCGTCGCGATGGGCCGCACCAGCTCGACCCGCTGGGCCTGTGTGGCGTGCTCGAGCAAGGTGGGCGCGGCCAGGTTGGACGCCAAGTGGCCCGCCGGTGGCCCGATGACCTTGTTCCGCGCCAGCACCCCGGCGATGGTCATGGCGTCGCGTCGCGATACCCCCGACCCACCCAACCCGTTGGGCCAGGTCGGGTAGGCGTAGCCGGCGTCGGCCAGACGCAGCCACCATTGGCGGACCGTGAGGGAGGTGTCCCAGTTGGCGTCGACCCAGGCCTGGACCTGAGCGGCCAGGTCGCCCTCGCTCACCCCTCGATCACCCCTCGCCCTTGGCCCTACGCTCGGCGACGATCTCGTGGTGCCGCTCGAGCATGGCCACCGCCTGGCCCGCCAGGTCGGCCGGCGGTTCGGGCAAGCGGACGGGTCCGTGTTGGCGACTGGGCAGGGCGACGGTGGCCTTCGCCGGGCAGGTGACCGTGTCGCGCTGGTTCGTCCCGCGCATCTCGATGTCGACCACGCAGCGCCCGCCCTCCTGTCGCTTGTCGACCACCTCACCGGTGAAGATGTGCGTGTCGCCCATGTAGTTGAACTTACGGATCTCACTGGACTGACTGACCAGCCAGCCGTCATCGCCGATGAAGTCGGTCATGTAATGGCTCAGCCAGCAGTCGCGCATCACCCCGTAGTCGTACGCCATGGGGTTGCCGATGGCCTGGGCCCAGGCCGAGTCCCAGTGGACCCGCTGGGCCACATCGGGCACGCCGTACTCGTTCTTCACGTAAAAGGGAGCAATGCGCTGCCGGTTCTTGTAGGCAATGCGGTTGGCGCAGGGCTCGTAGGGCACGAAGCCATAGCCGCCGGCGTGAAAGACGATCATGTCGGTAGTCGTCAGTGGCCCCTTCGCCATCGGGGTGAGGGCGTCGCCAACATGAACATCCTCCCAGTAGCGGGGCTCCGATCCCCGGACCTCCTCCGCCGCGTACACGGCGTCGATCTTCTCGATGTCCTCGTCGGTGTAGGTAGCTGGCTGAATGGCGGAGTACTTCCCCTTCTCCCGGGCCGTCTTGCGCTCGGTGTGAATGGCGAGCGTGCGCGAAATGGCGACGATCTCGGCCCGCTGATTCATCTTGACGCCGGCGTAGGTGACCAGGAGCGAGCGCTCGGCGAATTCGGACTTCTTCTCCACCACCGACTCGGTCCCACCGA
>JBKQIP010000009.1:0-7144 GCA_052148295.1 Acidimicrobiales bacterium
GTGTCGGCCACAAGGGGACCGATCCGCGGGGCGAGCTCATCGAGGTAGTGGCCGCAGATCTCGTCGGCGGACAGGGCGAGGCGGTTGTAGATTTTCGCCAGGATGGCGTTCTTCTCCTTCAACGCCACGTCGAGCTTCTGGCGGAAGATCTTCGGGTCGAGCAGGTCCTGGACCCGGATGCCGACGCGCGACGCCTTGTCGGCGTAGGCCGGGCCGATGCCCCGCTTGGTCGTGCCCAGCGCGTTCTTGCCCAAGAACCGCTCGGTCACCCGGTCCAGCTCCTGGTGGTAGGGCATGATCAGGTGGGCGTTGCCGCTGACCACGATCCGGCTGGTGTCGACGCCCTTGTCGATCAGGCTGTCCAGCTCGGCCAGCAGGACGGCGGGGTCGACCACCACCCCGTTGCCGATCATCGGCGTGATGTGGTCGTAGAGGATGCCGCTGGGCACCAGCTGGAGGGCGAAGGCCTCGCCGTTGACCACGATGCGGTGGCCGGCGTTGTGGCCGCCCTGGTAGCGCACCACCACGTCCATCCCGCGGGCCAGGAGATCGGTGAGCTTCCCTTTCCCCTCGTCCCCCCACTGGGTCCCGACCACGACAGTTGCGGGCACGCGACTCTCCGTTCACGAAAGCGGATTACGCACCAGTGTACATCCGCCCCGCCGGCGCGATCGAACTCCGGGGGGGTTTCGGCGGCCCCGGATCGGGTAGGGGCACCGGAAGGAGGTACGGCCCATGACCAGAGAGCTCGAGAACGTGCGGGTGGCCTTCGTGGTGGCCAACGAGGGCATCGAACAGGTGGAGCTGACCCGGCCCTGGGAGGCGGTGGTGAACGCCGGGGGGCACCCCGAGCTGGTGGCCCCCGAGCCCGGCATGGCGGGGACCATGCGCCACCTGGACCGGGCCGGGCGCTTCCCGGTCGACCGCACCACCGAGCAGGCCCGGGCCGAGGACTTCGAGGCGGTGGTGCTCCCCGGCGGGGTGGCCAACCCGGACCGGCTGCGCCGGGACGCGGCGGCGGTCGACTTCATCATGGCCATGTTCGAGGCCGGCAAGCCGGTGGCCGCCATCTGCCACGCGCCGTGGACCCTCATCGAGGGGGACCTGGTCTGCGGGCGGACGGTGACCTCGTGGCCCAGCCTGGCCAGCGACCTGCGCAACGCCGGCGCCGGTTGGGTGGACGAGGAGGTGGTGGTCTGCCGCGACGGGATCAACACCCTCATCACCAGCCGCCAGCCCGACGACCTGCCCGCCTTCTGCCGCGAGCTCGTGCGCGTCTTCGCCGAGGCGGGGGCGGTGGCCGCCTCGTTCTGAACACCCCGCGCACCGGTCCCCGCTGGAGCGTTGGCGGGAGCGTTGATCGGCGGCCCTCGTGGGCCCGGTCCCCGGGCGGGAACGACCCGCCGTCAGGGCGCGGGCGACGGGACGGTCAGGCCGCTCGCCGTGGAGGATCCTCGGAATGCCAGGAGGCTCAGCTCGGCTTCGCGCCCCACAGGCGTACGCCTATGGCGATGACGATGAGGCCGAAGGCGCAGGACGCAAGGATGGTGATCAGGCTGGCGGTTGAGCTCATGGTTTCCTCCATCGGGTGTGGCCCGGATGCTACCAACCCGGGCCCGAATTGCGCCAGGTCAGGAGGCCCGCGGTCACCGGTGCATCCCCGCTCCGGACCATCCCCCGCCGGGCGCGGACGTCGCCGCTCGGTACCCTTGACGCACTCGGCCGGGGAGAGCCCGGTCCGGCCCCGCCGCCATGAGCGACGGCCGGGTCGCAGCCACGGCGGAACGGAGAGGATCACCGTGCACATCGAGGACATCGCCTACGAGGCCGACGGCGAGCAGATGCTCGGGCACCTGGCGTTCGACGACCACTACGAACGGACGCGGCCGGGCGTCCTGGTCTCCCACGAGGGGCCCGGGCTCGACGGGCACGCCAAGGCCGTGGCCGAGAAGCTGGCGGCGCTGGGCTACGTCGCCTTCGCCCTGGACTACCAGGGAGGCGGCCAGCCGCCACCGATGGATCGGGCCATGGCCCGGCTGGGGGACCTCATCGCCCAGCCCGAGCGCACCGGTGCCCTCGCCGTGGCCGGCCTGGACATCCTCCTGGCCCAGCCCGTCACCGACCGCAACTGCGTGGCGGCCATCGGCTACTGCTTCGGCGGCGTGGTGTCGCTCGAGTTGGCCCGCACCGGCGCCGACGTCAGGGCCGTCGTCGGCTTCCACCCCGGGTTCACCCCGCCGCGGACCGAGGCCTCGCGCCGCATCGGGGCCAGCGTCCTGTGGTGCTGCGGTACCGAGGACCCCTTCGCCAAGCCCGAGGAGCGGGCCGCCTTCGAGCAGGAGATGCGCGACGCCGGGGTGGCCGACTGGCGCATGGAGCTCTACGGCAAGACGGGGCACAGCTTCACCAACCCCGCGGCGGACCGGTTGGGCATGCCGGGCATCGAGTACAACGCCCGGACCGAGCGGCGCTCCTGGGACTCGATGCTGGCGCTGTTCCGGGAGGTGTTCGGTCCCGTCTGAGCCGCCAGGGGCGCCCGTCCGGACCGCGGCGCCGGCGGTCATTGTCGGGGGGGTCGGTCCTCGTCGGGGAGAGTCAGTCTTCGGCCCGGAGCTCCTGGGGGGTGGCGACGACGTCGACCAGGGCGTCGGAGCGGAGCACGGTCAGGGCCAGGGGCTGGCCGATGGCCTCGCCCAGCATGAGCCGTTGCAGGGTCTGGGCGCCGGTCACCGCCTCGTGGTTGGCGCTGAGCAGGAGGTCGCCCGGACGCAGTCAGGCCCGGGCGGCCGGGCCCCCCGGGACGACCTGCTCGATGCGCAGTCCCTTCTGCTGCGCCCGTCGCTCGGCCAGCGTGGGCGGGAGCGGGGCGGGCGTACCGGCCAGGCCCAGGTAGGCCCGACGCACCCGTCCCTCGGCCATCAAGGTGGTGATGATCCATCGGGTCGTGGCGTTGATCGGGATGGCGAGGCCCACGCCGACCCCGGCCACCGCCGTGTTGATGCCCACCACCTCGCCCGAGGCCACCACCAGCGCTCCACCCGAGTTCCCCGGGTTGAGCGCGGCGTCGGTCTGGATGACGTCGTCGACGATCCGCACGTTGTCCCCGTCCCTGGTCGGCAGCGAGCGGCCCAGGGCGCTGACCACACCGGCGGTGATGGTGCCGGCCAGGCCGAGCGGGTTGCCCACCGCCACCACCAGCTGCCCGACGCGGAGCAGCGATGCCTCACCCAGCCGGGCCTCCCCCGGCGTGGCGCCGTCGGCGCGGACCACGGCCAGGTCCGACAGCGGATCGCTGCCCACCACATGGAACGGGACCCGGGTGCCGTCGGCGAAGGCGGCCTCGCCGCCTTCTGCGGCACCTACGACGTGGGCGTTGGTCAGCAGGAACCCGTCGTTGGTGAAGACCACCGCCGAGCCCGCCCCGCCCCCGAAGCTGCCGTCGCGCCGGCGCCGGGACACCTGGAGCGCCGCCACGCGGGGGGTCAGTAACTCCGCCACCGCCACGACGACCTGGGAATACGCGTCCAGTGCGGCCACGTCCGATGCGGGCGTGCCGGCGAGGGTCTCGGCCACGGGTCCTCCCTATTACAAGATTACAAATCGACCCACCACTTATACCGGGAGCCGGCGAACTCGGTGCGGGGGTGGCGATGGGCCCGGCTCAGCCAGGGGGGCCGGCGTCACCGCCGTCACCGCCGCCGCCGCCCTCCCCGCGAGTGCCGTTCGGGCTCTGCGGCCGGCGGTGCCAGGTGTCGAGGCAACCGGTCGAGCAGAAGAGGACGGCGGCCCCGTGGGCGTCGTCGGCCACCGCCTCGGCCGTCGCCGCCGACAGCGGGAGGCCGCAGATGGGATCCCGGGATCGACCGTCGCCCAGGCTCGCCATGCCGATGCTCGAGGTGGGGATCGGATGCGCCACCCCGCGCAGCACGATGTCGCGCCGGGCCAGGACCACACCCCACCGCGGCAGGTCGTCCACCACCGAAGGGGCGGCCAGCGCCTCTCCGCCCTGGGCCAGGTCGCACAGCCGCGACGCCACGTTGACGCAGTGGCCGATGTAGTCGTCGCCCTCCATCAGGATCACGTCGCCCGAGGTGACGCCCGAGCGGATCGAGACGGTCTCCACCGGGCCTCGAGACGGTGCACACCACGTGGTGCAGCTCGATGATGGTGGCCAGCAACGGTGCGGTCTCGACACCCACCAGCATGGCGCCGTCGCCCAGCCACTTGGCGATGCGCACGGCCCGCCGGGCGCAGATGTCGCGCAGGAGCGCCCGGAACGCGGTGAGGACGTCGACCGCGTGCTCGTCCCCGTCGTGCTCGGTGAGGGCGGTGAACCCCGAGACATCGACGAAGGCGAAGCTGCGATGGACTCGCATGGACCGATGGTGTCACGCCGCCGGTACGGCGGCCCAATCGGCGGCCGGCCCCACGTGACCGCCACGGGGACCCGGTGTCGTCGGTCAGTCGACGTCCCGGTTGTGCGTGGTCATGGCGTGCGGCTCCTGGTCGGTCTCGTCGACCCCGAAGCTGATGATCCGCCGCGGCCGGATGCGGATGAGCGAGGCGTCATGGCCGGGGGACGGGTCGCCCGGGTCGGGCACCACCTCGGCCTGTCCCCGGATCTCGAGGCAGCGCACCCGCCAGGGTTGCACCGAGGCGACGTCGTCGACCACCAGGGCCACCCGGCCGTCCCGCGCCGCGTTGCGGTACTTCTGGCTCTTCGACATGTTGAAGCCGGCGATGTCGATGGTGCCGAATTCCTCGTTGTAGCTGAAGCCGACCGGGCTGACCTGCGGCGAGCCGTCGGCCCGCACCGTGGCCAGACGGCCCAGGCGCTGGTCCCGCAGATACGCCAGCTCGGCGTCGGAAAACGTCATGGGTTCCTCCTCTGACCGACCGCTCCCGGGCCCATCACGCTCTGGCCCATCGCTCAGGCCAGCACGATCTTGTCGTCCTCGACCCTTACGTGCACGGTGGAGCCGTCCACGTAGCGGCCCTCCAGAATGGCCAGGGCCAGGGGGTCCTCGATCTGGCGCTGCAGGACGCGGCGCAGCGGCCGGGCCCCGAAGTCGGGGTCGTAGCCGGTCCGGGCCAGCCAGAGCTCGGCGTCGGGATCGACGTCGAGGGTCAGGCGCCGCTCGGCCAGGCGCTCCTGCAGCTTGCCCAGCTGCACACCCACGATGACCATGAGGTCGGCCTGGCTGAGGGGGCGGAAGCGGACGATCTCGTCGATCCGGTTGATGAACTCGGGCTTGAAGTACTGCGACGGCTCGCCCACCAGGTTGGAGGTCATGATCAGCACGGTGTTGGTGAAGTCCACCGTGCGCCCCTGCCCGTCGGTCAGGCGCCCGTCCTCGAGCACCTGCAGCAGGATGTTGAAGACGTCGGGGTGGGCCTTCTCCAGCTCGTCGAGCAGGACGACGGCGTAGGGCCGGCGGCGCACCGCCTCGGTCAGCTGCCCGCCCTCGTCGTAGCCGACGTAGCCCGGCGGGGCGCCCACCAGGCGGGACACGGCGTGCTTCTCCATGTACTCGCTCATGTCGATGCGGGTGATGGCCCGCTCGTCGTCGAAGAGGAACTCGGCCAGGGCCCGGGCCAGCTCGGTCTTGCCCACCCCGGTCGGGCCGAGGAAGAGGAACGAGCCGATGGGGCGGTTGGGGTCGCTCAGCCCGGCCCGGCTGCGCCGGATGGCGTTGGAGACGGCCGAGACCGCCTCGTCCTGGCCCACCACCCGCTGGTGCAGGGTGGACTCCAGGCGCACCAGCTTCTCGACCTCGCCTTCCAGCAGGCGCGACACCGGGATACCGGTCCAGCGGCTCACCACCTGGGCCACGTCCTCGTCGTCCACCTCCTCCTTCAAGAAGCGGGTGTCGGCCTGCAGCTTGGCCAGGTCGTCGGTGGCGGTGACGATGCGCCGCTCGATGTCGGGCAGCTCCCCGTAGCGGATGGCCGAGGCGCCGGCCAGGTCGCCGTCGCGCTCGAGGCGCGCCGCGTCGTCGCTGCGGGCCGTCTGCTCCTCCTTCAAGAGGCGGATGGTGTCGATGCAGGCCTTCTCCTGCTGCCAGTGCGCCGTCATGGCGTCGCGCTGCTCGGCCAGCTCGGCCAGCTCGCGCTCCAGGCGACCCAGGCGCTCGCGGGAGGCCTCGTCGCTCTCCTTCTCGAGCGCCACCTTCTCGATCTCGAGCTGGCGGATGCGCCGGATGACCTGGTCCAGCTCGGTGGGCAGCGAGTCGATCTCGATCCGCAGCTTGCTGGCCGCCTCGTCAATCAGGTCGATGGCCTTGTCGGGCAGGAAGCGGCCGGTGACGTAGCGGTCGGACAGGATGGCCGCGGCCACCAGGGCGGCGTCCTGGATGCGCACGCCGTGGTGCACCTCGTAGCGCTCGGCCAGGCCGCGCAGGATGGCGATGGTGTCGGCCACCGAGGGCTCCCCCACGAAGACGGGCTGGAAGCGCCGCTCCAGCGCGGCGTCCTTCTCGATGTGGGTGCGGTACTCGTCCAGCGTGGTGGCCCCGATCAGGCGGAGCTCGCCGCGGGCCAGCATGGGCTTGATCATCTGGCCGGCGTCCATGGCGCCCTCGGCCGCGCCGGCCCCCACGATGGTGTGCAGCTCGTCGATGAAGGTGACGATCTCGCCCTCGGCGTCGGTGATCTCCTTGAGCACCGCCTTCAGGCGCTCCTCGAACTCGCCCCGGTACTTGGCCCCGGCCACCATGGAGCCCAGGTCCAGCGCCACCACCCGCTTGCCCTTCAGGCCTTCGGGAACGTCGCCCTCGATGATCCGGTTGGCCAGCCCCTCGACGATGGCCGTCTTGCCCACCCCGGGCTCGCCGATGAGCACCGGGTTGTTCTTGGTGCGCCGCGACAGGACCTGGATCACCCGGCGGATCTCCTCGTCGCGCCCGATGACCGGGTCGAGCTTGCCCTCGCGGGCCGCCTCGGTGAGGTCGCGCCCGTACTTGGCCAGCGCCTGGTAGGTCTGCTCGGGGTCCGGCGTGGTCACCCGGTGGCTGCCGCGCAGCTCGCGCAGGGCGGTGGCCAGGGCGTCCTGGGTGACCCCGATCTCGTCGGCCAGGGCCAGCAGCAGGTGCTCCACCGACACGTAGTCGTCGCCCAGGTCGCGCCGGTTCTCGTCGGCCGCCTC
>JBKQIP010000010.1:0-23154 GCA_052148295.1 Acidimicrobiales bacterium
AAGCGGAATCCATTTCCTTATCAGATCATGCGGTCCGATAGGGATATCCGGTATTAGCACCGGTTTCCCGGTGTTGTCCCAGTCTTCGGGGCAGGTTGCTCACGTGCTACTCACCCGTTCGCCACTCACTCTTCATCAGTATTGCTACCGAATGGAGCGCGTTCGACTTGCATGTGTTAGGCACGCCGCCAGCGTTCGTCCTGAGCCAGGATCAAACTCTCCATCAAGACTTCCGGTTGGCCCGCTCCCTGGGGAAAGGACCTCCCAAAAATCAGAGAGTCACCATGTATGACTCTATCCATGGTAACAACAGGCCTATCGCCGTCCCTTAGGACTTCGGAGCCTGCTTTACTGCTAATTGACGTACAACCCAGACGTACAGATGTACGAATGAATTGCCCGCACTGGCTTTTGTCTCTCACTCTTCCGTTTTCAAGGAGCGGCCGGGCACGCACCGTTACAGCCGGTGTTGGTGCCGGGTGCCCCGAAGGACTGTTCCGGACACATTGCTGCGCTGGAAAGTCTCCTTCGGCTGTCGGAGGGCCTTGGGAGGCCGTTCCGACGGGACAATAACTGTAGCAGTCGCTCCCGCGTCCGTCAACGCGCTCGCGCGTCAGACGGGTCGGGGCTGAGCCCCGGCGGGCACAGCATCCACGTTAGTGGCCGGCATCGCGCACCCGGCGGATGGGGCGCCGTCCCCGCATGGCCAGCTGGCCCGGCCCGGACGCCCTCGGCGATCCCCACCGCCGCTGCTCAGGCCGGGGCCTGTACCAGCGACCCGGCGACGATGGACCCGGGGTCGAACTCGCCCTCGGGTCCAGGGTGGCCCGGCCCCCCCGTGACGCCGGCCTCGCCGGCCTCGCCGACATCGCCGGCCTCGCCCACATCGCCCGGGGCGTTCCGGCGGGCCCGGCGCAGGCCGGGGATGAACAGGGCACTGAGCACGCCGAGCAGCACCACGGCGGCGCCGACCAGAATGGCCGGGGTGAGCCCGTTCACGTAGTCCTGCCCCGAGGCGTAGCCGCCGGACGAGGAGAAGACGGCACCGAGGACGGCGATGCCCAGCACGCCGCCGAGCTCGCGGAACGCGCTGTTGGTCCCCGAGGCCACCCCTTCCAGGCTGGCGGGCACCGTGCCCAGCACCAGCGAGGCCAGCGGGACGAAGAAGAGGGTCATACCCGTGCCGGCCAGGACGAAGGCCGGGACCATGGCCGCATAGGGGGTGGTCGGGGTGACCAGCAGGCCCAGCCAGGCCAGCCCCGCCGCCTGCAGCACCAGCCCGGTCACCACCAGGGGCTTGCCGCCCCATCGGCCGGCCGCGATCCCCACCAGGGGCGCCAGCACCATGACCATGCCGGTCCACGGCAGCACCCGCAGACCGGCGCTCAGGGGCGTGTACCCCTGGACCGTCTGGAGGAATTGCGAAAGGAAGAAGATGGAGCCGAACATGCCGAAGCTGAAGAGCATCGCGGTCACGTTCACGGCGGCGAAGGCGCGGTTCTTGAACAGGCGCAGGGGCAACATGGGATGGGCGGCCCGTAGCTCCCACCACACGAAGGCGGCCAGGACGACGAGCCCGGCGGCCAGGGGCCCCAGCACGCCCGCGCTGGTCCATCCGTGCGAGTTGCCCTGGACCAGGGCGTAGACCACTCCGAACAGGCCGCCGCTGGCCAGCACCACGCCAGGGACATCGAGCCTCGATGCGTTGCCACGCGACTCGGACAGCTTCCACCACGCCAGCGGCACCAGCACGATCCCGATGGGCACGTTGAGCCAGAAGATGTACTGCCAGGCCCAGCCGGTGGTGATCGCGCCGCCCACCAGCGGCCCGATGGCCACCGCGGCGCCGCCGATCGCGCCCCAGATGCCCAGGGCGGCGGCGCGGCGCTCGGGAGGGACGGCCGCGCTGAGGAGGGTGAGCGAGAGCGGCATCACCATGGCTCCCCCGGCGCCCTGGATCGCCCGGGCCGCCACCAGCACGCCGATGGAGGGTGCCAGCGCCGCCGCGGCCGAGGCCGCGGTGAACACGGCGATGCCGATGACGAAGATCTTGCGCCGGCCGAAGCGCTCGCCGATGGCGGCCGCGCTCAGCAACAGCACGGCGAAGGTGAGGGTGTAGGCGTTGACCGTCCACTCGAGCCCGGCCAGCCCGGCGTGGAGGTGCACCCGGATCACCGGAAGGGCGGTGGTCACGACCAGGTTGTCGAGGGAGGCCATGAACAGGGCCAGCCCGGTGATGATCACGGCCCAGGTGGCGCCCCGGCCCGAACGTCGAGGGGCCGCCTCGGGCCTCTCCTCCGGTGCTGCATCGAGTGTGGTGGTCATGATGGCTCCTCCAAGTATGTGACTAGTTACTATCTTCAACGGTCAAAAAAGAGATCACGGGAAGGGACTGCATGGTGGGCCGCTCCTAGATCAGGCTCGATGCGGGCGCGTGACGTTCGCCGCCCATGGCCTCGAGGGCCTTGCGCTTGGATTCCTCTTCGACGTCGAAGAAGTGCCGGGCCCACGGCTCCTCGACCGAGCGCAGGTCGATGGCGGCCATGACGCTGCAGAGCATGCCCTGGGCGAAGAACTGCCGGAGCTCTTCGGGCGTCACGTGCGTCGCCGCCTCCACCAGGCGCCACAGGCGTCGGAAGGTGTCCTGGCAGGCGGCGGCGATGTCAGGGTCGGCGGCCGCCGCCACGAAGCCGTGCAGCTGCACCTGGAGCAGATCGGGGTCGGAGAGCAGCTCCGTGTAGGCCAGACCGATGGCCTTCATCGCGTCCTCGCCCACCAGGTCCTCGGCCGCCGCCACGAACGCCTGCTCGATCCGGTCGCTCACCACGGCGTAGGTGGCGATGAACAGGTCCTTCTTGGTCCCAAAGAGCCGGAACAGGTAGGGCTGCGAGATGCCGGCCCGGGTGGCGATGGCGTCGGTCGACGTGCCGGCGTACCCCGACCGGGCGAACTCGATGATGGCGGCGTCCAGCACGGAGGCTCGCCGCACGTCTGCGCTCTGTCTGATCGGCACCATCATGGTCTCCAAGGTAGTGATGACTCACAACTTTGTCAAGGGGGTCGTGCGGGCTTTCCAGGGCCGTGGGGACATCGGGCGTCCCGGCGACCGGTCGCCCTGGCCCGGAGCAAATCAGCGCGACACGCTGTCGTCCCCCGGCACCCACCAGCGCCAGCGCTTCTCGGTTGCCACCTTGATGCCGACCCGCGTCCCTCGACCCGGACGCTTCGGCGGCGGCGTCCCATCGTCCAGTAACCGGACCTGGCCTGCTGCTTCCCAGGCACCCGTGTCCAAGGCAACGGTGTCCAAGGCAACGGTGTCCGAGGCAACGGTTTCCGAGGCAACGGTTTCCAAGGCTCCCGCCTGCCCTGACCCCGCCACCTTCGGCCGCGGCGCCAGCAGGTCCACCCCGTTGTCGACGCCCGTTATGCCCAGGGCCTGGCACAACTTGGCCGGCCCGTTGCACAGGTCACGATCGCGCCGGGCGGCGGGGCGAGCCCGGCGCATCTGCTCGATGCCGCGGCACGGGTCCAGGGCGCGAATCAGCACGGCACCCGCTTCGCCCTCTGGCCCGCACACCACGTTGGCGCACCAGTGCATGCCGTAGGTGAAGTACACGTAGAGGTGCCCCGGCGGGCCGAACATGACCTCGGTGCGGGGGGTCAAGCCCCCATAGGCGTGCGACGCCGGGTCGCTGGCACCCCGGTAGGCCTCGACCTCGACGATGCGGCCGGCCCGCTCGCCCCGGACCAGCACCTTGTGCAGCAGCCAGGGGGCGACGTCGACCGGATCGCCCAGCAACGCAGCCCGCTTCAGCACTCGGCGCTCAGCAGGTCACCGCGGAGGCGGCCCGTGCCGCCACTGGGCCAGGCGGGTCCGGTCCACCTCGCGGCGGCGGGCGAAGCGCTTCGCCTGCTCGGCCACGGCGGCCGGGCCGGCGCCGCCGGGCGTGCGTCGTCGGGTCACGGCCACGCCC
Source organism: Acidimicrobiales bacterium (assembly GCA_052148295.1). GTDB lineage: Bacteria > Actinomycetota > Acidimicrobiia > Acidimicrobiales > RAAP-2 > Bog-473. The sequence goes on from JBKQIP010000010.1 coordinate 3,975, forward strand.
GGCTCGAGCAGCTCGACCGCCGGCTCCCCCAGGTCCGGATGGGCCGCCACCAACTCGGCCAGGGGCACGTGGCGTTCCAGGGACTCGCGCACCAGCCCACCGACCAGGCCGTGGGCCTGGCGGAAGGGCATGCCCTCCTCGACCAGCATCTCGGCCAGATCGATGGCGGCGGCGGCATGACCGTCGGCGGCCGCCTGCATGCGCTCCTCGTGCCAGGTCACCGTGTCGTAGACCCCGCGCAGGGCGGTCAGCGCACGCGTCACCTGCACCACGGCGTCGAAGAGCGGTTCCTTGTCCTCCTGGAGGTCGCGGTTGTAGGCCAGGGGCAGGCCCTTGAGCGTGATGAGCACCGCGTTGAGATGCCCGATCAACCGTCCGGCCTTGCCGCGCGACAGCTCGGCCACGTCGGGGTTCTTCTTCTGCGGCAGCATGGAGCTGCCGGTGGCGTAGGCGTCGTCGAAGGTGCAGAAGCCGAACTCCTCGCTCGACCACAGCACCAGCTCCTCGCCCATTCGCGACAGGTGCACGCCGAGCAGGGCCAGGTCGAAGAGCGCCTCGGCCACGAAGTCCCGGTCCGACACGGCATCGAGCGAGTTCTCGAAGCGCCCGTGGAAGCCCAGTTCGGCCGCCACGAAGTCCGGGTCGAGCGGGAGCGAGGAACCGGCCAGGGCGCCGGCGCCCAACGGCGAGATGTTGAGGCGGTCGACGGTGACCAGCAGCCGGTCGACGTCGCGGGCCAGGGACCAGCCGTGGGCCAGGAGGTGGTGGGCCAGCAGCACGGGCTGGGCCCGCTGCAGATGGGTGTAACCCGGTAGGTACGCATCGGCCGCATCGACGGCACGTTGGGCCAACGTGTCCTGCAGCGCCATGATCTCGTCGGCCACCTCGATCAGGGTGCGACGGCACCACAGGCGCATGTCGGTGGCCACCTGGTCGTTCCGGCTCCGCCCGGTGTGCAGCGTGGCGCCGACCTCCCCCGCCAGTTCGGTGACGCGTCGCTCGATGGCGGTGTGGATGTCCTCGTCGTCCGGCGTGAAGACGAAGGCCGCCGTGGTGAACTCCTCCTTGACGATGTCGAGCGTCTCGAGCAGGGTGGCCACTTCGCTGTCGGTCAGGATGCCGGCCTTGCCCAGTCCCTTGACATGGGCCCGTGACCCGGTCAGGTCGTCGAGCGCCAGCACCTGGTCGAAGGGAAGGCTGACCGTCAAGGCCGCGACGGCGTCGGCCATGCCCGTCGACATGCGACCGTGCCACAGCGTCATGACCGGCTCGCCCCCTCCGAACCCTCGACCGGGCCCGAGCCATCCGGGCCCGAGCCGCCCGCCCCCGGTGCCGCCCGGCGCGCCGCCCCCGGTCCCTGGCGGGCGGACCAGGTGGCCACCCCCAGACCCCAGAGGCGGACGAACCCCTCCGCGTCCTGGTGCCGGAACGTGTCCGAGGCGTCGTAGGTGGCCAGCCCGTGGTCGTACAGCGCCACCGGGCTGCGGCGGCCCACCACCGTGCAGGTGCCCGGGGCGTCGAAACGCAGGCGCACCTCGCCGGTGACGTGGCGCTGCGATTCGGTGATGAAGGCATCGAGCGCCGCCTTGAGCGGGGAGAACCACAGGCCGTCGTAGACCAGCTCGGACCAGCGGGGTTCGAGCCGGGACTTCTCGTGGTGCAGGTCGCGCTCGAGGGTCAGGTCCTCGAGGTCGGCGTGGGCCACCATGAGGGCCAGCGCGGCCGGGCATTCGTAGACCTCGCGGCTCTTGATCCCGACCCGGCGGTTCTCGACCATGTCCAGGCGACCGAAGCCGCGGCTCCCGGCGATGGCGCCCATCCGGGCGACGAGCTCGTGCGGCGACAGGGCGGCCCCGTCGAGCGCCACCGGCACGCCGGCCTTGAAGCTGACCACCACCTCCACCGGCTCGGTCTCGGTGACCCGGGTGAGCGTGTAGACGTCGTCCGGGGCGGGAGCCCAGGGATCCTCGATGGCGCCGCACTCGATGGCCCGGCCCCACAGGTTGTCGTCGATGGAGTACAGCTTCTCCCTGGTCACCGTGATGGGGATCTCCCACTTGGTCGCCAGCTCGACGCAGTCCTCGCGGCTCAGCCCCCACACGCGGGCCGGGGCGTAGATGGCGAGGTCCGGGGCCAGCGCTCGCGTCGCCACCTCGAAGCGCACCTGGTCGTTGCCCTTGCCGGTGCAGCCGTGGGCCACCGCGCCGGCGCCGTGGCGGCGGGCCTCGGCCACCAGGTGGCGCACGATGACCGGGCGGGAGAGCGCGGACACCAGCGGGTACTTCCCCTCGTAGCGCGCGTTGGCCCGGAGGGCCGGCATGCAGTAGTCCTCGGCCATCTCGGCCCGGGCGTCGACCACCACGGCGTCGGCCGCGCCGGCGGCCAGGGCCCGCCGGCGGATGGCGTCCCAATCCTCCCCGCCCCGGTCGGCCCCCTGCCCCACGTTGACGGCCACGGCGATGACCTCGACGCCCTCGTTCTCGATGAGCCAGCGGACCGCCACCGACGTGTCGAGACCGCCGCTGTAGGCCAACACCACACGATCTGCCATGTTCAGTCCTTCCCCTGCTCCGCGATTGTGGCCTCTGCCGCCAAGCCGGCGACGTCGCGCAAGCGTTCCGCCATCACCCGGCCGCCGATACCCTCGTCCACGACCACCAGCACGGTGTCGTCCCCGGCCACGGTACCGACGACGGCATCCAGGCCGCTCCGGTCGAGCGCCGAGCCTACGACATGGGCCGATCCGGGCGGCGTGCGCAGCACCACCAGGTTCGCCGAGAACGCCACCTCGACGACCCACTCGCCCAGCACCCGGCGCAGGTGGTCCTCCGGCGCGATCTGGTGGACCGGGAGCTCGGGCAGGGCATAGGCGGTGTCGCCGCCGGGCAGGCGGACCTTCACCGCGCCCAGGTCCTCGAGATCGCGCGACACCGTGGTCTGGGTGGCCTCCACCCCCTGGTCGGCCAGGAGGGCCACCAGCTGGGCCTGGCTGGTCACGGCCTGGGCCTCCAGCAGCTTGGCGATCCGGTGCTGGCGCTGGTGCTTGGCCAGCCGCGGCTGGGCCCGGGTGCTCATGGTGCCGCGCCCCCGGGATCCTCGACGGACCAGGCCAGGATGCCCCGCATGGCCGTCCGGCGGTGGGCCGCCTGGCGCCACACCACGCTCTGGTCCCCCTCGAACACGGCGGCCGAGATCTCCTCGCCCCGGTGGGCCGGCAGGCAGTGCAGCACCACGGCACCGGGCGCGCCCCGCGCCACCAGGGCCTCGTCGATGGTGAACCCGGCGAAGGCCTCCCGGCGCGCCGCCTGCTCGGCCTCCTGGCCCATGCTGGTCCACACGTCGGTGTAGAAGGCGTCGACACCCTCGGCCGCCTCGGCCGGGTCGTCGGTGGAGCGCACGGTCCCGCCCCGTCCCATGCGCGCCGCGAAGGCGGTGAGCCGGGCCAGTTCCTCCGCCGAGAAGGCATAGCCCGCGGGCGAGGCCACCCGGAATTCCATGCCGTCGGCCAGGGCGGCCTTGGCCAGGGAACGGCACATGTTGTTGGCGTCACCGATGTAGGCCAGCGAGCGCCCCGGGAGCGGGCCCAGCGTGTCGCGCAGGGTCAGCACGTCGGCCACGGCCTGGCAAGGGTGGGCCCGATCGGAGAGGAGGTTGATGACCGGCACGTCGAAGCCGCTGCCGTCGAGCGCCTCCGCCATACGCACCAGCACCGTGTGGTCGAAGACCCGGGCGCACAGCACCCGGTGGTAACAGCCCAGGGTACGGGCCACGTCCTCGACGGACTCGCGCGTATCGAGGCCGACCTCGGCGCCCCCGATGTAGACGGGGTGCCCGCCGAGGCCGTGCACCGCCATCTCGGTGGAGTTGCGCGTGCGGGCCGACGGCTTCTCGAAGAGCAGGGCCACGCCCTGGTCGGCCAGGACGGGACCGACCCGGTCGCTCTTGGCCAGCAGCAGGATGCGGTCGAACCCCGCCGGGGAGAGGTGGTCGATGTCGAAGAAGTGGGGCACCGCGTCAATCCTCCCCGGCGGTCACGTCGGCCTCCCCGGCGGTCACGTCGGCCAGCGCCCCGGACAGGATGGCCAGGGCGGCATCGATCTCGTCGTCGCCGACCAGCAGGGGCGGGGCCACCCGCACCGCGTCGGGGCGCACGGCGTTGACCAGCAGGCCGCGCTCCCGCGCCACCGAGGCCGCCTCGGCGGCCACGGGACGGTCGAGCTGGGCGGCCAGGAGGAGCCCGGCCCCGCGCACCGAGACCACCCCGGGCAGGCGGGCCAGCCCGCCGGCCAGGCGCGCCCCCGCCCGCCGCGCCCGCCCGCAGACGTCCTCGGCCTCCATCACGGCCAGCGTGGCCCGGGCGGCGGACAGGGCCAGCGGCTGCCCCCCGAAGGTGGAGCCGTGGTCGCCCGGGGCGAAGGAGGCCGCCACCTCGGCCCGGGCCCAGCACGCCCCCACCGGCATGCCGTTGCCCAGGGCCTTGGCCATGGTCACCACGTCGGGCGCCAGGCCCTGGGACTGGAAGGCGAACCAGTGGCCGGTGCGCCCGAGACCGGTCTGCACCTCATCGAGGATCAAGAGCGCGTGGCGCTCGGTGCACAGCGCCCGCACGGCCCCCAGGTAGTCCGAGCTCGGCACGTTGACCCCCCCTTCGCCCTGGAGGGGCTCGAGCAGCACGGCGGCCGTGGCCGGTCCGAGGGCGATGTCCAGCGCGGCCACGTCGTCGTAGGGGACGTGCACGAAGCCTTCGGGCAGGGGTCGGAACGGCGCGTGCTTCTCGGGCTGCCCGGTGGCGGCCAGCGTGGCCAGGGTCCGCCCGTGGAACGAATCGGCCGCGCTGACCACCAGGTGGCGGCCCCCGCCGGCCCAGCGCCGGGCCAGCTTCAGCGCGCACTCGTTGGCCTCGGCGCCCGAGTTGGCGAAGAACACCTGACCGCCGGCCTGGCCCGTCCCACCGTTGATCAGCCGGTCGATGGTCAGGGCCACCTCCGGCGCCAGCTCGTTGCCGTAGAGGTTGGACACGTGGCACAGCGTCCGGGCCTGCGTAGCCACGGCCTCGGCCACCACCGGATGCGCGTGCCCGAGGGACACCACGGCCAGGCCGGTGATGAAATCGAGGTACTCGGTTCCCGCGGCGTCGTAGAGCCTCGTGCCGGCGCCGCGGACGAAGGTGACCGCGGGTTCGGGGTAGGTGCGCATCAGCGCGCGGCGATCACTCACCGGCGCACCATCGCTTACGGCAGCACCATCGCTTACGGGCGCACCATCGTTCACGGGCGCACCATCGCTCACGGCAGCACCATGGTGCCCACACCGGAGTCGGTGAAGAGCTCGAGGAGGAGGGCATGGGGCACGCGGCCGTCGAGGATGTGGGCGCGCGACACGCCGCCGCGCACGGCGCGGGCGCAGGCCTCGACCTTGGGCATCATGCCGCCCTCGGCCGCCCCGCTGCGCAGGATCTCGTCGACCACGTCGAGGCTGGCCTGATGGACCAGGGTGGACGGGTCGTCGGGCACCACGCGCAGGCCCTCGACGTCGGTCAGGTAGATCAGCTTCTCGGCCCCGAGCGCCTCGGCCAGCGCGCCGGCCACCGTGTCGGCGTTGATGTTGTAGGCCTGGCCGGCGGCATCGGCGCCGATGGTGGCCACCACGGGGATGATCCCCTCGGCCACCAGGCGCTGCAACATGGTCGGGTCGACCACGGCCACGCTGCCCACGAAGCCGAGGTCGACATGCCGCTGGGCGGCCGTGATCAGGTTGGCGTCCTCCCCGGACATCCCCACGGCCAGCGGGCCGTGGACGTTGATGGCCGAGACGATGTCACGGTTGACCTTGCCCACCAGCACCATGCGGGCGATGTCCAGCGTCTCGGCGTCGGTCACCCGCAGGCCGTCACGGAACTCGGCCTGCTTGCCCAGCCGGGCCATGAGCTGGCCGATCTGGGGACCGCCCCCGTGTACCACCACCGGCGCGATGCCCACGGCGCGCATGAGGACGACATCTTGGGCGAACGAGGCCAACGCGTCCCCGGCCCCTCCGGACGAGCCGTTCAACGCGTTGCCGCCGTACTTGACGACCACGACCTTGCCCCGGAAGCCGCGGATGTAGGGCAGCGCCTCCACCAGCACGGAGGCCGTGTTGCGGGCGGCCGCCTTCTGGGCCGCCGAGTTGCGGGGCGCGGAGGCCGTCACGACGTCGTCCGGTTCTCGTCGATGTACCCGTAGCCGAGGTCGGTCCCCAGCACCGCCGCCGCCCCGGACCCCAGGCCCAGGTCGCAGGCGATCTCGATGTGCCGGCCCGCCAGGTGCGCGGCCAGGGCGGCGGGGTCGTGCGCCACCCCCACGCCGCCGGCACACACGGTGACGCCGCCGTAGGCCACCGAGACCCGATCCAGGTCGAAGGCCACCCCGGCCGACCCGAGCTCGCTGACCACGCGGCCCCAATAGGGATCCTCGCCGTTGAGGGAGCACTGCACCAGCATGGAGTCCGCCACCTTGCGGGCCGCCCGGTGCGCCTCGCCGTCGCTGGCCGCGCCGGTGACCCGGATATGGGAGACCTTCGTGGCCCCTTCGGCGTCGGCCACCATCTGCCCGGCCAGCGAGGCACAGACCTCGGTGAGGGCCCCGGTGAGGGTGCCGGCCGACGGGGCGGCGGCCCGGCCGCTGGCCAGCACCAGCACGGTGTCGTTGGTCGAGGTGGCACCGTCGACCGTCATGGCGTTGAACGACGCGTCGACGGCTCGCCCCAGCGCGGCCCGCAGCGTGGCCGGGTCGACCACGGCGTCGGTGGTGCACAGGGCCAGCATGGTGGCCATGTCGGGCGCCAGCATGGCGGCGCCCTTGGCCATGGCGCCCACGGTGAAGCCCTCGGCCCGCACCACCGCCTCCTTGGGCTCCGTGTCGGTGGTCATGATGGCCCGCGCCGCCGCCGCGCCGGCCTCAGGCCCGGCGGCCCGGCGCTGCACGATCCCCGCCAGCTGCGGATCGACGGACTCCATCGGGAACGGGATGCCGATCAGGCCGGTCTGGCAGACCAGGACCCCCTCGGTGTCGGCGCCGATGGCCGACGCCACGGCGGTGCAGAGCCGCGTCGCCGCCTGCAGGCCCGGCGTGCCGGTCGCCGCGTTGGCGTTGCCCGAGGTGAGGATCACGCCGGCGGCCTGGCCGCCGGTGGCGGCCAGATGGGCCCGGCTGATCCGCACCGCCGCCGCCGCCGCCAGGTTGGAGGTGAAGACACCGGCCGCCGGGACCGCCCGACCGTCGGCCGTGGCCACGACGGCCACATCGGGGACACCGCCGGCCTTGATACCGCCCGACCCCCCGGCGGCCACGAACCCCCCGGCGGCGGTGACACTCACGGGTACAGCCCCACCTGGGGCAGCCCGGTCGTCTCGGGCAGGCCCAGGGCCGCGTTGGCGCACTGCAGGGCCTGCCCCGACGCCCCTTTGACCAGGTTGTCCAGGGCGCACAGGCTGAGGACCCACCCGGTGCGGGGGTCCACCCGCGCCGTCACGTGCGCGCAGTTCGACCCGGCCGTGGCCTTGGTCGAGGGGGGCGCGTCCGTCACCACCACGAAGGGTTCGCCGTCATAGGCGGCGTGGAGCGCATCGAGCACGTCGGCCGTCGTGAGGGGGCCGGCGGCGGGCGCCGGGCGGGCGTAGCAGGTGGCCAGGATCCCCCGGACCATGGGGGCCAGGTGGGGGGTGAAGAGGACCTGGGCGCCCAGGATCTGTTCCATCTCGGGGGTGTGCCGGTGGGTGAGCAGGCCGTAGGCCACGAAGTCCTCGTCGACCGTCCCGAAGTGCAGGGCGTCCGTCGGCGATCGTCCCGCGCCGGAGACGCCCGAGGCGGCATCGACGACCACACCGCTCCCCTCCACCAGCCCGGCGCGCAGCAGCGGCGCCAGGGCCAGCCCGGCCGCCGTCGGGTAGCAGCCGGCGGCGGCGATGAGGGTGGCCCCGGGCAGGTCGCCCCGGAACAGCTCGGGCAGGCCGAAGGTGGCCTCGGCCAGCAGGCCGGGCGCGGCGTGCCCGGCCCCGTACCAGGTGGCGTACAGGCCGGGGTCCCGGAGGCGGAAGTCGGCGGCCAGGTCGACGATGACGCCGACCCGGTCCCGGAGCCCCGGCACGATCCGTTGCGACTCCCCGTGCGGGAGGGCGCAGAACACCAGGTCGAGGCCGTGCAGGCCCTCGGGATCGTTGCTCGCGTACATCAGGCCGGGATAGGCCGCCGCCAGCGACGGGGTGTGCTCCCCCACCGGCTGCCCGGCATGGGCGTGGGCGGTGACCGCGGCCACCTCCATCTCGGGATGCCCGGCCAGCAGGCGGAGCAGCTCCGCCCCGGTGTAGCCCGAAGCCCCCATGACACCCGCCTTCATCGCATCAGTATACATTTGTTTGCATACTCATGCACATGCGCGGGCGAGGCCGGACGCGGCGACACGGGCGACGGGACCATCGCCTTCCGGGCGGCCAGCCGGGACGCCGTCCGGTCCTTCCATCAGGCTGCCCTCGGGGTGGGCGCCGAGGTGCTCCACGCCCCGCGGCTCTTCCCCGAGTACCACGAGCACTACTTCGGCGCGTTCGTGCGCGACCCCGACGGCCACAACGTCGAGGCGGTGTGCCACCTTCCCGGGTAGCACCGGGGGCGCCGGGTGGCGCCGAATCGCCCGGTCGCCCGCCGGTCAGGACCCGAGTGCCTTGCGCCAGTAGGTCGACCGGGCCGTCACCACGAAGCCCATCGCCTCGTTGATGGCGATCATGTGCGCGTTCTCCGCCGCGTTCCAGGTGTTGATGATGCGGGCGGCGGGATACGCCTCCAGAAGCGCGGCGGTGGTGGACAGCTTCATGGCCAGTCCGAGGCCGTGCCCGCGGTGCTCTCGCATGACCAACGTGTCGTGCTGCCACACCGACTCGGGGGCACCCCGCGGGATGGCGAGCTCGCTGTAGGCGACCAGGTGCCCCGAGGCCTCGTGACGAGCCGCCACGCTGAGCTTGGCCCGGTCCTGTGCCGCCAGGGTGGCCTCGATCTGGCGCACCCGGGCTTCGTCCCACACCTCCTCGTCGAGGACCTGCTCTCCGAGCGGGACGTCCGTCGACATGCGGCGGCCCAGCTCGCACCGGTCCGCAATGAAGGCGTCGGGCCAGCGGTCGGTGAAGCCGACCAGGCGGTAGCCCGCCGACCGGGCATCGGCCTGCCGCTGGAGCGATCGCATCCGATCGGCGTCGGGAGGGAGGCGCAGCTCGCGTCGCACCAACTGCTGGGCCGGCGCGAACCCGAGCCGCCGGGCGAAGGCGGTGACCGCATCGGCTCGACCTCCGACGGCCACCTCGTCCATGCCACCCAACTCACGACGACCGGCCTCCCGGGCCATCCGCTGGGCCGCCCCGACGATGGCGCTCCCCACGCCCTGGCGCCGGAACTGGGGCAGCACACGCACGTCGATCTCGGCCAGGTGCCCGTTCTCCCGGCGGAACATACGGAGGTCGGCAATGCCGCGGACACGGTCACCGGCCCGGGCGACCAGGCACCGGTGCTCTTCGGGACCGTCGGCGTCGAGGGCCCAGGCCAGGCGCTCGGCCCGCTGCCAGCCCGGCTTGTCCGGTGACCGCTCCCGGTCGGTGGCCGCCAACACGGCGAACCAGGCGTCGAACGCAGCCTCGTCGCGCGGATCGATCTGACCTACGCGCATGAGGGGGCACCCACCCGCTTCTGCCACACGGTCTGGTGGGCGGCCACCTCGAAGCCCAGCGCCTCGTTGACGGCGATCATCGGCGCGTTCTCCTGCGCGTTGCCGGTGATGATGCGACGCACACCGGGGAAGATGGTGCGCAGGTAGTCGAGATTGGCCAGCTTCACGGCCAGTCCCAGTCGGTGACCACGGTGCTCCCTGCGCACCAGCGTGGCCCACTGCCACCCTTCGTCGGGACGGGCCTCGGCCACGGCGATCTCCGAGAAGGCCACCAGTCGGCCCGAGTCGACGTGCTCGGCCACCGCCGCCACCTTGACCAGTCCCTGTGCGACCAGCAGCTGGTCGTTCTCCTCGAGGCGCGCCGCGTTCCAGACCTCCTCCTCGTGATGGGCCTCACCGGTGGGCGCGTCGGTGGACATGCACCGTTGCAGCTCGCAACAGTCCTCCACGTATGCCTCCGGCCACGGGGTGGTGAAGGCCATGATGCGGTAGCCCGCGCCCGCCGCGGCCACCTCGTCGCGGAGCCGCTGGATCCGCCGCGGCTCCGGCGGCAGGGCCAGGTGGCGGCGGTGCGCCTGCTGGACGACGTCAAACCCGAGGTGCCGGGCGAACGGCGTCGACGCGTCGGCGCCGCGGGCCGTGACCGGCACCTCCGCCTCGCCCAGAAGGAACGCACGGCCCGACGCGGCCGCCCAGCGTTCGACCCCCTCCACCAGTGCCGTCCCGACGTGTCGCCGGCGCTGCTCGGGCAGCACCCGCACGTCGAGCAGGGCGTGGTGCCGGTTGTCCCAGTTCGGCACCTGCAGGAACGCCACGCCGACGGTCGCCCCGGACGCATCCGTGGCGGACAGGCACCGGAAGTCGACGGCGCCATGGCGCAGGTCGGCCATGGCCTTGACCGTGCGGTGGTCCCATCCGGCGCTGTCGGGCCAGCGCTCCCGGTCGGTGACCTCCAGCACGTGGTACCAGTCGTCGAAGGCCTTGCCGTCGGAGGAGTTGATCTGCTGCACCCGCATGTCTTCACCATGCCACGCGGCGGCGTGACGCCGGACCCTCAGCGCAACACGGCCCCCACCGCGTCCTCGGCCGCCGCGATGCAGGCGACCCGGAGGGCGCCCACCTCCTCGTCGGTCAGCGTGTGGTCGGGTGCACAGAAGCGCAACCGGTAGGCCAGGCTGCGGCGCCCGGCGCCGATGCCCTCCCCCCGGTAGACGTCGAACAGGGTCACCGACTCGAGAAGGTCCCCGGCGGCGGCGGCCAGCACGTCGGCCACGCGCCCGGCCGGGACGGCGTCCTCGACCACCAGCGCCAGGTCGATGTCCGAGGACGGGAACCGGCTCACGGCGGCGCCCAACGTGGCGCGACGGGCCACCACGGACGCGTCGAGCAGCAGACCCAGGTCCACCTCGAGCCACCCGACCCGCCGGGGCGACGTGCCTGACCCCGTGCTCCGGGTCAGCCCGAACGCGGCCGCCACGCCGGGGTCGATCTCGCCCACGGCTCCGATGACCCTCGGCTCGCCGGCCCCCGGAGGACCGGCCTGCGCCACCAGCCGGGCCGACCGGGTGGGGTGCAGCCCCGGCAACGGCCGGTCACCCTCCCCCGGGGGCACCAGTCCCACCCCGGTGGCCCGCAGGGCGTCCGCCAGGACGCGCCAGGCCACGAGCGCGTCCCGGGCGTCGTCGTCGTCCCGGGCGAACACCGCAGAGAGGAACTCGCGCTCGCCCGGCAGCGGCGTGACCCCCGCCGCCCCTTCACCGCGGCGGTCGGCCAGCCGGGGTGCCCCCTCGTCGGGGTGCGAGAACACGGTCCCCACCTCGTAGAGCCGGATCGCCCCTTGGCGCCGGTCGGCGTTGTAGGCCAGGGCGCCCAGGAGGCCGGGCATGAGCGACCGCCGCAGGTACGGCTGCTCCGCCACCAGGGGGTTGCTCACCCGCACGGCCGGCCCGGTGAGCCCCACCCGGAGGTGCTCCTCCTCGGAGACGAACGAGTTGGTCAAGCCTTCGGAGGCCCCCAGACCACACAGGACGTCCTTGACCCGGCGGCGCTCGCGCTGGCGCGGCGCGAGCCCTCCCGGCTGCGGCCAGCTGGGAGTGTGCCGCGGCACGTTGGCATAGCCGAAGGTGCGGGCCACCTCCTCGATGACGTCGTCGACCCCGAAGGGCGCCCGGCGCACGTCGGGCCGGTTCGTCGGCACCACGACGGTCAGGTGACCGTCGCCCAGCCGGCAGCGGAACCCGATGGGCTCGAGCAGGCCGCTGATGGCCTCCCCCGAGAGTGCCACCCCGATCTGTCGCTGCACGCGGGCGATGGGCACCTCGAGCGCAAACGGCTCGGGCACCTCGGCGGCGACGTCGAGGCGGCCATCGGCGACCAGGAGGCCGGGGGTGCTCTGCGCCACCAGCTCGCAGAAGCGGTTCACGGCGGCCTCGATGCCCCCCGGGTCGCAACCCCGCTCGAAACGGGCCGAGGCCTCGGTGCGCAGGCCCAATCGTTTCGACGTGCGGGCGACGGCCATAGGGGTGAAATACGCGGCCTCGAGCAGCACCTCGGTCGTGGCGTCGGTGATCTCCGAGGAGGCGCCCCCCATGATCCCGGCGATGCCGATCGGCGTCCCCTCGGCGTCGCAGATCAGGCAGTCCTCGCCGGTGTCGCCGGCACCGAGCCCGGGCAGTCCGACCGTGCGGGTGACGCCGTCGAGTGTCTCGAGCGTCTCGCCGGGCCGGGCCCGGCGGACGAGCAGCCCGCGCCCCGGGAGCCGCGACAGATCGTACGGGTGGGTGGGCTGGCCCCGCTCGAGCATGACGTAGTTCGACGCGTCCACCACGTTGTTGATCGGCCGCATCCCGGCCAGGGTGAGCCGCCGGGCCAGCCACGGCGGGGAGGGGCCCACCACCACGCCGGTGAGCACGGCCACCGTGAGCCGGGGGCAGAGGTCGGGCGACTCCACGCCCGCCACCGTCACGGCGGCGGTGGCCTGCCCCGAGGCCGGCGGCGGGGGCGGGTCGGGCAGCGTGAAGGGGAGCTGGAGCCGGGCCGCCAGGTCGCGGGCGATGCCGGCCATGCACCAGGCGTCGGGGCGGTTGCCCTCGACGGTGATGTCGAACACGGTGTCGGGATCGATCCCCAGGGCCTCGGTCAGGGGTGTGCCGGGCTCGGCCTCGACGTCACCGTCGAGCACCAGCAGGCCGGCGCCGTCGTCGGACAGGCCGAGCTCCTTCCCCGAGCACAACATGCCGTGGGAGACGACGCCCCGCAGCTTGCGCCGGGTGATCTCGAAGCCGCCCGGGAGCACGGCCCCCACCGGGGCCAGGGGCACCCGATCCCCCTCGGAGAAGTTGGCGGCGCCACAGACGATCTCGAGCGGTTCGCCCCCGGCATCGACCACCACGCGCCGGATCCGGTCGGCTCCCTCGATGGCGCCGATCTGGCGCACCCGCGCCACCACGACGTCGTCGAGGCCCTCCCCCACCCGCTCGACCCCCTCGACCACCAGGCCCAGGTCGTCGAGCGCGGCCGTGAGCACCGCGGTGTCGCCGGGGAAGGGTGCGAAATCACGAAGCCAGCTGAGCGGAGCGAGCACGGACGCCTTTCGGGTCGAGGGGCTCCTGTCAGAACTGCGACAGGAACCGGATGTCGTTCTCCATGAAGGAGCGCAGGTCGGGGATGGCGTGGCGCATCAACGCCAGGCGGTCGATGCCGAAGCCGAAGGCGAACCCCGACCACACCTCGGCGTCGATGCCCACGGCGGCGAACACGGCCGGGTCCACCATGCCGCAGCCGCCCAGCTCCACCCAGCCGACCTGCGCGCAGGTGCGGCACCCGGCCCCCCGGCAGATGGCGCAGGTGATCTCGAACTCGGCGGAAGGCTCGGTGAAGGGGAAGTAGGCCGGCCGCAGGCGTGACTGCATGCCCGGGCCGAAATAGGCCGCGGTGAAGGTCTGGATGGTGCCCGCCAGGTCGCCGAAGGTGATGCCGCGGTCGACCACCAGGCCCTCGATCTGGTTGAAGACCGGGAGGTGGGTGGCGTCGGGCGTGTCGAGCCGGTAGCACTTCCCGGGCATCACGGCGTGAATGGGCAGGGTGGCGTCGCGCACCGCCTCCTCCATCAGGTGGATCTGCACGGGCGAGGTGTGGGTGCGCAGCAGGACCGTCTCGGGCTCGCCGATGTCGAGGTACATGGTGTCGTGCATGCCGCGGGCCGGATGGGCCGGCGGCATGTTGAGAGCCCCGAAGTTGTACCAGTCCGTCTCGGCCTCGGGACCCTCGGCCACCGTGAACCCCATACCCACGAAGACGTCCTCGAGCTCGTCCCGCGCCTGGGACACCAGGTGGAGATGGCCCCGCTCGAGCAGGGAGGTGACCCGGGCCGGGATGACCTCGGTCAGGTCCAGTCGGTCGGCCGTCAACGCCGCGGCGCGCTCGGCCCCGGCCAGCTCGGCCCGCCGCTCCGCCAGGCGGGCCTCGAGGGTGGACCGGACCTGTTGGAGGCGGCGCCCGGCCTCCTTGCGGGCCTCGAGGTCGAGGGCGCCCAGGGCACGGTTGGCCCGCGAGAGCACGGAGCGCTTGCCCAGCCACTCGGTCTCGACCTGCGCCAGGGCCTCGGTCGAGGCCGCGGCCTCGATCGCCGCGGCACCGTCGCGGGCCATCGACTCCGGGTCGATCTCGCTGCTCTCAGTCACCGTTCTCTGCACCGTCACGTACGTCTCCACCCCGGACCGTCCCCGGGGCCACCCCCGGGTCGTTGCCGCAAATGGTAGATGCCCGCGGTGCCGTCGCCGGCGAGGGGGACGGCCCGCTCACGCCGCGCCCCGGCGGCGCCGCTGGCGCAGGGCCTCGAAGCAGACCACGGCGCACGTCACCCCGACGTTGAGGGACTCCGCCCGCCCTTCCATGGGCACCGCGACCGCACCACCCACGGCGTCGACCACCTCGACCCCCAGGCCCGACGACTCGTTGCCCAGGAACAGGGCGGAGGGGACCGACCAGTCCAGCGCCGCGTAGTCCTCGCCCCCTTGCACCACGGCGGCCAGGGTGCGGTACCCCGCCGCCCGCAGCCCCGTGGCCAGCGTGACCGCGTCCTCCTGCACCCCGAAGGGGACGTGGAAGAGCGACCCGGCGGAGGAGCGGACCGTCTTGGGGTTGTACGGGTCGACCGAGTCCCCGCCGAAGATCACGGCGTCCACCCCTGCGGCATCGGCCGTGCGGAGCACCGTCCCGGCATTGCCCGGGTCTCGCACGTCGACCATGACCACGACCAGAGGGCGCAGGCCGGGTGCATCGAACGGAGGCGTCACCGGGCCGTCGAGCATGGGCAGGACGCTCAACACCGGCTGGGGCGTGACCGTGTCGGCCACCCGCTCCAGTACGCCCGGAGCCAGGGTGAAGAGGCGGGCTCCCGCCGCCAGCGCCTCGTCACAAGCCTCGCCGATCACCGGATCGTGCCCGCCGGGCGGGGCCAGGTAGACCGATTCGACGGCGGCCCCGGCCCGCAAGGCGGTGCGCAGGAGCTCGACGCCCTCGGCCACGAAGACGCGCTCACCCCAACGGGCCGTCCGTTTCTGCAGCAACCCCCGCAACCGGCGTACCCGCCGGTGGGTGAACGCCAGTGGTTGGCTCAGGAAGCGACCTCGGCGACGGGCGCGCCCGAGAGCGCGTCCTGCGCGGCCCGCACCAGCGCACCGAATGCGTCAGGGTCGGTGACGGCCAGGTCGGCCAGCACCTTGCGGTCGACCTCGATCCCGGCCAGGTGGAGCCCATTGATCAGCCGGCTGTAGCTCATGCCGTGCTGGCGGGCACCCGCGTTGATGCGCTGGATCCACAGCTTGCGGAAATCACCCTTGCGGGCCCGGCGGTCGCGGTAGGCGTACTGCATGGAGTGCATGAGCTGCTCGTTGGCGGCCCGGTAGCTGCGGCTCTTGTTCCCGTAATACCCCTTCGCCTGCTCCATGACGGCGCGGTGATGCTTGCGCCCGTGCACGGATCGCTTGACTCTGGCCATCGGGGTCCTCCTCTCGTGTCGTCGTCGAATGTCTCGGCGCGGCCGGTGCTCAGATGCCGAGCATCCGCCGCACGGCGCGCTCGTCCGCCTTGGCCACCTCGGTCTCGCGGCCCAGACGGCGCGTGCGCACGCTGCTCTTGGACTCGAGCAGGTGGGACCGGAAGGCCTTGCGTCGGCGCAAGCGGCCGGTCCCGGTGACCTTGATGCGCTTGGCGGCGCCCCGGTCGGTCTTCATCTTCGGCATGTGGTCATCCCTCTTCGGTTGCTGCGGTCTCGTCGCTGGACGCTGGGGCCGGTGGCTCCGCGGCACCGGCCGCCGGCCCGGGCACCTCGGTGCCGGCCGTCGGCTCGGGCGATGACGCCGGAGCCCTGGCCGCCCGATGCTGGTTCGACGCCCTCGACGCGGCGGCCTGTCGGGCCCGCTTGTCGGGAGCGAGCACCATGATCATGTTGCGGTTGTCGAGCTTGGGCTCGGCCTCGACTTTGGCCACGCCCTCCATCTGCTCGGCAATGCGATCGAGGATCCGCTTCCCGTGCTCGGGGTGGTACACCTCGCGCCCCCGGAACATGATCGTGATCTTGACCTTGTGCCCTTCGTTCAAGAACTTGCCCACTTGGCGGGTCTTGGTCTCGAAGTCCCCGGGACCGATCTTCGGCCGGTACTTCATCTCCTTGATCCCGACGTGAACCGTCTTGCGCCGGCTCTCCTTGGCCCGCTGGGCCTCGTCGAACTTGAACTTCCCGAAGTCCATGATCCGGCAGACCGGCGGGTTGGCCATGGGGGCCACTTCGACGAGGTCGAGGTCGAGCTCCTTGGCGATGGCCAGGGCCTCGGGTAACGCCTTGATGCCTAACTGCACACCATCGGGGTCCACGAGTCGGACTTCACGGGCACGGATACGGTCGTTGATCCGGTGCTCTGTTGTGGTTTCAGCGACGATGCGGCATCACACCTCTCACTCGGGCCCGCGGTCTTTCCGCAAACCAATCGGTGGAGCGAGGCCGACCAGCGGGCAACGCCCGCGCCGGGGAACCTTCGACCTGGCGCACTCGTCTCATCCAGAGGTCGGATGTGTGGCCAGGTGGAGGCCGCCGATGGCGAGGCCCCGCTTCCGTGTAGTCAAGGTGCATACAGTAGCAGCGTGAGCAGCCTCTGGACACCGTCGGGCGAGCATTTCCCCAAGAACGAGGGCGACGCCGCCAGCCCACCGCCGCCTCCGCCGGCGCCCCCACCAGGGGGCACGGCACCCCCGGGACCGGACGAACCCCTCAGCGCCGAGGCCCAGGCCGAGCTCGAGGCCATGCGCGCGCAGCTGGCCGGCACGCCCGCCGAGGTGGTGGTGGCCAACCACTGCTACGGCCTCTTCGAGCTGGCCGCGGTCTACCTTTCCCAGGCCCCGCCCATGCTCTTTCAGGCCCGCCTGGCCATCGACGGCCTGGGCTGCCTGCTGGACGGGCTCCGGGGACGCCTGGGCGAGGCCGAACCGTCGCTCCTCGAGGCGCTGTCCCAGATCCGCCTGGCCTACGTCCAGCTGGAGGGGGTCGAGCGGGCCGCCGCCGAGGACGCCGCCGGCTCCTCCTCGAACTGACCGGGCCGCCCGGCGGGCGGGCCGCGGCCGGGAGCATCACCCCTCCGGTGACGATCCGACCCCGGTCACGGCGCGTGCCTCGTAGCGGCCCCGATGACCCGGGACCACCAGGAAGCCGACCTCGGTGCCGATGGCGATGGTGCGGGACCCGTCGGCGATGGCGGTGGCGTGGAAACCGTAGGCCACACCCTCGCGGTCGGCGACGGTGCCCAGGCCGCGCCGGGCGTCGAAGGCGGTGACCCGGCCCACGTGCAGATCGGACGGCGGGATGGCGGCCACCACGGTCAGTGCACGATCTTGGACAGGGGGATCTCGAGGATGTCCATGGCGCCGTGGTCGCTGAGGGCGGGGATGAGCGTGTTGATGTCGGCCTTGGCCACCACGGCCTCGAGCGCGAAGCCTCCCCCGCCCGAGAGCTCGGAGATGGTCGGGGCCCGCATGGAGGGGAGGACGCCGAGCACGGCATCGAGGCGGTCGGACGACACGTTGAGCTTGACCAGCACCTTGCCGCGCGCCTCGAGGGTGCCCTGCAGCAGGGTCAGGATCTGCTCCATGGCGTGCCGCCGGCGCGGGTCGGCGGCGGCCTCCGGATTGGCGATCAACTCGGTGGGCGACTCGAGCAGGGTCTCGATGATGCGCAGGCCGGCGGCGCGCAGGGCGCTCCCCGTCTCGGTCATGTCCACCACCGCATCGGCGATGTCGGGGATCTTGGCCTCGGTGGCGCCGTAGGAGGGGGAGATCTCGGCCTCGATGCCGTGTGCCGAGAGCGCCCGGCGGGTGAGCTCGGGGTACTCAGAGCTCACCCGGAGCCGCCCCGGCCGGGCGGCGAGCTCGGCCAGCGTGGTGACGGGTGACTGCTGGGCCACGGCCAGGACCACGCGCACGGTAGTGGACGTGGCCTTGGCGTAATGCAGCTCGCCCAGGGAGACCACGTCGCTCCCCCGCTCCTCGATCCAGTCCCGCCCCGTGATGCCGATGTCGAAGAGGCCCTCGGCGACATACACCGGAATCTCCTGGGGGCGCAGGATGCGGACGTCGTCGATCCGGGGGTCGGCGATGCTGCCGCGGTAGTTCACGTCGGAGGACCGGGACAGGGCCAGGTCGGCATCGGCGAAGAGCTGCAGGGTGGCCTTCTCGAGGGAGCCCTTGGGCAGGACGAGGCGGAGCATGGCGCAGATCTTCGCAGACCTGAGCGGCGGGGACGGCGGGGGGACGGCCGGTGACGACGGGTGGCCCGGGCCCGGACCGAGTTCGGCCGCGAGCGGGACGAGCGGAGCGGTCTCCCCCGCACCACCGGTGGCCCGCCCCCCGTCAGTGCGCGCTGGGCAGCCCCGAGAGCGGGATCGCCATGAGCTCGAGCTCGGTGTCCGAGGACTGGGTCTCGAGGGTGCGCCGGCCCTTGCGCATGCGCACCCGCCACTCCTCCGGGTCGAAGCGGGCCGGCTCGGTGTGCTCCATGAAGTCGGCGACGACCCGCACGAAGCGATCCGGATCGCTGTGGTGGGGGAAATGGCCGGCCTCGTCGAAGATCTCGAGCTCGCTGCCCGACAGGGCGGCGTGGGCCAGTCGCCCGTGACCGAGCGGGATGATGGCGTCCCGCCGACCCCAGATGATCAAGGTCGGCAAACCCTCGGCCAGGTAGGCCCGGTCCAGCATGGTGATCACCTGCCCCCGCCAGTCCACCGCCGATCGCAACGTCCGCAGGATGACCTGGCGGGCCGCCGTGTCGGGCAGCGCATCGAACACGGCCAGGACTTCCTCGGTGTCCCGGCCGAGCGCGGTGTCGAACTGGCGGAGCAGTTCCGCCGCCAGCCGGCGGGCGGCCCGCCCCGGGGTCAGCCCGAACACGGGCAACAGCAGCGCGGTCCCCGGGGTGGTGGCCACACGCAGGAGCGGGCTCACG
>JBKQIP010000011.1:0-61481 GCA_052148295.1 Acidimicrobiales bacterium
TGGGAGAACACGAACTGGCTGGCGGCGGCCCAGCCGGCGCGGATCTGGCCGAGTTCCCGCAGCTCGGGCCTGAGGATTCGCGCCGGGCTCTGGTAGAGGCCGAAGCCCTTGACCGCGTGATCGAGCACATCGGGCACCAGGGCGAAAACGGTCCACCAGTCGCCGGTCGTGCCGTCCCAGCGCCCCGGCTCCGCTACCGGATCCCGACCCTCGAAGAGCCAGTCGTACATGGAGGTGACGATCGGCGCCGTCGCCTCGCTCTTGGGGACTTGTCGGAGCCGGGGCATTCAGGCGGTCACGGTGCCGGCAGCCCGCGCCGGCGCATGGGAGACGTCACCGGCCTCGCCGACGGGCCGGCGGAGCCAGCAGGCGAATTCGAGCAGGATGCCGTCGGGATCGAAGAAGTAGACGCTGCGGACGTAAACCCCAGGATGCAGGTCGTCGCTGATGCCGAACTCGCCGTCATCGTGGTTGGCCACCTCCGTACAGTCCACCCCGGCGGCAATAAGGCGACGCCGATACTCCTCGATCTTCTCCGGCGCCACGTCGAAGGCCACGTGGTTCATGGAGCCCACGGCGCTCGTCAGGTCGCCCGAATCGGGACGGGCCGCGGGTGCCGAGATCCCGGGCATCCCGTCAGGCGCCTCGGGAAACCAGAAGAAGGCGAGGGAGTCGCCGCCGCCACAGTCGAAGAAGAAGTGCTGCCCCATGCCGGCGGGCAGCTCGATCGTCTTGATCAGGGGCATGCCCAAGACGTTGGTGTAGAAGTCCACGGTGCGGGCCATGTCGCGGCACACCAGAGCAAGGTGATTGATGCCCCTGAGCTCAAACCCGCTCTCTGCCATGACGGTGCCCTCCCGTGCCCGTCCCTCGGAGAGACGGCCGCCGCCCAGAATAGGACGCCGGCGGTCGAGGCGCTGCGAACGACCCGTGCCGTCCCACGGTGCCACCGGGAGGCCCGAGTCACCGCCTCCGGGGGGGCCGAGTCACACGGTGCGGAAGGTGGGGCGTGGTCAGGTGGACGCTGATGCGGGACACCGCCCGGTGGCCCCACCGGCGGCCGGGATGAGGGGCTCGAATCGGTGCCTCTATAGCGCGGTGCCGGTGCGGTGCCGGTGCGGTGCCGGTGCGGTGCCGGTGCGTTGCCGGTGCGGTGCCGGTCTGGGAACGGTACGGTGTCGCGGGGCCCGGGCAGGGCGGCGGGAGGACCTTCGATGAACTGGCAGCAGTCGCTCGCTGACGTGGGGTTCAGGGTTGCGAATTTGAGCCATCGGGCCGTTCTGCGGCTGAGCGGGGGCAGGGTGCTGCGCACGGGCTTCGGGATGCCGCTAGTCGAGCTGCACACCGTCGGGCGCACCACGGGCAAGGAGCGTCGGACCATGCTGGCCTCACCGGTGCACGACGAGGGCCGGGTGGTGCTGGTGGCCTCGAAGGGTGGGGATGACCGACATCCCCAGTGGTACGCCAACCTGGTCGCCCATCCCGATGTCGAGATCACCATGGACGGGGTCACCCGGGCGATGCGGGCCCGCACGGCCTCTCCGGAGGAGCGGGGGGCTCTGTGGCCCCAGATCGTCAAGGCCTACCAGGGGTACGACCGCTATCAAGAGAGAACCGATCGGACGATCCCCGTCGTGATCTGCGAGCCCCGACCCAGCTGAGGGGCTTCTCACCGGCGCTCAACGTCGGCTCATGAGTCGGCTCACGAGTCGGCTCACGAGTCGGCTCCGGGGCCGGCTCCCGGGCCGGCCCACGGAGCGGCCGGAGTCCCGGTGAGTCGGCGGGCGAGTCGAGCGGTACGATGCGCCTGATGACCATCGAGCCCGCCGGCGCAGGGGAAGGTGACGCCTTCGATCTCGAAATGGCCATTTCCACCCTGCAGTCCAACAGTTCGGATCTGCGGATCATGCTGAAGCTGCTCGTCGGCCAACTTTCCGAGGTGTTGGGTGACCGCATAAAGGTCGAGCGCGCGGGCGGGCGCTTCCGCAAGTCGGACGACATCAAGTCTGTGCAGATCACGTTGGGCGACGACACCCTCGAAGCCGTGGTGGAGGGTGCCGGCGTGCGCTGCAGCATCGGTCATGCGTCCGGCGGCATCCGAATCCGCAGCGAGCAGGTCGGAATGGACGCCTGGCTGACCCGCCTCCTCACCACCCTGGCCAACGAGGCGGCCCACAGCGAGCAGACCCGTCTCGCACTCGAGCACATCGTGATTGGAGAAACGTCGTGACCCAGCCCCAGGACCTCCCCAAGGATGCCACCCATCGACTGGAGGAACTGGAGCACGGTCTCTTCACCTCCGACCTCTCTGTCAACGAGTTCCTCCTGGTCAAGGAGGCCGGGTTCCACCCGCTGGGTTTCGTCATGGGCTCGTCCATCTACCACATCGGCCTGCAGACCCGGAAGTGGGGGGAGAGCCAGGAACTGTCCAAGCTGACCGAGGCCATGTACACGGCCCGCGAGCTGGCCATGACCAGAATGGAGGAGGAGGCGGAAGAGCTCGGCGCCGACGGCGTGGTGGGGGTCCGGCTCGACGTGAACTACTATGAGTGGGGCAGCGATTCGGCGGAGTTCATCGCCTTCGGCACCGCGGTCAAGGCCGAAGACGGCAACTCCTACCGCAATGCCCTGGGCAAGCCCTTCACCTCGGACCTCTCCGGGCAGGACTTCTGGACCCTCATGCAGACCGGGCACGTGCCGCAGGCCCTCGTCATGGGGACGTGCGTGTACCACATCGCCCATCGCAAGCTCACCCAGGCCCTGGGCTCGGTCGGGCAGAACGTGGAGCTTCCCAATTTCACCCAGGCCCTCTATGAGGCCCGTGAGCTGGCCATGACCCGGATGCAGGACGAAGCGGGACAGCTCAAGGCGAGCGGCATCGTCGGAGTGCGCCTCGAGGAGAAGTCGCACCAATGGGGCTCGCACACCATCGAGTTCCTGTCGCTGGGCACGGCCGTGACCAAGACGACCGGGGAGGTCACGCTGCCCAAGCCGCTCACCATCATCTCGCTCGACAATTGATGACCGAAAGCTCCTCAGAGCTCCCCGAGGCGGCCGCCCGCCGCTTCAGTTCGGACGCCTTTTCCTCCGGGCTCACGGTGCCCGACTTCGCCGCCTGCCTGCAACTCGGCCTGCAGCCGGTCGGACTGGCGCAGGGGTTCTGTGTCATGCAGTGGGGCTGGTACGGCGGGGGATCGGGCTACATGCGAGGCGTCAACCCCTACGCCGCGGGTGGGCAGAACCGGGGGGCGTACTCGGAGACCTACCGCTGCCCCCACGGTTACGTGTCGGCCGAGCACCGGAGTTGGGGTCAGAACGTGGAGCAGACCTGGGTGCAGGCGGCATGGTCCATGGGCTTCGGCTCGGCCTACAGCCGGATGCTCGATGAGGCGACCGCGCTCGGCGCCCATGGGGTCATCGGCGTGGTCGACCGGGCGACGCAGGTGACCGACAACCAGACCACCGAGTTCCACCTGCTGGGCACTGCGGTCCGGGTGGACGGCGGGCCACCGCCGGCGGGAGGAGTGCCCTGGACGACGTATCTGGCCGGTCAACGGCTGACCAAGTCCATCGAGGCCGGTTTCATGCCGGTCGCCGTGGTGGCCTCCATGGCCTCGGTACGGGTGTGGGCCTCGTGTGTCACCGGATACCAGATGGAGGGGGGACGCGGGTGGGGCACGTCCAGTCGGGCCAGCGAGGTCCAACAGGTGACCAAGGCGCACATGGCCGTGCGCCAGCTGGCCCGCAAGCACATCCGCGCCCAGCTGGCCGGAGATTCGTTGCACGGCGTCAAGATCGACGTGGCCAAGCATGAGTTCTCCGAGGGGGACGAGGTTGTCGATTGCACGATTCGGGGTAACCGGGTTCGCCGTTTCAAGGAATTCGACGAGGTACCGGCTCCCCGGCCGACGGTCCGGCTGGTATGAGCGAGGACCTCGCCATCGACGTGCGGGCGGAGATGCTGCGGGGTGCACAATCCCTGGCCACCCCGCCACCGCCCAGCACCAAGCGCGGGATCACCTCCGATCTCTCCGTTGACGAGGCCCTGCTCCTGCACTCCGCCGGTTGGGAGCCGGTCGATCTGGTCTGCGGGGTCTCGGTGGCGTCGGTGCCCTATGGCGTCTGGAACTGGGGGCAAGGCGAAATCTCGGTCGCCTCGGTGGCCCACAACGCGGCCGTGCAGGGTTCGGCGGCCCGCATCAAGGAAGAATGCGCCAAGGTGCACGGGCACGGCGTGGTCGGGGTCCGGGTCGAGGTGGAGGTGCAGTCCCATCACATCGACGTCGAGCTGGTCGGCACCGCCGTGCGGCCGGTCGAGTCCGGCAGACCCCCATCAACCCCCTTCGTGTCGGACCTTTCTGCTCGCGATTTCACCTTGCTCGATCTCGCCGGGTGGATACCGGTCGGCCTGGCCTTCGGCGCCAGCTTCGTCTATGCACCCCGGCGATCGGCCGGTGCCGCCATGCAGCAGAAGACCCAGAACGTCGAGCTGACCAACTTCACCCAGGCCATGTACGCCGCACGGGAGTCCGCCATGGAGCGGATGCAGCGTTCGGCGCTCGACGCCGGTGCGCACGGTGTCGTCGAGGTCAAGGTGACCGAAGGGCCCATGAGCTTCGCCCGGCACGCCGTCGGATTCACGGCTTGGGGGACCGCCGTGCGCTTGATCGCCGACAACCACCGGTACATCAAACCGGAGGTGATCCTCCCCCTCGACGACGCGGTGGTGACGTTCGCTGCGCAAAACCTTCGGGGGAAGTGAGACCGTTCGTGGACTGGCAGAAGTGGGCACGAACGTATGAGTCGATTGAAGGCGTCGACGCGTTCGCCGATCTTTTCGCGCCGGGCGGCCGCTTCTGTGATCCGGTCACCGACTGGACCACCGATGTCCGCCGGGTGGCTTCCGAAACCGACAAGATCTTTCCCGATTGGAAGCAGCGCATCGACGAGATCCGCGGCGGCGACAACTGGGCCGTCTTCGAGTGGACCGGAACCGGCACGTTTCGCACCGAGACCGGTCCCGGGATCCCGATTGTCATGGAAGGAGCCACCGTCATCGTGGTGAACGCTGACGGCAAGGTGACCTCGTGGCGCGACTATCTCGACACCAACCAGCCCTTGCAGCAGATTCAGGTGGGTCTCAAGGGCTGAGCATCACGCCTGTTCGGCCACCGCCTGCACGTGCGCCATGCGGGTGTGGTCGTACTCCTCGGCCGCCGCTTCGTCGCTGGCCATTTCCGCGTCGATGTCCGTGTCGGCAAAGGCCATGACGCCCATCTCCTCGAACGCCTTGCGGACCCGGGGCCCCCAGAGGCCGATGTCCTTGAGGATCGGCACGATGCGCATGAACAGGTAGCTGCGGAAGACGCGCAGCGTCTCGCTCTGCTCGACGTAGACGCCGACCTCGTCGGGGAGCTCGAGCCGCTCCCATACCTCCTCGCCCAGGAAACGGTCCCGCATGTGATAGCAGGCCTCGACGCAGAACTCCTCGCGCTCGTCCCGCTCGGCCTGGGTGAGGTGTGGGTAGTAGTCGCGCAGGGCCAGTCGACCGAACATGACGTGCCGGGCCTCGTCCTGCATGACATACGCGTTGAGCGATTTGGCCAAGGGCTCTTGGGCCATATTGCGGATGACGCCGAAGGCGGCCAGTGCCAATCCCTCAATCAGGACCTGCATGCCCAGATACGTCATGTCCCAGCGGCTGTCGGAGATGACGTTGTCCAGCAAGCTCTTGAGGTGCGGGTTGAGGGGATAGACCAGCTGCACCTTCTCGTGGAGATACCGGCTGTAGACCTCGACATGGCGGGCTTCGTCGATGACCTGGGTGGCGGCGTAGAACTTGGAATCGACGTCGGGGACGGTCTGGACGATCTTGGCCGTGCAGATCAGCGCCCCCTGTTCCCCGTGCATGATCTGGCTGAAGCGCCAGGCCTCCACGTGCCGACGAAGCTCGCCGCGCCGGTGATCGTCCATCTCGTCCCACCACGAGGTGCCGAAGAGGGGATTGATGTCATCGGGCATGCCGACCGGGTTCTCGAGGTCCACCTCGAGCGACCAGTCCAGGCGGTCGCTGCCGATCCACTGGCGCCGGGTGCCCTTGTCGTACAGGCGGAGGAGCTGGTCCCGCCCGCCGGTGTAGTTGAAGTCGAACATCGTGGTGGCGGGAGACTCGATTCCCCATTTCGACGTCGCCGCCTCGCTCGACTCACGCAGGGTGTCGCTGCTCATGGGGCCCCTTTCGGCCGGACGGTCGCGCCAATTCGACTGACGACCGGCCCGACGTTACGCCGTCCACACACGCTGTCAAGTGAGGCCGTTTCGCCGGCGCCACACCACTGCCAGCACCGCCACCGCCGCCTTCGCCGGTTCCTCCTCCTGCCAGGTCATCGAAAGTCGAAGGCCACCTTGATGGCACCACTGACCTCCTGCGTGGCCAACGCGGTGAAGGCCTCGCGCCACTGCTCCAGACGGTAGGTGTGGGTCAACATGCCCTTCATGTCGATGCGACCATCCTCTACCAGTCGCAGGTAGTGCTCGATGCCGTGCCGACGAACCCCATCCACCTCTTCGAAGCCGAAGGCATTGGAACCCACCCACGAGATCTCCTTGAAGTACAGCGGTGACCACTCCCAGCGTTCAGGCGCGTGCACACCACTCTTGACCATGGTGCCCCGTGCCTTGAGCAGGCGCACGCCGATTTCGGCCGTCTGGCCGGTGCCCACGGTGTCGTAGACAACGTCGATGCCACCGGGATGCGCCATGGGCATCGCCCCACCTTCGACCGGCTGGAGCACACCGCCGGACCAGGCTGCGGCCTCTTCCAACAACGACTCCACCGGGAACGGGTTGACGACGGTGGCACCCAAGCTCCGAGCCAACGCGGCCTGAGCGGGAAACCGGGCCACCACCATGATGTCGACGTCGGGATGGAGGGCGCGCAGGATGGCCGTGGCCGTCGACCCCAGCGCGCCGCCTCCATAGACAAGGGCCTTCCCCCCGGGGGGCGGCGGGTGACGGGTGACCGAATGCAACGACACGGAGAACGGGTCGGCGAGCACAGCCTCTTCGTCGCTGACGGACTCGGGGATCGGGAAGAACATCGATTCGTGGGCCGGGAGGTATTGGGCGAAGCCACCCGGGGCATCGCGGGAAGTCCCGGTGTGGATCCCGGCCGCCAAAGGACCCTGGGTGAAGTGCCAGCACAGGCTGTAGTCGCCGTCGCGGCAGGAGCCACACGGCGGATCGATGCCACGGGGCCCACACGAGAGCCACGGATTGAGGACGACCCGTTGTCCCACTTCGAGGCGCCGGACGCCGGAGCCCACTTCGTCGACATCGGCCACCACCTCATGACCGAGCACCGTGGGAAAGGTGAAGAGGCCGGTCAGCGGGCTGTCACTGAACGCGTCGCCATAGTCGCCAAATACGTGGATGGCATCGGACCCACAAATGCCGGTGAGGCGGGTCTTGGCCACGACCCAATCGTCGCGGGGGATGGCCGGTCGGTCCAGGTCCTGCATCCGCATGGGCACGCGGGACAGGCCGACCAACAGATGGTTCTCGGGGTCGGGCGGTGCCCATCGTTCCGGCTTGACCCCGTAGAGCAGTCCTTGCATGTTCTTGCCCCCGTTGTGTCGACGACGGGACCACGTTACAGCGGCCGACAGGCAGCGTCCGAGACGCCGCACTGGTCATTGGGCCCGGTTCAGTTCACGGTGCAGTTCGCGCCGTTGTTGTAGGTCGTACAAGCGCCGTGACCGAAGACTGCGACCAAGATGAGGGCGAGGATGAAAAGGGCGATCAGGGAGAAGCCCACGATGATGCCGGCCAGCGCCATGCCGCTACCTCCCTGAGCACCGTTGGAGTTCCTGATCTGAGCGCGGGCGACGAAGCCGAAGATGATGCCGAGGATGCAGGGAATCCCGAAGAAGAGGGGAACGACGCCAGCGCAGCCGCATACCAGCGCGGCCACCGCCATTCCGTTGGTCGTTCGGACCGACGCCGGAGGCCCCTGAAACGCTGGATAGCCGGGCATCGCCCCCGGGGCCCGAACGGGATCGAATGCCAACGGGGGACCCGTCCACGCCTCGGGCGGATACCACTTGCCGTCGGAGGCCAACCACCACCCGGGTCCCTGCGATGTGTCGCTCATGACTGGTCGTTCTCGATTCGCCCGTCCGTCGGCTCGCGGAGCATCAGCCGCTCACTCTAGGCGTGGCGGGTCCCAGGGGCGTGTCTCGAGGTCGCCAAGGACACCGACGGCTCGTGATCGTCACCTCGCGTAGTCGTCACTTCGCGTGGTCGTCACGCTACGAATGGGCAGTGGCGACAACCCGAATGACAGCAGGTGCCTCGGGACTTCAGGTATGCGGCGGTGAGCACGAAGAGGCCAGTGCGGGGATCGGCGTAGCCTATGTCCCCCCGACTCAAGGCCAGCGCGTGCTCGAGGACGATGACCTCGTAGTCGGCATCGGTGGGCGAGAGCCGGTCGCGATGAGGTTCGGTCAGGGGCCGATCGGCGATCGGTTCATCCATGCGGCCTGAAGCGTTCGACGTGCTCGCTGCCGGCCTCATTCGACCGGCGGGCCCGAGGGGCTACTTGGCGGCCGGGGCCTTCTTGGCGGCGGCCTTCTTGGTCGCCGGGGCCTTCTTGGCCGCCGGGGCCTTCTTGGCAGCAGCCTTCTTGGTCGCCGGGGCCTTGGTGGCGGCCGCGGTCTTCTTGACGGGGGCCCTCTTGGCGGCCGCGGCCTTGGTGGCCGCCGGAGCCTTCTTGGCCGATGCCTTGGGTGCGGCGACGGTCGACTTCCCGGCGGCGGCAACGGCGGCGGCCACGGTGGGGAAGACGCCCGCCTTCAACTTCGGGGCAGTCGAGGGATTCAGCACGGCATCCTTGAAGGCCTTCACCGGGGTGATGCGAGCCTTCTTGGAGGCCTTGATCCGGATGGTCTCTCCCGTGGCCGGATTGCGCCCCATTCGCGCGGCCCGGTTGACCTTTACGAATTTCGCGAATCCGGGGATCGAAATCGGTTCCCCCTTCGCTACGACGGCGGTCACCACATCGGTGAAGCCGTCGAGAACGGCTGTCACCGTTTTGAGCTCCACGTCCGCCTGCACCGCCACTGCTTTGGCCAAATCTCTTTTGTTCATAGTGGACATTGTGGCCGATCGCACCGCCGCCGTGCACATTCAAGAGGACGAACATGTCTCTCGGGACCGAATTCCGCCTTTGGATGGCGATGGCAGCACCCGACCGACGCCATGATCGGCCGACCGCGCCAGGTGATGGTGTCGTGGCTGTCGACGGTGTCCAACCGGGAGGAAGGGTCACGGCCGTTTCCCGAGAAAGCAAACCGGGTCATACCATGGGACCGATGACGACCGAGGACAATGCCGACACCGACCGTTGGATGGGCCAGGTGAACCGGGAGCGAATCGAGCACAGTACGGCGTCGCGGTACCGCAGCATCGAGGAGCGGGTGGAGTTGGGGAAATCGATACGATCCCGTGTTCCTCGAGCCAGCCACGCCGAGGTGCCGGCCGACGCCGACCGACCTGATCCGCTCGCCTTCCTCGAGGAGCAAGCGGCCGACAGGGTGCCCGAGCTCGTCCCGATCCGCCACGGACGAATGCTGCAGTCACCCTTCGCCTAATACCGCGGCGCCGCACTGGGCATGGCCTCCGATTTGGCCAAGACACCTCAGACCGGTCTCACCGTGCAGGCCTGTGGCGATGCACACATGTTGAATTTCGGTGTCTTCGGGACTCCGGAGCGGCACCTTGTCTTCGATGTCAACGACTTCGACGAGACCCTGCCCGGCCCCTGGGAATGGGATGTCAAGCGGCTCGCGGCCAGTCTCGCCGTCGCCGGACGAACCCGGGAATTCACCGACAAGGAGCGGCGCAAGATCGTCCTCGGTGCGGTGGAGGCCTATCGCCTGGCCATGCGCCAGTTCGCCGGCATGCGCAACATCGAGGTCTGGTACTCGAGGATCGACATGGACCGATTGATGATCGAGCAAGGATCGCACCTTCGAGAGGTCACCCGACAGCGGCTCGAGACGGTTCTGGCCAAGGCGAGGACGCACGACAGCCTGCAGGCTCTGGCCAAACTGACCCAAATGGTCGGGGGACGGCATCGGGTCATCAGCGACCCACCGTTGATCGTCCCTGTCGAGGAATTGCTGCCCGACAAGGAAGTCGACGCCCTGTACGATCAGCTTCGCCGGCTGATCGCCGTGTACCGACGGAGTCTGCACTCGAGCCTGCACCCGCTGCTCGACCAATACGAGCTGGTGCACATGGCCCGCAAGGTGGTCGGTGTGGGCAGTGTCGGGACCCGCTCGTGGATCCTCCTATTGCGAGGGCGGGATTCAGATGACCCCCTGATCCTTCAAGCCAAGCAGGCCATGCCCTCGGTGCTCGAGCGCTTCACGAAGAAGAGCGAGTTCACCAACCAAGGGGCCCGGGTCGTGGCGGGGCAACAGGCCATGCAGGCATCGAGCGACATCTTCCTCGGATGGGGACGAGAGGACCATCTCATGCCCTCTGCCGTCGACTTCTACTTCCGCCAGCTCCGGGACTGGAAAGGCTCGATCGACATCGACGTGATGGCACCGTTCGGCATGGTGCCCTACGCGAGCGTATGTGGGTGGACGCTGGCCCGAGCCCACGCCCGGTCGGGTGACCGGATTGCCATCGCCTCCTACCTAGGCAACGGCAAGTCGTTCGGCGAGGCCATCGTGGAGTTCTCCGAGAGCTACGCCGACCTGAACCAACGTGACTACGAGCGGTTGCAGCGGGCGGTCGCCGATGGTCGCATCACGGCACAAGAGGGATTCTGAGCCCACGTGCCGACTGTGCGAGGCGAGGCGGACTCGATAGCCAAGCCCGGCCTCACGCACGTCGGGTTGCCGTGCGATGACCTCGACACCACGCGGGCCGAACTCGAGGGGAGAGGCGTTGCCTTTCTGACGTCGGGAATTGCCGACGTCGCCGGCCTGCGGACCACGTGGTGCTCGGACCCGTGGGGCACGGTCATTATCTTGCTCGAGAAGAGCGTGACCAACCGTCCCTATTGGCGCCAATTCGACTCCTGAGCGCGGCCGGCGCGGCCACGCCGCAAAGAGACATGTCACGATCAGAGATCAGCGGCAACCCGGAAGCCGAGGTTGCCGGTCGAGCTGTCCGCCCCGCTGCCGAACCGGGCCGACACCCGGTAGCGCCGGCAATAGGAGGCGTGGCACAGGTATGAGCCACCGCGCTGGACGCGGATCGAGCCCGTCGGCGGACCCAGAGGACCCGGCACGGGCGACACGCCGTAGTAGCCGACGTCCAGCCAGTCCGCGCACCATTCCCAGACGTTTCCCGTCATGTTGTAGATCCCGTACCCGTTCGGTTCGTACGCGCCCACGGGCGCCGTTCCCATATAACCATCCGCCCCGGTGTTCCCTCCGGGAAACTCCCCTTGGAAGACGTTCATGCGATGCGTGCTGCCCGGTTCGAGTTCGCCTCCCCATGGGAACGGTTGGTCTTGGAGGCCGCCGCGCGCCGCCGCCTCCCATTCAGCCTCGGTGGGCAACCGGGTCCCCGACCAGGCGCAGTATGCCTGCGCGTCGTTCCACGAGATGTGGACCACCGGGTGGTCAGGACGGTCGGTGGTGGCAGAGCTCGCCCCCTCGGGATGTCGCCAGTCTGCGCCCATGACCTGGCGCCACCACGGGGCGCTCTGGACGCCGCGCGTGGGCGGGAACTCGTCCGGGAGGAGGCCGGCGAACACAAACGACCACCCGTACGCCTCTGCGTCGGTCCGCCAACCGGTGGCCTCGACAAACGCCGCGAACTGCTCATTGGTGACGGCATAGCTGTCAATCTGGAATGCCGCCAATGCCACGTCATGGACGGGGCCCTCTCCGTCCCCCGGGTAGGCCCACTCCGATTGGTCGCCCATGCGGAAGAGCCCGCCGGGCACGGACACGAGCGAACGCGGGGGTTGACCTCCCCCGGGCCCGCCGGGTGTGCGCTCGGACGAGAGGGACGCCGGCGGGCGACGCGGGGCGCAGCACGGGTCGGGCATAGTCGAGAGGGTATCGCCGGCTCCGGCCGGGGTGTTCTGACCCAGAGCGCCGTGGCCGAGGAATGCGCCGGCTGGTCCCGCGACGCGTCAGCCCGGGGAACCGCCCTAGGCGACGCCATTCGTCAGGTCGCCGGGGAGTGGATCCTGAGAGGGAACTGGGTTCAGCGAGGCCAATTCGATGTTGAGGTCTCGCAGGAGCTCGAGCACGCCATGGAGTCGCGCCTGGTCGGGCACCCATCCGACCAGGTAGGTCAACCCGTGGTCGACGTGGCTGACATCGAAGCCGTCAAGAGCCGCCACAAGTGTCGGGCTCAAGCGCCCTCGCACCGCGATTTCGAAGCTCTCCCCGGTCAAGGCGTTTCTTTCTGATGGATCGCTCCGCCGCGTGTTCGGCTCGCGCCGGTGATCGCTGCCCGCGCCCCGCGAACACCATTGACGATGCTCAGCATGCTCCTCACCTTCTCAGTGCGGATCGACTTCTCAGACGAGATCGCCTCCGGGCCTTCGGATCGAGCGTCCGGGCTGCCGTGACCCCACGTCCATCCTGGGGTACGGAGCGGACGGAGTCGTCATCCCCAGGGGGTGATCGTCTGCGGGCTGCTCGGCCTCCGTATGACGTGCTGGCCTACAACGGGAGTTGATGCAAAGATGGCGTCGGGACACGGGAAACGAGTCGGAAGATGGTGACAGGTCTCGCGGGGGCGACCCATGTGGTCGATCGCCCGGCGCTGCGACGGCGTCTGGACCAGTCCCTCGTACTGCCCCTTTCCCTGATCGTCGCTCCGGCGGGCGCGGGAAAGTCCGTGCTGCTGGCCCAGTGGGTCAGCAGCCACCCTGAACTGGATTTTGTGTGGTTGGAAGTCACCGAGGCCGACAACGATCCGGTCCGATTCGCTCAACGCCTCATGCTGGGCCTGGCGGAGATACGGCCCGAATTTGCCGACTTCGAGAACCTGATCTCCCTGCACGGCGGCGGCCTCGGCACCGCGATGGTGGAGGCCCTCGGGTCTCAGCTGGCCCGCTTCCCCGAGGTCGTCATCGTGCTGGACGACCTCAATCGCCTGTCCAATGCCGCCCTCCTCGGTGATCTTGGTCGGTTGGCCGCCCTCCTGCCTCCCAACGCCCATCTGGTGCTCTCCACCCGGGTCGACCTGCCCATCGCATGGAGCCGCCATCGGCTCCGTCACGAAGTGGTCGAGATCCGCCAGGCGGACCTGGCGCTCGACGAGGCCGCCTCGGCCCAGCTTCTCGAGCGGATCGCCGGGCGTCCCATGGGAGCCGACGCGGTGACCGCCCTGGTCAATCGCACCGAGGGATGGGCCGCCGGGTTGCAACTGGCCGCCATGACGCTGAGGCTCCATGCCGATCCGGAGGAATTCGTCGCCCAGTTCAGCGGCAACGACCGCCTGATCGCCGACTATCTCAGCGAAGAGGTCCTCGGAGCCCAATCGGAGAGCCGCCGCGAACTGCTCCTCCGGATCTCCATACTCGACGAAATGTGTGCCGATCTGGTTGCTCATCTGACGGGCGAACCCAATCCGCAACTCGTGCTCGAAGAGTTGGAACGGGAATCGATGTTCCTGGTGCCGCTCGACACGACTCGCTCCCGCTTCCGCTTTCACCATCTTTTCCGTGACCTCCTGCGCTTCCGACTGCGGGCCGAGGATCCCCCAGCCGAAGCACGGCTCCTCGTGCAAGCCGCAGATTGGCATCTCGAGCGTCAGGAAGTGAGCGTCGCGGTCGAGTACCTCCTGCGGGCCCGGGACTGGCCGAGAGCGCTGGACGTGATCATGGCTCGAGGCTCCGAGGTGTTCGAGCGGGGCCAGATGGCCACGGTCATCCGCTGGATCAACCTGGTTCCAGGCCCCGCTCGGGCGGGACGCCACGACGTCAGCCTCCTACTCGGCATTCTCACCGGGATGGACGGCCATTTGGCGGGCGCAGAAGACACCTTGCGCAGGGTGGCCACCGATCCGGAGGCGTCTCCGGGGGAACGAGCGTGCGCGCTGACCTTCCAAGCCGCCATGGCCCAGGGTCGTCCCCGCCCCGAGATCTCCATCGACATGGCCCGGCGTGCCCTCGACGCACTCGACGACCTCGCCGATGACCAGCCACCCGTCATCATGAACCTGAGCGACCCCCAATCGCTGAAGACCATGGCGGTCGTCTCCGGAGGTCGGGCCCACTTCTACGCCGGCCACACGGATGAAGCCCGGGACTGGCTCGAACGCGGTATGGCCAGTGCAGGAGTGGTCTATTCGATATGGAGGATCAGCACCCTCGGCTCCCTGGGTCTTCTCGAGGCCTGGTGTGGACGCACCCGGCGGGTCGACCGGCTGGTCGACGAAGCCTTGGCCATCGCCCGGGACGCGGGGCTGTTGGCCCATCCATGCACCGCCGACGCTTTTCTCGCCACCACGCTCGCTTCCCTGGAGCGGGGTGAACCCCACCGGGCCGCCGTTTCACTTCACGAAGGCACGGTGAGGGCCATGGCCAATCGGCGCACCCAGCTCTCGTGGATCGGCCTTCTCGAGACCGGTCTGCTGCAGGCAGCCCAGGGACAGGTGGAGGAGGCGACCGGTACGATCCTCTCGACCTCGAGCAAACTGCGTTCGCCCCCGCCACCGCTTGTGGCCGACGGGATGCTCGCCCTGCGAAGTCGCCTGCTTCGGCTCAGCGGATCCCCCGAGCGGGCGTTGGACATCCTGACCAACGTGGCGCCGACGTCGTGCGCTGTGGCGTTCGAGCTCGGTGCGGCCGCCCTCATGCTCGGTCGGGTCGACCTGGCTCGGAAGGCCCTGGATGCGGTGCCGACCATCGGCGAAACTACGGCGCCACTGGCCACGGTTCAGCATCTGATCCTGTTGGCCTGGATGTCCGAGGCGGAGGGCTATCCCGATGACGTCCGAACGCATCTCCTCGACGCGATGGCGACGGCCGAGCGTCATTCGCTGGTCGACGTCTTCGTCCGGGTCGGACCGCCCATTGTGGGGCTGCTTTCCGGACTCCCCGATGTCCAGGCATCGTTTCGGGAATCCATCCTCCAACGAGCCCGGGACGTGTACTCCGCTTCGCCCGGTGGCGAACTGGTCGATCCCCTTACCAACCGGGAGCTCGAGATCCTCACGTACCTGCCCGGTCGTTACACCAACGCCGAGCTCGCTGAGCACTGCTACGTGTCCGTGAACACCATCAAGACTCACATGGCCCATATCTACCGGAAGCTCGGGGTCGCCAATCGCCGGGGTGCCATCGTACGAGCCCGCGAGATCGGGCTCCTTTGACGTGACCGGGACCTCGCCCGGTCGCCGACCGGGCGAAAGGCCCTGGGTATCGCCACGAGAGGTGTGCGAGGTCACCCCTCCAGGGTGATGATTCATCGCTCGCCATCATGGTTTGATCGTCATGCCGACATCGATGCCGGACTCTTCCCGGTCGAGTTCTCCGACACGAAGGCCGAGCGGTGTTCGACACGGGTGCTCAGATTGAGAGAGAGACACGCACCAAGAAGGAGTTGCCGATGACCGCCACGACCTACCCGATGCTGGACATCTTCTGGACCATGTTGGAGATCTTCCTCTTCATCATCTACTTTTGGCTGCTCATCATCATTTTTTCGGATATCTTCCGCAGCCGCGATCTGGGGGGTGGAGCCAAAGCGCTGTGGGTCATCTTCGTCGTCATCATCCCGTTGTTCGGGATCCTGATCTACCTGATCGCCCGAGGCGGCAAGATGCATGAGCGGGCGGCCCTGCAAGCCCAACAGCAGCAGGAAGCATTCGAGAGCAAGGTCAAGGAGGCGGCGGGGAGCAGCGCGGCGGAGCAGCTGGCGCAGCTGGCCGATCTCAGGGACAGCGGTGCCATCACCGACACCGAGTTCGCGGCGCAGAAAGCCAAGCTCCTCTCCTCGTCGTGAGCATGAGGCACCTGATCCCTTCTGAATTGTCACCCGTGGGGCCCGGCCGGGGACGTGCCGAGCCAGGCGAAGTGACCCATGTGCCGATCGAACGCACTCTCGATGTCCTCGTCGTGGCAGTATTACTCCTTGGTATTGTCGCAGCGCGTATCGACCAGGGAATCTCCGGTTCTCGTGCGGTCGGTCGTCGCGCCGCCCGGTCAGTCGTGGAGGACAGCGGAGGGCACTGCGACCTTCCCGGGGGAGATGGTCAAACCGAAGGGACCGCATGTACTACGTAGGCTCAATAGTCTTCATCTTCCTGGCCATCTTGATGATCGTGGTTTTTGTCAAGAAGTGGCGGGAACGCAGTGGTTGAGTGCGCTCGTCCCCTCGTCCCCGCGGCGCCCCCGCCCGTGGTGATGGCTCACCGGCGCGGCCGCTCCGCCGGAGGCGGGGAGAGCCGGCTGCCGCACTCGAGCGATGCTCCACGTGAGTGGGGAGAGAGAGCGGGGACGGCATGATCCTCGACCTCCTCATCATCGCCCTGGCCATCACCCTCGAGCCGATACCGCTCACAGCCTTCCTGCTCATCCTCATGGCAAAGGGAGGCGTCCGGAAGGGTGCTGCCTTCATATTCGGTTGGCTGCTCTCGCTGGCCATTGTGGTTGCCGTCACTCTGCTCGTCACGGGCAACAAACCGCCGAAACCCAGTACGGCCCCCTCACTGGCGGCCTTGGCCGTGAAGATCGCCATCGGTGTCGTCCTGCTGTTGGTCGCCCTCCGACAGCAACGGAGAATGGGTAAACCGAAGAAGCCCAAGAAGACCCCGAAGTGGCAGATGGGCCTCGACACGATGTCGCCCTGGTTCGCCATGGGTCTCGCGCCTCTCGTGCAACCCTGGGGACTGGTGGCGGCGGGGGTGGCCACCATTGTCGAGGCGAAGCTCGTCTCGTGGGAGAATTACGTGGCGCTCCTCTTGTTCTGCCTCGTCGCGACCGGTCTCTATCTCGCCTTGGAGATTTTTGCCGGATTCCGCCCGGAGCGAGCCCAAGAGATCCTGGGTGGCATCCGGACGTGGATCGATTCGCACACCGACCAAGTCATCATCGTCGTGTCCGCGCTGCTCGGCTTCTGGTTGATCGGAAAGAGCGTCTACCTGATCGTCACGTGAGTTGGCCGACGAGGGCGTCTCTTCGGCGAACCGCCGGACCCCGTCCTCGAGGCTGCGTCGGTTCGAAGGAGGCTGCGTCGGTTCGAAGGAGGAGTCCGCTTGGGCGCACGGCCCACCTCAGCCCGGCCAGTCGCCCGGTGATCTCGTGAGAGCGGCGCAAGCGTTCAGCCTGATGCTCCCGACGACATCACCGCCGCCTCCACGATCTGGATGTCGGGTGGCTGGATGGCCAACGGACCGCCGGCCACCGGGACCTGCCAGACCATGGTCATGTAGGGGGTGGTCTTGTGGATCGTTCCCGATGCGCAGGGCGTGAAGCCGGTCACGTCGAATGCGGTCGAGGCACCGATCAGGGGTCCGCACACGTTCGTGCGCTGGTGCCACTGCACCAGGGCCCCGTAGGGCATGGGCGGTGTCGACACGGTCGAGGGCAGCAGGTACATCGCGGCCACCAGAACGGACTCTCCCGAAGGAATGGTGGCATACACCAATCCATCAATGGAATGGGGGTCCAGTGTCCTCGCCGCAGCCGCATTGGAGGCCACGATGGCTGGGTTCACGTAGTAGACGACCGGGTAGTTCGTCGGTGACACGGCGACGTAGCCGGCGGCTTCCGCGGCTGCCGGGGTGGGGTACTGGGCGGCCGCTTGGCTGGTCGACTGGACATATTGGATCGCATTGATCTCGTCGGAATACGTGGGTTCGGACGCACACCCGCTCTCTGCCATGTGGATGTAGTCCGGGCCGTTGTTACCGGCGGTCAGGAGTTGCTGGGCCAGCACGGCGGGGAGAGCCGGCCCGTCGTAGTGCCACCTGGCCTTGGTGGTGTTCAGCCCGGCCGCAGCCGAGGCGTCGGCGCCGTTCATGTCCATGCCGGTGACGTCATTTCCCCCCATCATCATGTACGGGGTGTTGGTCAGGTCCAATCCAGACCGGGCGATACCTCCGTTCCCGGTGGTGCAAGAGGCCGAGCTCGCCGTGGTGGACCCGCTGTCCATGGAGGCTGCGGTCATGCCGGCCATCCCCGACATCGCCATGCTCGTTGATTCCAGGGCCGCCACCGGGTAGGCGGCACTGAGAAAGAGGGCGACCCCGAGCATCACCGCGCTCCCGACGGCGAGCACCGGATTCCAGCGCAGGAAGGCGGCAAACGGGGATCGCCACGCCGAGCGTTCAGGAAGTGCGGCGGGCACCATGGCGAGCGCCAGGAGGATCACCAGCGGTCCGGTATTGGGGTCAGTGCCCGAGCCGGTGAAGACACCGCCGAAACCCTGGCCGGTGATCCAGAAGAAGGTTGCGAGAAGGCCGCCGAAGAACAGAAAGATATTCGGACGGCGCGCCAGGAGGGGACCCAGGCCGACGACCAGCGACGCGATGGCGAGAAGCCACGCGGTCTGGACCCCCACCGAGCCGAAGTGATTGCCGAAATGGGTCAGGAAATGGGCGTATCCGCCCGGTTCACCCGCCGACATGCCCGAGATGGCACTGGACACCGACGTCTCGGTTCGGTTGACGGGGAGCAGGAACAGCACGGCGGCAAGGGCCCAGAACCCGCTCCACACCGCCAGCGGCGTGACCGCTCCCCCGATGCCCTGCCCCGCTGCCGAGGACGCGAGACCGACCGCCCGGTCGCCCGGTTCGTTCACCTCCGTGGTCGGACTGGCCTTTCGGGGCCAGGCCATCAACCCGATCAATCCGTACATGAAGACAGAGCCCGGCGCCCCGGTGAGTGCGGTGGCTGACCCCGTGAAGATCATGCCGAGGCCCTCGCCGAAGAACCAGACACCGAAGGCCCAGAAGAACGACACGAACAGAGCGGGGCGTACGGTGCGCCGGAAGAGCAGGCCCCCACCGATCGCCACCTGAATCAGGGCAAAGAACGTGTTCCACACGGCGACGTGGGGGCCCACGAAATTCCCCACGTTGGTGATGATCCATCGGATGACGTCAGGCTGACCTTGGGCATTGGCCAAGAGGTAGGTGCTGGTGAAGCCCCTGCCGAACATGTAAGGCTGGAATTGCAATCCGGCATCGAGCAGCCAGAACAAGCCGAGAACGATTTGCAGGACACGTTGCGTCTTGATCAGCCGGAGATCGCCGCCGGGTGGTGCGTCAGGCTCTGTGCTCTGTTCTCCCATGACTCCTCACCTTGCCTCGCGTAAGTTAGTACGTGCGGCTCGACAGGAGGCATCGAGTCCCAAAAGAAATTCACCTCCTCAAGCAGGGTGCTGGCCTCAGAGTGGGCCGCCGGATCGCAGCGCCCATGGGCCGCGGCCACCTTGCGCCGCAGGTCCGAGCGGGAGGGTTCGCTGATTTGGCTCAGGTACGTCGAGCGGGTCTCCCGTCGCGGGGTGGTCCGTGTGCCACGCGTCGACCAGGAATGGCGCGATTCACGACGTGTCCCCGCACCCGTCCACGCCGGGGCACCGTCTATTCTCCGGTAATGCACGAGTCCGCCGCCTCGGGCCCACTAGCCCTTGGACCCTGCCGGCCCGAAATGCGACCCTGCGCCGCGCCACGGCAATCCGGGCGCACCTCCGGTCCGTATTGCTGCAGGACAAGAGTTCACAACGACCGTACAAGGAGAGATTGAGATGGGAAGCAAAGAGGCACGCCGCCGGGTCAACCGATCCGGGATCCTTCGCCGGAGCGTTGCGGTCGCCGCCGGTCTGGCCGCCGGATCAGGCATTCTTGGTACGGCGGCGGTGGCACCCGCCGGAGCGGCGACGTCGCCGACGGTCGTGGTCGTCACTCACAACGAGAAGTGGGGAACCTTCCTCGCGCTCAAGAACGGCGACACCATCTACCGACTCGCCACAGACCCTTTGAACAAGAGCACGTGCTCTGGTGCATGCGCCAAAGCGTGGCCCCCGGTGCTGCTCGCTTCGGGCCAGGCGAAACCCGCCGGCGACGGCGTGAGCGGTCTCGGGTCCATCGCTCGAGCGCGTGGCGCTCGCCAGGTTACCTACAAGGGCGTCCCTCTCTATCTCTTCATCGGCGACCACAAGGCCCACCAGGTCAACGGGAACATCAAGGACACCTGGGGCCAATGGTGGGTCGTGAACCCCGCCCATCCTCTGGCCGTCCCGGCGGCGGCGAAGTCCTCGGGCGGCAGCGCTTCGCCGACCACGACCGCACCGGCGGGCGGCTCGGGCGTCGCATACTGATCCCATGACCATCGGTGAGCTGGACATCGCACGCCCACATGGTGCGTCGTACCTTCCTGGGTTCGAGGAGGCTGTATCCGAGCGGCACGCCGCGCCGACGAAGGCGTGGTGCGGAGTCGTCGCCCTCGGGGTTGCCACGGCCTGGCTCGGATTCGTCGGCCTGCGGGTGCTGTCCGGTAGCGGCGACCTCTCGAACGCCCTGGCTACCGCTCGCGGACGCTCGGTCGGC
This sequence comes from Acidimicrobiales bacterium, assembly GCA_052148295.1. Taxonomy (GTDB): domain Bacteria; phylum Actinomycetota; class Acidimicrobiia; order Acidimicrobiales; family RAAP-2; genus Bog-473. The sequence continues at coordinate 20,539 of JBKQIP010000011.1, forward strand.
CCGGCCCTGATTGCCTTCGTCGCCGCGACCATGCTGGCCGAGCGCCGGTGGCCGGCCGTCCGGCGACGGGTCTTGGCCCGGGCCCATCTCGTTGACGCAGGGTATCTGGCGCTCTTCGCCCTGGCCGTGCTGCCCCTGCTCACCCTGGTCGAGACGGGGCTCGCCGTGGAAGTGGGCCGCTACGCCAGATTTCTGCTCATCGACCATCTTCCGCTGGTGCCGCAGGCGGCCGTCATCGGGGTGATCCTCGTCGGCATCGATGCGATGAATTGGGCTGCGCACGTCGCCAACCATCGGTCCCTTGCGCTATGGCGACTCCACGCACTCCACCATTCTCAAGAGGACATGAGCGTGCTCACCACGTTCCGCACCCACCCGCTGGTGCACGCGACATATCTTCCGGCACTCTTCCCGGCGCTCATCCTCGGGGCCAGTGGGACGGTCCCAGCTGCGGCCATCATCGTCTACGGATGCCTTGTGACGCTGCCCCACGCCAACCTCCGCTGGACCTTCGGACCGCTCGGACGCGTCTTCGTGAGCCCGGCCTACCACCGCCTCCACCACGTCAAGGTCCCCGTCGACTCCCGCGGCGCGGTGAACTTCGGCTTCGTCCTGGTCGCTTGGGACCGATTGGCTCGCCGTGCCGTCTTTCCGCGGGGCGGGTTGCCCGTCGAGACGGGGATCTCGGGACGACCTGTCCCCGTGGAGCAATCTGTCGCCGCGGCGGCTACCCCGCGCGTCGTGTTGGCGCAACTCGCCCAGCCCTTCAGAATGCGCGCCGCTACGGACAGCTCGTCATGACCACGGTCGCTCCGCGGGTGCGCCAGGCCACCGAGCGGTTCCGGGCCACCAGAGACGCCCTCTATGCGCGCGATGTTGCCTTGCTCGTGGCCCGGGTCGCCCTGGCCTGGATCTTCATATACCACGGCGCGGCCACTCTCTTCGGCGCATTTGGAGGCTCGGGAATTCACGCGCAGGCGGTGTTCTTCGCCACCGTCGCCCATCTCCACCCTGGGACGTTCTTCGCCGTGCTGGGCGGCATCATCGAGTTCTTCGGCGGGATCGCGGTGGGACTGGGCATCTTCGGGCGGATCGCCGCCGCAGCCCTTTTCGGGGACATGATCATCGCCATGGTGACAGTGACCTTTCGCAACGGCATCGTGGGCACCGCGTCCGGCTCCGGTTACGAGCTCAACGTGGCCTTGGCCGCCCTTGCGCTGGTGGTCGCCCTTCTGGGGACGGGCCGCTTCTCGCTCGACGTGGCGCTTCGGGCCCTGACCGAAAAGTGGCGGAACTCACCGTGACCGCCGACAGTTGAATCACGTCGGTGTGAACGAGGGAAGGGCCGCCACCGGAGTGCTCAGAGGCTCCGAAGCGCCGGGAGGGCGGTCGAAGGGCTTTGAAGGCGCCAGGAGGCCGGCCGTCGTCAGCACGGCCCGCCGGGGCCCCAGGGAGCCACCGGAATGGTCAGGCGCTGCGCCGTGAGAGACGCACCTCCGGATGGATCGAGGCGGCCTGGGGAAACGCGGGTTAGCTCGTTGGATCAGGTTGTCCGTGCGGGGGAAGGCCGGGGCCTCGCGCGTCTCCATGTCGGCCGAGGGCAGGATGCCCCGTCGCTCCGCACCCGGCCGTCGAGCCGTGGGCCAAATCCGGGTGAAGGATCGTGGAGAATGGGTGATGATCAGTCGCCGGTTTCCCCGTTCTCGGCTCGGCGGGGTGGCTCGGGACGTTGGCGACCTCCAGGCCGCCAGCCGCGGCTCGACGTCGCTCGATCAGCCGGTCGTCCACCGGGGAGTGGAGCCGACGACCGGCAACGTCAATTGTCGGGCCCGGGGGGGAAAGGGGCGGTGAAGAGGGGTCATCACGCATCGCCGCCATCGAAATGGAGGAGACTCTTCCTCGTCCTCGGTGGTGCCATTGTCCTGCTCGTGATCGCTGCCGTCGCCGTTGGAAGTGTGTCACACCATCGCGCTCCGACGCAGCCGGCATCAAAGGCCACCAGCACCATGCCGGCACCCTCAACGACCGCAACGACGGCTGGACCGGGGACGACCAGCCCGCTGAGCACACCTCAGCCCGCGCCGGCCGCCGACGTGATCCAGACCGGATGCCACTCCATCGAAGGCCTCGAGACCGAGATCCAACGGGCGGAGACCCAGGGCGGCGGCACCTCGGGGTCCGTGGCAACTCACCAAGGATCGGACCTCGCCAACATTCTCTCGATGAGTGGCGTCGGAGGGACGGACGCGCACTACCGGCAGATTGCTGTCGAAGCAGCGACGGTGAACTCGGCTTTCAGCGCGTGGACCAAGGGATCGAACGCGGCTGCTCTCAACGGCGCCTTGGCGGCCCTGGCGAACGATTGTGTGGCCGCCGGTCAGGCCATAGCGAGCCACTGAGGGCAGGCCAGTCGAGATTCTGGAGTTGTTCACACAAACGTCACCAATTTGATCCGGCGGCGCTGACTTGGCGCGAACACCTGCACCGGGTGCAATCCCACCGACGACCTCGGCCGTATACCGGTCAGCGACTTGCGACGAAAGGGAGGGACTCGTGATGGGACATGCGACGACGCCGGATGGATATCGACACCGACGTGCCGGTCACAAGTGGTCGCGGCGCACGCTGAGTGCCGCGACCCTGGCGGTGTTGGTCGTGTGGATCCCGGCCGTGACCGGTGCAACGCCTCCTCCCAATGACTTCACGCAGACCGATCTCGTGGCAAACAATGCCTCGTTCGGCGCCAAGCTGGTTGATCCCAATCTCACGAACCCGTGGGGCGTGGCGTCCAACTCGGGTGGGCCGCTGTGGGTATCAGACAACAACTCGGGCAAGGTGACCGTCTACGGTGGCGGCGTCAATGGCAGTCCGGTGTCGTTGGACCTCACCGTGCCCGTTCCCGGCGGGAACCCGACGGGTCAGGTGGCGAACACCACCTCGTCCTTCCCCGTTGGGGGGAGCAGCGGGTCGCCCGCGGCCTTCATCGTGGCGACGGACAGCATCGGCTCGACCCAGTCACCCGGCGAGATCGCCGCATGGGACGGAGGATCCTCGTTCGTCGTGGAGGACAGTCCCACCGGCGGGCCCGGGGGGACGACTCCCGCCAATGCGGTGTTCAAGGGTCTGGCTGAGTTTGTCCCCACCACGGGCGCGCCGAGGTTGTACGCGACCGATGTCGCCAACGCCAGGGTCGACGTCTTCAGCAGCACATTCGCCCCGGTGAGTTCCCCAACCGCATTCCAAGACCCGGCCATCCCTGCCGGGTACACCCCATTCGGGATCCAGGAACTGGGCGGCTTGATCTACGTGACGTACGGTCTCCAGAACAGCACGAAGACCAACGTGGTGCGAGGCGCCGGACTCGGGTTCGTCGACGTCTACAAGCCCGATGGAACGCTGCTGCACCACCTCGTGGGCAACGGCCCCGACAGCCCACTCAACGCGCCGTGGGGTATGGCCATTGCCCCATCAGGGTTCGGCCCGTTTTCCGGCAGCCTTCTCGTCGGGAACCTCGGGAACGGATGGATCAACGCGTTCAGTCCCACCACGGGCAAGTTCCGTGGGACCTTGGATGAAGGCTCGTACCCCGTGGCCATTTCTGGGCTCTGGAATCTCTCGGTCGGGAACACATCGTTCGGAGGATCGAATGCGATCGTCTTCACGGCCGGTCCGAACAATTACGCCGATGGCATCCTCGGGACGCTCACGCCCACGAACGGATGATCCCGCAGGCGGCCTCCCGATGGCCGCCGCATGAGCAGCGTGACGGCCGCCGACGTGACGGGCCGTCGACTCCTAGGTCTGGTCCGCCAGCGGCCACCAAGTGGTGCTTTCAGGTTGGTTCCTGCTGGAGCGACGGCACGGCCTGCGTCGTCGATAAGTGCGTACGTGTTCGCCCATCTCCGAATGCGCTGCAGGGCGCGTGCCGGGATCAGGAGAACCGAATTTCCACCAACCCCAGGCCGCGTAGCCGATGCCCTTGGTGGCGACCCGGTCCAAGAACGGTGTTGTCAACATGCCCGAGTGACGACGGCTCGGTCATGGGGTCTTGGCCGTGGTAAGGCTGATCGAACTCGCCGGTGACCCTGGGCACGGAGAGCGCCACCGGCGCGACCAAACGATCCAGCACGGAAGTCAAGCGAATGATCCGGCACGGAGTCGCGACATGTGCGACCCCTCCGATGTCTCGCGAAAGGAAGTCATCCGTTCTTCTCATCCGAATGTTGCACGGCCCCGAATGGTGGGTGGATCAGGTGAAAGCACCCATCCCAGAGGGACAGGATGCATTTCAAGCGCGTGCTCGGAGCGCGCAGGCGCAAGGCCGATGGCTGGTGACAGAGGGGAACGGCATGGAGACAATCGTGAAGGGTGAACCACCACTGCCACGATCCGCCCCGACATCGACACGCCAGGGCGCAGCCGGATCGAACGAGGAATACCAAAGAGGAATTCCACGAGGCAAGGAGAGTGAACCATGTCACCGTTGAACCGGCGAGATTTCTTGAAGGGTGGTTCGATGGCAGTGGTCGCCGCCGGAGTGGCGAGTGCCATGCCGATGGCCCTGCCGTCTCTGGCCGGCGCCGCCACACCTCGTTCGGCGGGTTCCGAACGAGGGATGTCCCAGCCCGAAGGTCGTCTCGGCCAGCCCTTGGTGGCGCACGTACGTGACCTCCACACTGGCGAGATAGCGCTCTTCTACGGCGACCGCGAGGTCACCTTTCGTGACAGCAGGCTGGCCGCCGAGCTCCACCGAGCCGCCACCTAGTCGCCGGGCTGCCGTTGCCCCCCGCCACATCCGGTCCGTCACCAGATGTCGGTCATCCCTTCCATCCGCCAACCCGTCAAGCAAATGAGGTGAGCCGTGTCCTCCCATCGTGAAGCACCAGAGATTTCAAAGGATCCCGTTGCCGACAGCACGGATCTCTACGCCTTCATCAGTCCCGACGCTCCGTCGACGGTCACGCTGATCGCCAACTACGTCCCGTTGCAGCCGGCGGAAGGTGGACCGAACTTCTTCGAGTTCGGCGACGACGTCCTCTACGAGATTCTGATCGACAACGACGGTGACGCCGTGGCGAACATCGCCTTCCAGTTCCGGTTCACGACCAGGGTCAAGAATCCCAATACCTTCTTGTACAACACGGCTCCGATTCTCTCCTTGAACTCGTCGTCTTGGAACAGGGTGCAGACCTATTCCGTGCAGCGTGTCGACTACCCGAGTGGACAGGCGACGCTTCTGGGGGAGAACCTGCCCTGCCCACCTTGCAACATCGGACCTCTCTCGACGCCGAACTACGCCACCTCCTTGGCGGCGCCGGCCATTCAAAGCGTGGGCACCGGCATCCAGGTGTTCGCCGGCCAAAGGGCCGAAGGGTTCTATGTCGACCTCGGCTCCATCTTCGACCTCGGGATCCTGCGTCCGCTGGCCAACCTGCACAACACGTTCGGTGTCGGTGCGCCGCTCTCGGCCATGGCCGGCATCAACGCCACGGCCGGACTCAACGTGCACTCGATCGCCCTGCAGATCCCCATCACCGAGATCACCCGCAACCAGTCCGTTCCGTCGAATCCAGCCCTCGCCACATCCTGTATCGGGGTGTGGACCACCGCGAGTCGGCGTCGAGTGCGTATCTACGAAGAGGCGCCGGGCAACAACGTCACCACGGGTCCCTTCATCCAGATCTCTCGGTTGGGCAACCCGCTCGTCAACGAGGTGGTCATCCCCATGGCCCAGAAGGACTTCTGGAACACCCAGCAACCGGACGGGGACGCTCAGTTCGTCACGAACTATTCAAACCCCGAACTAGCCCAGCTGCTCCCGGTGCTGTACACGCCGGACGGCGGGACCACGGTCTTTCCCAATCTCGCCAACTACAATGCTGGCTCACCCAACAGGGCGGACATCGTGGCCATCCTGCTCACGGGGATCCCGGCCGGTGTCGTGTCACCGACCTACTCGACGTTCACCGGTGCCACCCAGGCCGACATGCTCCGCCTCAACCTGGCCATCCCCCCCGTCCCCAACTCCGGCGGCCAACTCGTCGGGAACAACCTGGGGGCGCTCGGTGGCGATTTGGCCGGTTTCCCCAACGGCCGGCGGGTCTTCGACGACGTGTCAACATCGAGATCCAGGCGCTGGCGGGAGCGCTCCTGGGTCTGGTCGACCCGGGCTATGTGGCCGACGGTGCGGTCAGCGATATCACCCAGGGCCTGACCGCCTCGGCCACCGACACCACGGCCAAGGGCACCGAGACCTACATGGGTCAGTTCCCCTACCTCGGCGTGCCCAATCAGGGCTACGCCGCGGCCTGAACCGATGCTCGCAGCGGCCGCCGCGCACCGACACCACCATCGGCCCGAAGCAGTCGGCGCCGAGGTGCTCCCCGACCCCAGCCCGGTGGCCGCAGTCGTGCTCGACATCGGCGAGGGATTCGGGGCATTGGCCATCTACACCCCCGCCGCCCTGGAAGGGAGCGAGCTCGAGATCCGGCGAGAGGGCACGGAGTGGCGGGGCTCCCACACCGCCGTGCGGCGACGCCTCGTGCCCGCCGGCGCCCAGTTCGCCGCGGTGTTCGGATCGTTGCCCGAGGGTCCCTACCAACTCCGGGTACGCGGCAGCCGGGATGAGGGCCCGACGCTCTCCCTACGTGTCAGCAGTGCGGCAGTGACCGAGGCGTCATGGCCTGGCGTCGACGGCGTGGCCGATCGCCATCCCATCGAGCGATAGGAGGAGGGCTCGGGTCGCCCTCACCTGACCCATCCCCCGCGAACTCAGACGAGGTTGCGGACGGGATCGGAGCCGTCCCAGTCGATGGCCGCCTCACTTACCGTGGTCATGAGCCAGCGAGTGGCATCGGTCAGTTCCATGACCTCGATGACCGTGCTCGGAGCGCCCCCCAGGTCGTAGTAGGCGAATTGCGCCATTCCGCCCGTGTTGCCGGCGTGCACGATCGGCCACGCGGCGTCGTCAGCGGCGTGCGACACCGCTGCGAAGTCCTCGACCCACCAGGCCAGATGGTGGAAACCCTCTCGCCCGGCGTCGAGGAACTCCCGATAGGCGCTGGGGGAGTCGTCCTCCTGTTCGATGAGCTCGATCTGGAGGTCGCCCGAGTTGGCGAAGGCGAACGATGCCGTGGGTTCGGTCGGTCGACCCCGGTAGACCGATCCCCGCTGGGCGAGGTGGGGCAGCAGCAGCCAGGGGCCCACGCCGACCTCGAGCCAGGACCCGATGGCGCGGTCGAGGTCACGGACGACGTAGCCCGTCTGGCGGACGGGTCCGGGCAGGACCGTGCGGAGTCGTGCAGATTCCATAGGGCACACGTAGGGTACTCCTCATGGTTGCGTCCGCCCCCCAGTCCGTGGGCCGCCTGCGTCTGGCCTTCGTCGGATGCGGGGCCATCGCCCAATGGCATCTCCGGGCCCTGCGCGCCGCCGCACCCAGGACGGAGGTCACTTGTGTCGTCGACGTTGACCGTGATCGGGTCGAAGCGATGGCCAAGGACACCGGGGCGGAGCCCTTTGCGTGTCTCGATGACGCACTCCGAGACGGAGTCTTCGATGCCGTGCTCATCATGGTCCCGCACCACCGGCACGAGGAGTTGGCCGTCGCCGCGCTTGGCGGGGGAAAGCACGTGCTGTTGGAGAAACCCATGGCCCGCACTCTGTCCGAGTGTGAGCGCATCCTGGCTGCGGCCCGACTGGCGGGCACCGTGTTCTTCGTGGCCGAGAACGCCCAGTACTGGCCGGAAGTGGTCCAGACCGCGGGCCTCATCTCCGACGGGGCGATCGGCGAGGTGATCACGGCAAGGGCCTGGCATTGCTCCGAACCGATGGACATGTTCTACGGCGATGGCAGCTGGCGCTTGTCCGTGGCGGAGTCCGGTGGAGGCCTGGCCATCGACACCGGGTCGCACTGGCTGCGTCCCCTACGCATGTGGTTGGGCGAGCTCATCGAGGTGGTGGCCGCCACCGGCCGTCCCTATGGCGCGATGGAGGGAGAGTCGATGTGCCGGGCGTTGTGTCGCTTCGACTCCGGGGTCGTGGCCAGTTTCGATGTGGTCCTCTCGGGTCCGGTGGCGCCCCTGCCGCTGTTCCAAGTGACCGGCAGCCGGGGGGAGATCGTCATCGACGTCCTTGGTCGGGTCAAGCTCTATGACGGCACCGATCCCCGTGGTGCCGTGGTGGGACAGGGGGGTTACCTGCAGAGCTACGAAGGTCAGATGGCGGCCTTCGAGGCGGCGGTGCTCGACGACCGCAACCCGCCCGTGGGGGCGGACTACGCGTTGGGGGAGCTCCGCGGCGTTCTCGCCATGTATGCCTCGGCGACCTCGGGCCGCTGGGAGCCGGTGTGGTAGCGCGCTTCGACTACTCGAGTGCCCACGTCCTCGTCACGGGCGGGTCGAACGGCATCGGACTGGGCATCGCGACGGCCTTCCGGGATTCCGGCGCTCGGGTGACGATCACGGGCACCCGGGAGTCCCCAGCCGACTACGACCACGATTTGAGCGGCCTGGAGTATCACCAGTGCCGACTCCCGGACCCGCAGGCGGTGGAGGCCGTGGCGGGCGCCCTGCGGGGCCTCGACGTGCTCGTGAACAATGCCGGTCAGAACCTGCCGGGGGGCCGGAGTGAGTACGACCCCGAAGTGTTCGAAGAGGTGGTGGCGGTCAATCTCTTCGCCGGGTTCCGGATGGCCACGGCTTGCCGGGCGCTGCTCGTGGCGAGCCGGATCGAGGGAGGTGCCAGCGTGGTCAACGTGGGCTCGATGTCGAGTTTCTTCGGGATCGAGCACGTCCCGGCGTACGGGGCGGCCAAAGCCGGCGTGGTGCAGTTGACCAAGACCCTCGCCGTGGCCTGGGCCCGTGACGGCCTCCGCGTGAATGCGGTCGCCCCCGGGATCATCGAGACCAACATGACTGCTCCCATGCTCCCGTTCGATTCGCTCACCGGGCCGATCATCGAGAGGACGCCCATGCGTCGTCTGGGGACGCCGGCCGACGTGGCTCCCGTGGTGCTGTTCCTGGCCAGCCCCGCTGCCGGCTTCATCACCGGACAGACCGTCTGCGTCGATGGGGGCTTCTCGGTACAGGGATGACGACTGCCGCCCCCATCCGGATCACCGACCTGCGCCGCCCACGCTTGACCGACATCCAGCGCTTGGCGCTTGACCACGGCGAGCGTCATCCCGTGGAGCTGACCGTCGAGGCGGTGGTCGCAGCGGCGGCCCAACGAACCGGCCTGACGCACTTCGGCCCCGACGACTTTCGCGACCGGCTCGGGCTGTGGCTGGACGAGGTCGGAGCCGATCCCGAGCGCACCGGGCTCGGGCGCCTCATGCTCTTTCGGGACTGCGTGCGCTACGCCGGGAATCGGTTGCGCATTCGAGACCTCCTCACCCGTCACCCCGAGATTCTCGACGTCGAGATCGCCGCCCCGATCATCGTCGTCGGGCTTCCCCGGTCGGGCACGACGCACCTGGTCAATCTCATCGCCGCCGACCGACGCCTGCGCTCGCTCCCGTTGTGGGAGAGCTATGAGCCGGTCCCCGATCCCGACGAGGGGCAAGGTCCGGGTGGTGCCGATCCCCGTTTCGTGCGGGCCGAGGAACAGTGGCAATCCATGGAGGCGATGCTGCCCTACCTGCCCGCCATGCATCCGATGCGCCCCGACCACGTCCATGAGGAGCTCGAGCTCCAGCTCCCCGACTTCTCGAGCTATCAACTCGAGTGGGTCGCTCGAGTGCCCCGGTGGCGCGACTACTACCTGGAGCACGACCAGACGCCCCATTACCGCTATCTGAAGTCGGTCCTCCAGATCCTCCAGTGGCAGCGTCCGCGTGAACGGTGGGTGCTCAAGTCACCCCAACACCTGGAACAACTGGGCCCCTTGATGGACATCTTCCCCGATGCCACCGTCGTCGTCACCCACCGGGACCCGGTGTCGGTGGTCCAATCGGCGGCGACCATGATGGCCTATGCCGCCCGCATGAGCTATCGCTCGCCGGACCCCGGTTATTACCTGGGGTATTGGACCGACCGGATCAAGCGTCTGCTGGCGGCCTCACTGCGCGACCGGCACGTGGTGCCGGTGGACCAGCGCACCGACGTGGTCTTCCACGACTTCATGGCCGACGAGGTGGGGACGGTCGAACGCATCTACCAGGTGGCCGGCTTCGAGATGAGCGCAGCGGCTGACGCGCAGATCCGGAGTTATCTGGCCGATCACCCGAGGGACAAGGAGGGTCGGGTGAGGTACGACCTGCGGGCGGACTTCGGCGTCGAACCCGAGGTGGTGCGAGAGCAGTTCGGGTTCTACCACGATGCAGTCGCCGTGCAATTGGAGGTCACGTGAACGCACCTGAGGTTGACCGGTTGATCGACGAGCGGCCGGGTAAAGAGCTCATGACGCCGGTGTACGACGACCCCGCGCGCCCCCTCACAGATTTCCTGTTCCGTTCGGGCGGCACGACGGCCGCCTACATGCTCATCACCGATGCGGGCCGGGTCATCGTGAACACCGGCTTGGGATACGAGGCTCCCCACCACAAGCGCGTGTTCGACGCGGTGTGCGCCGGCCCCACCCCCTACATCCTCACCACGCAAGGCCACGTCGATCACGTCGGTGGTGTCGGGCTGTTTCGCGAGCCGAACACGGTCTATGTGGCCCAAGCCAACAACCAGGCCTGCCAGCACGACGATGAGCGGATCGCCGCCCTGCGTATGCGGACGGCCGGCATCTGGTTCGACCTGAGCGGACGCCGAGCCAAGGAGATCGCCGCCGAGAATCCCGGCGTACCGATGCGACAGGACAAGCCGGACCCAGATCTCACGTTCGATCGCCGCCTGGGACTGCGGGTCGGCGAACTCGACCTCGAGCTGATCGCGACGCCCGGAGGCGAGACCATCGACAGCTGCGTCGTCTGGCTCCCCCAACACGGCATCTGTCTGATCAGCAACCTGGTCGGACCCCTCTTCCCCCACTTCCCGAATCTGAACACCCTGCGTGGCGACCGGTATCGCTTCGTCGAGCCCTACCTGGCGGCCATCCGTACCGTCCGAGGGCTCGAGCCGTCCATGTTGGTCACCGGACGCCATGAGCCGATCGTCGGTCGCGAGCTGATCGACGCGGCCCTGTGCCGACTCCACGATGCCGTCGACTATGTGCACCGGGAGACGCTGGCCGGCATGAATGCAGGCAAGGACGTGGCGACGCTGATGCGTGAAGTGCGCCTGCCTGCCGACCTGCGCGTCGGGGAGGGTTACGGCACGGTGGCGTGGGGTGTGCGGACCATCTGGGAGGCCTATATGGGCTGGTTCCATCTGCGCTCGACGACCGAGTTGTACCCACTGAGCGCAACGGAGGTCCTGGCGGATCTCGTCGACCTCGTAGGTCCCGAGGTCGCCCTGGAGCGGGCCCGGGCCCAGCTCGCGGCCGGAGAGCCGGTGGCCGCCATCCATCTGGTCGAAGCCGTACTACGGCACCGGCCGGCCGACGTGCCCGCACTCGAGGTGGGCATCGCCGCCCACCAGGCACTTCTCGGCTCCGGTGGCGACGTGAGCTTTTGGGAGAGCGGCTGGCTCCGCCATCAGATGGCCGAGTGGCAGCGGGAGCGGCGGCCCTGACCCGGGCGGAGCGCCCGATGGCCACGTATCTGGCCTTGGTTGGGCAGTCGATCCGCTACAACCGGGAGGACGCAGTCGCATCAAGAGCGGCATAGCCGCAGTTGTAGCCGGGGATGAACGTGATGCCCGGGCCACCGTGACAGCCCGCTCCGCACAAGTACAGCCCGTCGACCGGAATCGGATTGTCGGCCCAACCCCTGGGTCCTGGGCGGAAGGGGCCCATGAACTCTGGCTGCAAGAGACCGTGGGTGAAGTCGCCGCCGGTGCACCCGAACATGAGCTCGTAGGTGTACGCAGGGTAGCTGAACTGTCGATCGATCAGGTCGGGGAAGTTCGGAGCATGGGCGGAGATCTTCGCCACGATGCGCGCGGCCATCTCGTCGCGCAGGCGCGACTGATCGGCGTGGGTTGCGCCGATCGGGAAGTAAAAGCCGAAGCTGCTCGCTGCGTGCCTCCCGGCGGGTGCCAAGGCCGGGTCGTCGAGTGAGGGAATCGCGAGGTTGAACGACGGGGATTCGGGTACGCGTCCGCGGACACAGCCCTCGTAGTCGAGTTGCATCTGTTCCGCCGTTCCGAAGAATGTCACGTTCCGTCGGAACTGGTCGCTGTTGAGCACCTCGTAAGGGCCGGTGAATTCGGGCAGACCGTGAAGCGCGAAGTGGAGCTGGAAGTAGGCGGCCCGGTGATCGATGGCGCTCACCCGTTGGGCGAACGGGTCCGGCACATCACCGCGCTCCATGAGTTGGGTAAAGGTGGCGGTGGGGTCGAGATTCGACACGACGACGGGCGCCGTCACCTCTTCCCCGTCGTTCAGGATGACCCCTTTGACTCGTCCTTGGGAGACGAGGATCGTGGACACCTTGGCATGGCGGCGCAGTTCGCCTCCGTGCTCCTCGAACAGTCCGAGGAGATGTTCGGACAGTGTGCCGATGCCCCCTCGTACCTTGGACATGGTCGCTTCTCCTGGTGACGCCATGGCGAAGGCGAGACACATGGCACTGCCGGGAGAATATGGTCCGCGATACGTCGAGTTGACCGCCAGGAAAGCCAGCATGCTGCGGAGGTGCGCATGTTTTTCCCGATCGGGGAGATAGCGACCAACCACATCCATCACGCTGCCGAACATGGCGATGCGAATCGCCTCCCGCTCCTTTTCGTTGGCTGCGCACGCCCACATCTCGTCGAGTGATTTGGGTGGCCGGCGCACCTCGAAGCGCCCGATGGCACGCGAGGGAGCATCGGCCCACGCGACGACTTCGGCCATGCCCATCAGCGCTTCGAGTCCGAGGGTGTCGCCCAGGTGATCGAGGAGCCGATCGGGGTCGCTGTAGAGGAAAATCGGTGGCTGTCCGGATGCGCCGATACTGGCGGATTGCACCTCGGGCTCGTAGATGGGGCACGAGCTGAATCCCAGATCGTCGAAGATCTCGTTGGGAACCGGGAATTGGATCGAACCCGCCAACTCGAAGCGGTAGCCGCGAGCGAGCTCGGTCGTGGACGACATGCCGCCGATGAAATGATTCTTCTCGAGGATTAGGACCCGCATCCCGCCCCGTGCCATGACCGCCGCCGCCGTAAGGCCATTGTGGCCGGCACCGATGACGATGGCGTCGTAATCCGGCATCACGATGACGGTAGCGAGGGGTTGTCGTCTTGTCTAATCTGGCGTCTCTCACCAGTGTCGGGACCGGGTGAATCGACGCATCGGCTCGTACGGACCGGGGTCGCGGCGTGGAAACCTTCAGATCATGAGGCCCTTGTGCCGGCGCCGGGCGAAGAGGTCGGCCGAGGCAGCCCAGTCGTCCTGCACGTGGCGCTGGTCTTCGAGTATCTCGTCAGCCCAGAGCATTTGCATCGTCGTCCGGAGCTGATCAGCTCGACCTTGCGCCCGGGCGTCATCGAAGGCCGTCCGCAAGACATCGTGGAGGATCTCGTCATGCACCGCAGGTGGGTCGAGGGCCTCGCGTCGATCGGCCAGCATTTCGGCAAACTCTTCACACCAGCGGTGGCTCGACGCGTACGAGTCTCGCAAGACCGCTCCGGCGATGGCGACGGACTCGAGTTCGGATCGGCCCCCCTCGAGCGTGGGCGCCGGCAGTGTGGCCAGGGTGAATGCCGCCAAGCGGATTCGATTCGAGCCGGTGAAGAGTCCAGCGACGGTGTCGACCGGCACGACCTTCGCGCCGCTCTCGGCGAGGAACTGGCGAAAGGCGTCGTCGAGCAGTACATAGGCGGTGTGGGAAGCCTGCTCGCCGGGAGCGGTGTCCACCTGTCGATTGGTGGCGGTCAGTCGCTCCACAGCGTCCGCCAGGTAGCCCGAACTGGCCACGAACGCATTCGATAGCGCGCGGCCGAGGGCAGCCGTGGCGCCTCGGGGCCAGAACAACAGTCCCACCACGACGCTCACGGCGCAGCCGATGGCCACATCTTCGACTCTCGTGAGCCCGACCTTCCAGCCCGTCGGATCGATGATGTTGAACAAGATGATCACCACGACGGAGAATCCGGCCTGTCCCGCGGCAAAGGAGATCATCGAAGGGGCGACGCCCGATACCAGCACCGCCGGGGGCAGGAAGACCCAGAGGAGCACCGTGTGACCCGCCACACCGATCATGATGAGTGAGCCCACCACGAAGCCCACGGCCGTCCCGCCGACGGCGCGCAAGGCCGTGGCGCCGGTACCCAGTGCGTTGGAGCGCAGCACCGAGAGCGTGCCCAAAACCACCCAGAATCCGTGTTCGACATTGGTGACTTCGACGACGGCAATGGCCAGGGCCAAGCCGGCGGCGCCGCGCAGGGCGTTGCGGAACCACACCGAGCGAAATGACAGGTGGGAGAGGAGACGATGCCCGAACAGGTGCGACGTCGAAACACTGATCATGCCCAGTCGCCCGTCGCTGACGACCCGGGCGCCGGCCGACTCGAGGGCGGCGTCCGCCACCAGTTCCGTCGAGATGCCCAAGACCCGGGCATGGAAGCTTGGATCCAGGGCCGCGGCAAGACTCCCGCGCCGACCGGACTCCGTCGTCTCGGGCCCGTCCTCAGCGGGAGGGTCTCCGTGATCGGACCCGACGTCGATCAGCATGGACACATCGGCTTCGAACTCGGTACCGATCAGTCGGTCCAACCGTCTGGTCGACTCCTGGACCGCTCGGACCAGGGCCGGATCGTCAACGGGGTGGGCGTTGCCGTCGCAGATCAGCGAAGCGCTCAAGTGCAGCGTTTCAGCTACCGCCCCGAGCACCGGTTGGGCCCGCGACATGCTCTCCGGTGCCATATCCCCCTTGCACAGCGCCGCATTGCCGGCGACCCACTCGGCCCGGCCTACCAGCTTGGCCAGCGCCACCGCTCCGGGGACCGACCCGGTGGGTGGGTAGGGGGTCCCCCTGAACTGGTCTCGCAATCGCGCCATGTCCGACGCCACGGCCGCGAGGGCCTCCGGGTCGAGGCGACCCTCGGCGTGTGCCTGTGCCAGCCGGCCGACGGCCGACAGGGCGGCCGACAGGCGACGACGGAGGTTGTCGTGCCAAGGGGTCGGCCAGATCAACATGCAGGCGGGAATGGAGGCGAGGGCGGCCAGCGCCCACCCGACCAGCCGAGGGCCGACGGCGGCAGCCGGCTGGGCAACGGCCACGGGTAGTACGAACGTCAGGAGTGCCGCGGTCGATGCGGTAGCGACCTGCGGCGTGACGATGCCCAAAAAGAGCACGGCGAACCCGACCACTGCCATCGCCACCACCGCTGCCACCTTGTCGGTTGAGACGATGGTACCGAGAGAGATGAGAAATATCCCCACGAGGAAGAGCACTCCGAAGGAGAGGAGACGGGTGCGGGGCCGACCGGGGAAGTCCACCAGAAGCAACAGGGCGAACGAGCCGAACGCGCCGAAGAGGCTGACCTGCGGGTTGGAGAAGACGAGATGAGCAAAGGCAAAGACCGAGGGCATGACCAGCGCCGCCCTGACCGAGCGTTTGACCGCCGTGAGGTCTGGGTCCTTGTCCCTGATCCATCCGGCCGCGCCAGACCAGACCCGGGTCTGCGTGGGAGCCGGTGGAGCGGCCATGTCGGTCATAGTTCCTGCCCCATCGTTTCGGAAGGGGGTCCGGCTGGCAAGTGGCAGAGGGTGACGGTGATCAAAGATGCACAAGCCTCGATCGCCCGGGCCGGGCGAAGCGGGGGAGTGTCGTGACCGGGATCAACGGAATTTCACGGGGCAGGCTCGCTCTCCGGCGCGCACCTAGGCGCCACTGACGTGCCCGTCCCGTGGTCGCGCTTCGGCCTCCTCGGGTGCTCCGTCATCCAGTAGAGCGGTCGCGTTCAACGCCCGTACGATCCGGTCTCTTCCCGCTGTCTTGGCTGCGTAGAGAGCCTGGTCTGCGGCCCGCAGGAGGGTTCCGGTGGCCGTTCCGTGCTCGGGCGATGTGGCAATGCCGATGGAAAGCGTCGGAGGCCGGGGCGCATTCTCCAGCGTCCTGAAGGGCATGTGCAACTCCGCGACGCTCTCCTGGAGACGTTGGGCTCGACGCTCGGCATCGATCAACGAGCACCTCGGCAGCACAACGGTGAACTCTTCACCTCCCGAACGGCACGGGACATCGGAGTCCCGAAAGAGCGAGAGCAGCATCTCTCCAATAGAACGCAGCACGAAGTCGCCAACCTCGTGTCCGTACGTGTCATTGAAATTCTTGAAGTGATCCACGTCAATTTGGAGAATGCTGAGTTGGTTCCGGATTGCCTTCTCTTTGTTCAACTCGCGATCGAGTGTCTCCTCCATGTATCGCCGGTTGTAAAGGTTGGTCAACGGGTCCCGGACGGACATGGCGCGAAGGGTCTCGCGCAACTTGAAGTTCGCCATGGCGATCGCGACCTGTTCAGTGATGGACAGGGCAAACTGCACCAAATGGTCTTCGCCACCCTCCGTGGGGCCATTGGGTCCCCTCGGCAGGACAAACGTCATGATGCCGATAGTCTCGCCGTGGACCGTCATTGGGCAGCACAGGTGGCGCTCGACGTTCCACTCCGCCACATGTGTGCATGACGGTCCTCCAGGCGAGGAATCGTGGAATCGGCCCAGACGCAAGGCCCAACATGCGTTCGAAAAGATTGGGCTTTTGCCGGATGGGAGGTCACCCCACGAGGCACCGAATGACATCAGCTCGCCTGACGATCGGGCGAGGTAGACCGCACCTCCTTCGGGAAACTTCTTCTCACAGGCGTACGTGATCACTCCGTAGGCTTCGTCCAGATCGTCGCAGGTGTGCAGCATCTCCGAGAAGGAGCTCAGGAGGGCGGCATCGCTGTTGCGTTCCTCGAGTTCGCCGATGGACTCGGCCATGCGACGGTTCAATTCATCGCGTTGGGCTATGGCGCGAGTGATGCGCAGCCTGAGTTCGACGATGCAATAGGCGATGAGTCCGCCGATGGCGAGATAGATGAACACTCGGCGCAGCCGAACCGTGTCGGTCATGTACACGGGATAGATGCTTGTGATCACCCCGACGGCCACGAATGCGACCACGACGACTGCAGACTTCCACGGGCGGAGGTACAGGGCCGTCCACACGATGGGGAGCACGATCACGAGTCCGATACCCGTGGTGGAACCGCCCGCGGCCAGGATCAAGGCCACCGCAGAACCCGTATAGAGCAATGGGATGATCAGGTCGGCCCACGACGGAAGGACACTCCAGGGGAGAAAGAAGCACAGGACCGTGGCCACGAGGAGGGCCGCACTGATAATGGCGTCGGTGCTGGAGGCGGGCCCCGGCGGCAGGAGGAGGCTCGCCTCCGCGCCAACGGCCACGACCGCAAACGGGAGGACTCGTAGAGCCAGACCGTCCCAGTGCAGGACGGCAACCATGGGAGAGCGGTGGTCCGTCGACGCCCTTTGGATCATGACCGATACCCCAGCTGTCTATGTGTTGCCGAAAGAATATCTAGGTGTCGCCGAAAGGACATTCGATGGCGGTTCGGACGATCCGGACGGTCCGGCACAGGCACGGATGGCCCGCCAGTTCCGCCTCGTAAAGCCGGGTCCTGCCATCTCGGTCGGTCCCCGAGGGCAAGGAGCTGGGCTGGAGCGTGGCGCCATCGCGGACGAACACCCTCACACCTCCCGTCACGCCGCGAGGCAGCCCGCTGAGCGGGCAGCGCCCCGCGGGCGACTCGGTCCTTCGGTCCGGGGCGAGTCTGGGGCGAGGGAGGACGATCGGCGTCTCGGCCGGCGGTCTACGAGCTCAGTCGATCCGGCGGATCACCAACGCCACTGCGGTTTCCGCCAGCTTCCGCTCCGTGGTCAGCAGCTGCTGTGTGATGTCGAATCCGGCCTTCACCAAGGTGTCGAGATTGCCGACGGGGACGATAGTCGGCAACTTGGGCGTGAACGGGGCGGTGATCTCCGCGTAGGTCGAGAGCACGGAGAGACCAAAATCCTCCGCAGCCTTGATCGACAAGATGGATTGATCCCGCAAGACCAAGCCCACCTTCTCGCCCTGCTTGAACGACACTTCCGCTTGATCGCGCGCGATGGTCGTGAGCCCTTCGACGCTCCCTACGATGCCTTCGGCGAGGCCTTCCGCGACGCCGTTGCCTCTTCCATTCTTGGTGGGCCTGTCAGCTTCGGTAGTTGTCACGCTGGACTCCTTCGTGGTTGGCATATCGGACCCTCATGTCTTCCACTCGACGGTCTCTTGTTCCGCATCGAGCCTCCTTCGGATGATCTCGGTGCACCACTGAGCCGACCAATGTACCCACTGGTCAATTCTAGAGATCGACGACAGGAAGTCAACGGAACGAACGGCGAACTGTTCGTGTCGGTCATGGGCCTGTTCGCGATGAAGACGCGGAACCGGACCATTCCGTCACACAGCGGTGGCGTCGTGTCCCTCTGGCGTCCTGGCCTCGACCGATGTCGCGAAGCACATGGCGATTCTCAGGACGCACATCGGTCTCGGGCGCGCCGCGAGCATGAACGGCTGCACGTGTCATGGCTGTACCTGCAATGGCTGAAAATGCATCTGCTCTCACGGGTGCGACAGAGAGTGGCGGGGTCGCGCTGATCGCTGTCGAAGGCGATCCGCACCGCGGCCACGACGGTGACGCTTCGGAACCATTCGTCTGACTCCGGACGGGCGGGCGGGACCAGCTTGACGGTGCACAGACGGCTCTGTCGGAAGGTTCATGGAGGCGGCGCGAAGCGTCGCGAGGCGGGTGTCGGCGACCGCCCATCGTCTGCCCCAAACAAAGGTACTGGGGCTGGCGGCGGCGGTCGAGGAGGGCGTGTTGCAGGGGCATGGGAGAGGGGACAGCCCAGCATTTGTCCTCTGACCAGGGCTCACTTCATCGTCGGCGCCCTTCTGCCGGCCACCGAAGGCACCGTGCACACTCGCTCGGACACGTGCCCCCCAGCGCGCCGGTCGACCGTGTTAAGTCGAGTCCAAACTAATTGCGACTTTCTCGCATCTGCCTTACACTCCGGCTCCGAACCCAGGTGAAGGTCCGAATCAGGGGAGGAGCCCATCGATGGTTGCCATGAGCACCGCCCCCATCTCGTCGGGTCCAATCGGGAAGATCCGGGAGTTCCGACGGGACCTGAGTCCGACGCAGTCGCTGCAGACCAAGCTCATGTTCGGCTCCATCTTGTTGCTGCATGTCATCGGTTTCGGGGTCTTCATTGCGTTCGTTGTCCCCTCCCACTACAGGGGCCTGGGTATCGGGGTCTCGGTGCTGGCCTACACGCTCGGGCTGCGCCATGCCTTCGACGCCGATCACATTTCGGCCATCGACAATACGACTCGCAAGCTGATGAACGAGGGCAAGAAGCCGCTCAGTATCGGCTACTTCTTCTCGCTGGGCCATTCCACCATCGTCATCGCCATCGGAGCGGGCATCGTCATCGCCGAGAAGACGGTCTATAGCGCCGTCTCCCACAACAACTCGGGGCTCGAACAGTTCGGCGGCGTCTTCGGCACCATCGTCTCCGCCAGCTTCCTCTACCTCATCGCCTTCTTGAACATCGTGATCCTGGCCGGGATCATCGTGGTATTCCGCAAGATGCGCCATGGGTACTTCAACGAAGAAGAGCTCGAGCAGCAGCTGGAAAACCGGGGCTTCATGTACCGGATATTCGGCAAGTGGATGAAGTCGATCACCAAGGAATGGCAGATGTACCCAGTGGGCGTCGTCTTCGGCTTGGGATTCGACACGGCAACCGAAGTCGCCCTGCTGGCCACGACCGCCCTTCTCGCCACCCGGGCTCTGCCCTGGTACTCGATCATGTGCCTCCCGATCCTCTTCACGGCCGGGATGAGCCTGATGGACACGCTCGACGGTGTCTTCATGAACATGGCTTACGGCTGGGCCTTCTTCAATCCGGTGCGCAAGGTCTATTACAACCTGGCCATCACGGGCCTCTCGGTCTTTATCTGCTTCTTCATCGGCACCGTCGAAGTGCTCGGGCTGCTGCCTGTGGAACTGCACCTCAACGGCGGTTTCTGGAAATTCATGGCTAACTTCAACATCAACACGGCGGGATTCGTCATCGTTGGCATGTTCATCCTCACCTGGGCCGGTGCCCTGCTTATCTGGAAATACGGCAACGTCGAAGAGAAGTGGTCAGCCAAGCTCACCCACCAGACCGGCGCAGTGCATTTCGAGGCGGATCTCCGAGCACACGAGGAAGCGAGCGTTGCCGCCACTCTGATGTAGCAGCGCATCGTGATCACCTGGCGCCTCTCAAAGGGCACGTCCAGCGCCGAGGAATGAACCTGGTGCGCGCTTCGGTTGAGGCTCCCGGGTTGCTTCTCTCGTCGCGATCCTGTGGATCAAGGTTCGACGAGCGGACGCCGTTAGCGGTTCTCGATGGCGGCAACATGCAGACACCGGAACAGCGTTGCCATCTCGGGCAACTGATACCGAGCCTGGAGACCGCTCGGGTTGGGAAGCAGCCACAGCGTTGCTGTTCCCAGCCGTTCGGGCTGTTCGCCCACCTCCGCCTTGGGTCGTTGAAAGGCGGTGCGGTAGGCCTGGAGGCCGAGCACCGCGACGCAACGGGGGCGCAGCGCTCCCACCTTGGCCTCTAGCTGCTCGGCGCCCGCCCGCAATTCCGCGTCGTCGAGTTCGCTGGCAGCTGTGGTCACCCTCGGAACCAAGTTCGTGATGCCGATGCCCAGTGCAGGCAGTGAACCCTGGTCCGAGGGGGCCAGGACCGAATCGGTGAACCCCCCGGCATGGAGCAATTTCCAAAACCGGTTCCCGGGGCGGGCGAAATGTTGGCCCAGCTCTCCTGAGCGTTGACCGGGGTTGATCCCACAGAAGAGAACGCTCAGATCCGGTCCGACCAGATCCGGGACATCGCCGCTGGTCGACCCTCGAGCCCGTGGCGCCACGGATTCACCCGTCCCGATCGCGTTCGGTCATCGACGCGGCGCAACCTGATGCTCGCGCGTCAAGAGGAGTGGTCGCTGCCCGCTTTGAGGAGCTATCCGTGATTGCGTGGGCTACGGCTTCGACCGCCCGCCATGGGCTGCAACAGGGGATGGGTTGACCCGGACCTGGTTCGTCGCAGTGGCGAGCGGTGTCCGAGCGAGGGGCGCCCCTCACCCGATGACAATCGGATTGACCGGGCTGCCCGATGCCCCGGTGACGCAGAGGGGCGCCGCGATGAACAGACCCTCGCTGATCTGGTCGGCCGACAGGCCAGAGAGATTCACGTGCTCGATGAGGTGGACACCGAGCTTCACCAGGAGCTCGATGTGGACGCCGAGGAAGATGCCCTGGTCGAAGGGTAGCGACTCGATCGCGGAGTTGTCCGAACCGACGACCGCAACGTCGTGGTCGCGGATGAAGCCGACGGCATCGAGGCCGAGACCTGCCTGTGCGGTCGCCGCGGAGGGATCTCCCAGAGAGTGCCAGTAGTCGAGGAAGCCGGTGCGGACGAGCAGGATGTCCCCCGGGCGAATCTCGACCCCTTGGCCCCTGGCGCAGGCGTCGAGCTCAGCGCCGGTGATGACGTGACCCGGCTCGAGCCAATCCACGCCCTGATGACGGGGCAGGTCGAGATGTACGGCCCGCCCGACCACCCCTCCAACTTTGTCTATCCCACACGTCGGCATGCCCGAATTGGTCCGCACGGCCGCAGCGGGGAACCCGTTGTAGAGAGTTCCGGCGGCGAACACGTGCCCCAAGGCGTCCATGTGCGTCAGCGTGTGGGAGGCAAGGACCAGCATGTCCTCGTTGGCACCGACGTCGGGCGGAGCGCCCAGTGCGGTGAACTGGCCCGAGTCGGCCTGGTTGGTCAGGGTCAGACGCTGGGGCGCCCCGCGGTAATCGAAGATCGGCCCGCTCCCGTGCTGTTGGATGGGGAGCCCGAGGTGGTAGACCACGCCGCTCCGGCAGACCTGGAGGGCTGCCATCGTCCTCTCGGGAGTGAGCAGGTTGAGAGCCCCCCGCTCGTCCTCCTTGCCCCAACGGCCCCAATTGGTGGGCAAATCTTGAAAAAGAATGGTGTCGGCACACATCGATGCGTCCCCCCAACTGGCGGCTAGGTTGATCCACGCCGATCGACTGGTTCGCCGATCGCCAAATGGACAATACAATCTTCGGGTCACCATCAGCGTGCTCGATCACGACAGGCTCGGATCGGCTCTCGCACGGAGGAGGGGAACGGTGGAATTCAGCATCTTCATCCAAGGTTTCTTGCCGGGACCACAGGCCCACGACTCCGAAAAGGAGCACCAGGCCTTTGTCAACGAGCTCGAACAGGTCGCTTGCGCCGATCGCAACAACTGGAAATACGTCTGGTTGACCGAACACCACGCCCTGCCCGAGTACAGCCACCTGTCGGCCAACGAGGCAGTAGCCGGCTACTTGGCGGCTGCGACCGAGCGCATCCACATCGGATCGGGAATCTTCAATTTGAGCCCCAGAGTCAATCATCCCGTGCGCTGCGCCGAGAAGGTAGCCATGCTCGACCATCTGACGAACCGGCGGTTCGAATTCGGGACCGGGAGGGGAGCCGGGTCTCACGAGATGGCGACCTTCAACATCTACGACACATCCTCCACGCGTTCCGAGTGGGATGAGGCGATTGTCGAGATCGTCCGGATGTGGGAACAGAAGGACTACACGTTCCATGGCAAGCACTTCGACCTCGACACGCCCCACAACATCCTGCCCAAGCCCTACGCACCTGGTCACCCGCCCATCTGGGTCGCCTGCGGCAACCCGGCCACCTTCAAGAAGGCTGGAGCACTCGGCATTGGTGCCCTCGGCTTCTCCTTCGACGCCGTGAGCGGCCTGGCCCCCCGCATCGCCGAGTACAAGGAAGCCATTGCCGGCTGCACTGACCCGGTCGGGGAGTTCGTCAACGACAACGCCATGATCACCAGCGCGGTGCGGTGCACCGAGGATCGTCAGCGTGCTCGTGACCAGGTCACCCGGTTTGGAAACAGTTACATCGGGACGCTGGTCGCCCTCTATCACGATTCGTTCCCGGCCAGCCCACTGATGGGCTCGCGGTGGCCCCATCCCCCCGGCCAGCTTGATCCATCCGAGATCGACCCGGCCATCGAGGGGGGATTCTTGCTCTGCGGGAATCCCGAGGAAATCTGTGAACAGCTCCAACCTTACGTCGACGCCGGTATCGACCAGCTCTGCTTCGGGATTCCGAGCGGGTTGAGCCACGAGGAAACCCTCGAGATGCTCGAGGTCTTCGGCCAGGGTGTCATCCCGGAGTTCGACCGGGATCCGGTCATTTCCACCGATCGATTCCGACTCAATGCCAAGCCCAAGCACGAGGCGTTCGCGGTGGAGCCTCCGCCGCTGGAGTCCATCTGGAGCCGGGCTACCTAGTCCGCATCGACCGTCACTTCCTCCGGCACCACGATCGCCGGATCCGGCCCATGAGACGTGCTCTACGCCACGGAGACGGATGAGGGGGAGGTCGTCGCCGACGGTTGCCCCCTGAGCATGGACCCGCTCGCAATCAAAACGACGATGAGGAAGCCAACGTAGGCACCCCAACCCACCACGGCCCAGGCCCTGCCGTGGTAGCTGCTGAAGGTGACGCCGATCCAGACCGCGAGGGCATTGAACGCGGCGACAATCAGACCTAACCGTCCTAGCCAAGGTTTCGCGACCACCCCTCCGACCATGACCAGTCCAAGGGAAGCGAGAAAGACCGCCGTCATCATCGAGGTGGCGGCAAAGAACAACGTGTTCAGGTCACCGAGCATCCGAACGATCGATGGATCGTCGATCCCTCCGTGCTGAGCATCCATGAAGGCGAGCAACGCGGTTGGCAGTGCTGCCAGTGCGGTTGTGATGGCCACGCCGATGCCAGACCCGAACACGATGGAGGCCAGTGACGCGCCGCTGCCTTCCGATCGCCCGAGGACGCGGTGCAGGTATCCGACGAACCAGAGGAACACGCCAGCGGCGAAGAAATCGAAGATCATGCCCGCTTGGAGGGCCGTACGGTGATCTTGGACCCACGCCAGGGTCGTCGCCGGTGCGGCGTCGACCCTGGGTTGCTGCGGATAGATGAAGCCCGACAGCAGTGCAAGTACGACGTAGGCAAGACCGCTTAGCGCACCGATCCGGTTGAATGTGCGGTCGTTCATCAGGGACCCCCCCTTTGCGTCCAGCGTGGACTTCGTCAATATACGGCAACCGGGGCCGAGATTCAGGGTGAGCGTTCGCCGATGGATGACCGCCCAATCGACTGGGCGTGACTCTGTGCAGGCATTGCTGTGCCGTCGGCTCGCTTCAAGAGGCTTCGGTCAGTACGAGGGGCGCACGGTGGCCCAATGCCTCCAACAGTGGCCCCATACGGATGAGGTCGGTGTCCTGGGCGTTGCCTGGGACCAGCCGGACCATCGGCCGAAGCGGTCGCAGCATCCGGGTCACGGAGCCGACGAGCACGGCTCACTCGGCCGACACCAGTTGATGCCCGATCGTGTCCCCTCTACGATCAACACGCATCGACACGAAGTCGTCAGGTGTCGGATCTTCTCGACCAGGAGACGCCCAACGATGTCAATGGTTGTGCCGCCAGGATTCGATCTCACTGACCCCGACATTCTGGCTGAGAGATTGCCGTTGGACGAATTCGGCTACTTGCGCCAGAACGCTCCTGTCTTTTGGAACGCTCAGGATCCAACTTCCTCGGGGCATGACGATGCTGGGTTCTGGGCCCTCACGCGCCACGCAGACGTCAAGGCGGTGTCAACTGCTCGGACCGGTTGGTCCGTCGAGGAGAACTCTGCCTTCGTTCGACTCCTTGATTCGTCCGAGGTGGCTCGAGACACCACAAAGGAGCTGTTGCTGTGCATGGACGCGCCGCGTCACACACGGGTGCGCGGCGCCGCCAATCGGTGCTTCACGCCGCGGGCTGTCGGTAAACTCGAAGACGATCTCCGTGAACGCGCTGCACGTATCGTGTGGTCGGCTTCCCGGAAGGACAGCGGTGACTTCGTTGCCGACGTCGCTTGCCACCTCCCGCTGCAGGCCATCGCCGGACTGATGGGTTTTCCCGATGGGGACCGTGAGCAGCTCATCCATTGGAGCGATCAGATGGCGGCCACCGAAGATCCCGAATACGGCAGCATGAGTCAAACGGCGACCTTTGAGCTCCTGGCCTACGCCTACTCATCGGCTGAGGAACGCAAGGTTCGCGATCTGGGTGACGTCACCAGCAGGCTTGTGCGGCCTGACGCCTCAGGGCAGACCCTGTCGAGCGAGGAGTACGGGTTCTTCTTCATCATTCTGGCCGTGGCCGGAAACGAGACGACCCGTCAAGCAATCGCCCATGGGATGCTGGCGTTCCTCGAGAACCCGGACCAATGGGAGCGTTGGCGGAGCGAGCGGCCCTCGACTGCGGTCGATGAGATACTCCGCTTCGCCTCGCCGGCCGTAGTGCTTCAGCGCACGGCGACCGAGGATACGGAGCTCGATGGTCGAATCATTCGCCGTGGTGAGAGGGTGGGATTGTACTTCGCATCGGCCAACTTCGACGAAGAGGTCTACGCGGATCCTCAACACTTCGATATCGGGCGAAGCCCGAATCCGCATGTGACCTTCGGCGGCGGCGGGCCGCATTTCTGCATCGGTGCCAACCTGACTCGGCTTGAGGTCGGCATCATGTTCGACGCCATCGCCGACGAACTGTCCGACGTGCGACTCCTCGGGCGCCCGCGGCGACTTCGATCCTCCTGGCTCAACGGCATCAAGGAGCTGCCGGTGTCCTACCACGCCACCACGACAGGGTGATGGGGAGCTCCCCGGCGGACACCGGTTCAGTGGCAGCGACGGCATGGGTGGCCGCGCAGCTCGGGGCACCGACCGACGCCTTGGAGACCGGGGAGATAGAGGTCGGCCCCCCCGGACCGAGCCAGGTGCGGGTGGCCACGGAGACGTTCTGCCTCGATTTCAACGACATCGACACGATCCGTGGCCGGTACGGGCTCTTGAAGCTGGAGCCACCCTTCGTGCCGGGGATGGTGGCCGCTGGCATCGTTGATGCCGCGGGAGCGGGAGCCGAGTCGCTCCTGGGACGACGGGTCGTGGGCGTCACCGTCGGGGTGCAGGGCGGCTACGCGTCCGCCGCATTGCTCGATGCGGCGACCGTGCAGACCTTGCCGAGCTGGCTGAGCTTCGTCGACGGCGTCGCGATGTACTTTCCTTATCTTCTTGGATGGCTCGCTCTGCGCGTGCGCGGTCGGGTGGCTGCGGGGGATGTGGTTCTCGTCCACGCCGGAGCAGGTGGGGTGGGTTCAGGCGTGGTCCAGCTCGCGAAGGCCTTCGGCGCATTCGTCATCGCCACCGCCGGAAGCGACGAAAAGGTCGAGTTCTGTCACCATCTCGGCGCAGATTGTGCGATCAACTATCGAACGGGCGACTTCGTGGGATACGTGGACGACGTGACCAACGGCCACGGGGTCGATATTGCGTTTGACTCCATCGGTGGGCAGGTCACGATCGACACCTTCAAGACGATGGCCTTCAATGGACGTCATCTGATCGTCGGTTTCGCCGCTGACATCACCCTGGAGGAACAGCCGATCAGCCTCCAGCCGAGCATCTACGGCAACTTTGACCTCGTCGGAATTTGTTTCTCCTTCGTCGACGATCCACGTCTCACACACAGCCTGGGTATGAACTTCTTGACCCGTGCCGACGGCCTACGGATCTGGGGCGACATCCTGCAGATGACGCGGCGCGAACAGATCCGCCCCGTCGTCGGACGAGAGATCGAGTTTGACGATGTGCCGAGCATGCTCGAGGCGATCGAGCGTCGCGAAAGTATGGGTCGTACCGTCGTTCGGGCTCCGCTGCCACGGGTTTCACACTGACCACCGGATTCTCATGGTGCGCGGCACGTCGGCGCCACTGGCCGAGAGGCGGTCCCGAGGGTGAAGGATCGAACCGATCCGCCCGATGGGATTCAGCGTCCGTGACTCAGCGGGCGCTGGGATCGTGCGGCGCCGATGCAGGCGTCAGCTCCATCGGGTCGTGATCTGCCTCGGGCAAAAACCCGATCTCGACTCGGACCTCGGGCCGGCGAAGCTCCATCCGTGCGAGGCGTTCAAAGACCAATCGGTCCGCTCCGGTAAGCGGTGGTTGGGTCATCGACCGCGGCCACAGTCGATAGCGCTTGACCACATTGATCTCAGCTGCGAGGAGGAAGAGCTGCGCACCCAAGAAGATCCACGTCAAAAGGACGATCACGATGCCAAAGAACCCATAGGTGCTCGTGGCGTGCCGGAGTTCGTGTCCGACATACCAACTTCCGATGAGTTGCAGCGATTGCCAGAACGCCGTCGCCAGCGCCGCACCGAGGGCGACATCACGCCACGTGAGCGGGTCGGCCGTCATCACCCTGAAGGCCAAAAGGATGAGACAGAAGTTCAGGGCCAGAGATCCGACCAGCAACAACCCCGTCGCGGCCTGACCATGAGAGACGAGGGTCGCGAATCCGGTGAGCACCGTCGATCCGATCGTCGAAAGTGCAAGGAGGGCCAGGACGACCAATGCCCGGAGATAACGAAGGTACAGGCTGGGCCAGCGAACGTAGGGAATATTCCACACGGTGTTCATCGCACTCTGGGTCGCAAGCCCGAGGCCGACTGCACCGTACAAGAGAAGGACGCTCCCGATGACGACGGCAAAGCTATTTCCACGGAGGCCGTGAGTGTGCGATTGAAGTTGCGATCCGATGATTGGAAAGTTGCCCAGAGCGCTGTCGATGAGGTCCTTTTGTAGGTTCTGGTTGTCGTGAAGGGCATAGCCAAGGATCGTGGCGAACAAGAGCAAGAGGGGGAACAGCGCAAAGAGACCGTAGTAGGCGATCAGAGCTGCCTTGCCCCCAGCCTGATCGTTGCCGAACTTCTGCACGACGGCAAAAGGAAATCCGAGTGAGATGTGTTCCTGCTGGAACCTGTCGACTCGACGTATGACGCGCTCAATGCGGCCCAGGTGGCGGGCAGCATCGTCATCCGACGTTGCGCCGGAGGCCTCCTCGTCCGAGTGAAGCGATTGGTGATCGCTCGGCGATTGCGCGACCTCTGGACGGGTCGATTCCGACGGTCCAGGTCGCACCACGGCGTCGTCGCTCATGGTCTGGTCAAGTCCACGCCGCTGGGCGCTTCGTCGGAAAGCGATTGAGCTCCCACGTCCCGTCCTCTCGTCGAGGACATACTCGCTCAATCGGCGCAGGGTGTGCGATTTTCAGGACTGAGCGGAGGCAGGCCAGCAGCCACGGTCAGCGTGGCAAGCCATCCGCTGCCAATCCGCACACTTGATTGTGGTTCTTCGTGGTGGTACAGGCCCAGAGCGCTAGAGCTCGTCCCACGTGGGGTTGCGCTTGTTCTTCAGGGCCTCGGCTGCTTCTCGCGGGTTCCTGGTGAACCCCGCGAGAATTTGAGTCCGGTTTTCGATCTCCTTGGCGTGACGCAAGCTGGGCGCGTCGAGGGCGGCGTTCAGACCGATCTTCGTCTGCCACACACCGAAGGGGTTGTTGGCGGCGATGAGCTCTGCCAACGCTCGCGCCGAGGACATGAGCCGATCGGGCGGGACCACCTCGTGGACGAGATGGATCCGGTAGGCCTCGACCGCGTCGATGATGCGCCCCGTCAGCATCAACTCCCGGGCCACGCCGGCACCGACGATCTTCGGCAGTAGGTAGCTGGTGCCCATATCCATCGACGAAAACCCGGCTTTGATGAAGGCCGAGCTGAAGCGGGCGGCATCGGAGGCGATGCGGACGTCACAGTGGAGGGCGAACGCCAGGCCACCACCCACCGCCGGACCATTGACGGCGGCGACGACGGGGATGGGGAGCTCGTAGAGGCGGGTGTAGAGATCAGTCAGCCGCACCTGGGCGTCATAGGCGGTCTTGAACGCGGCGGCGGCCGGTGGCACCCAGGGTGCCCCGGTCCCGCTGAGATCGGCTCCCGCACAGAACCCTCGCCCCGCTCCGGTCAGTACCGCCGCTCGGTACGTGCCTGACCCGAGGAGATCGAGCGCAGCATCCATCCCGTCGAGGAGCTCACCGTCGATCGCATTGAGCCGACTGGGTCGGTTGAGCGTCACGACGGCGATCTCCGTGGTCAGCTGCCCAATCTCAACGGCATCCATCTGTCTCACCGTATCCTTCCGGTCGTCTTGCCAATTGGTCGTTCTCTCGGAGATGCGGCCAGGAAAGGCGGTGACGCAGGCGTCCGCCATCGCCGATTCGGTGGGACCGTTCAGTTCTCCTGACACGCGTCACTGGTCTGTGGGACCTCAAGACCATTCATGAAAACAGGTTTTTGGGCCTTCCGTATTCGGACGCTGGACTGAGGTCCCAGACTTCGAGCGACGGTGGAGTTACGACGTGGCCGCTCCTTGCGGCGCGCCATCCCGCTCGGCGGAGCATCACCTCGATGCACTCGATCGCGTCCTGATCAGAGGGGATACGTTCATCGCCGATCTGGTCGCGGACCTCTTCTCGCGAGATCACGTTGGACGACCAGGCGGTCTCCGCCTTCCCCCAGCTGCCACTGGTGGCTGACTCGATGGCGACCACCCAGTGGTCGCCCCCCGACGTCAGCACGGCTCGGATGGCTGAAGGGTCGAACTCAACTGTCATGATGGCCTCTCCCCTCATGTTCCAATGGGCAGTCTGGCATCTCGTGCGCGTCTCCTGCCGTTGCGAATGGTTGGTGACCTCCGCGGATCGATCTCAGACCACGAAGACCCTCGGTGCCGGGTCACCCATTGCTCGCCCTGAATCCTTCGTCGGCGGCACGCAGTCGAGCAGCCATGGCCGCCAGCAGTTTCAGGGCGATCTTCGGCGATGTTTCCACCAGCCGAACAAATTCGGTGCGCTTGAAAGCGGTCACACTCAGGTCGCTGCCGGCCACCACCGTCGCGCTCCTCGGAGCCTGATCGAGGAGGGACATCTCACCAAAGAGGTCACCCGGACCGCGGACCGCCACCTCCCTGTCGCCCACCAGACAGCGCGCCGTCCCAGAGACGATCAGGAACGCTTCCCGGCCGGGGGCGCCCTCCTCGGTCAAGACGTACCCTGGCTTGAAGTCCAGAGTGGTACCAAGCGCTGCGACGGAGCTCAGCTCCTTCTGGGAGAGTCCAGTGAACAGCGGTTGGGCGGCCAACATGTCGAGTACCTCGCGGGGAATGCGCACGGTGCCTCCTCGGTCGTTTCGTCCATTGGTGTGGGCTCACCCTAGGACACGGCGATGCAAGAAAGGCGGGCTGCTCCGTGACGCCTCCTCTGCCGCGCCTCAGCAGGGCGTGCAACGGCGCGGGTGTCACGAAGGACGTCCGGACTCTCTGACCTGGGAGGACGTATGGTCAGGCACCTCGGATCCCCACCATGCTCGGACCAATTGATGCGTTGCGGTTGCAATTGGTCGCTCCATGCCATGGCTTGCACAAAGGAGCGGAGCAGGCCGATGACCTGGGGTCAGCTACCAACAAGATGGAAGGCATAGACACTGTCGTCGCCTGACCCGACGTAGACGATCCCGTTGACCACGGCCGGCGAAGACAGATTGTCGGTGAACGTCGATGCGGCATCGGACCACAGCTGGGCTCCGGTGGCGGCATTGAGGGCGTAGAAGGCTCCGTCGTCAGATGTGGTGTAGACGACACCGTTGGCCACGGCCGGCGACGAAGCGACCGAGCCGCCCGTGGTGAAGCTCCAGACCTCTGCCCCGGTCGCGGCATTGAGGGCGTAGAGGTTGTCGTCGTAGGATCCGATGTACACCATCCCGTCGGCCACGGCCGGTTCGGAGCCGACGACTGCACCGGCGGTGAAGCTCCAGAGCTCGGCCCCGGTAGCGGCATTGAGGGCGTAGAGGTCATGGTCGAATGAGCCGACGTAGACGATCCCATCGGCCACCGCCGGTGAGGAACTGACATACGACCCAGCAGTGAAGCTCCAGACCTTGGCCCCGGTGCTGGCATTGAGGGCGTAGACGTTGTCGTCGTAGGAGCCGAAGTAGACCATCCCGTTGGCGACGGCCGGCGACGAGGTGATCGAGGCACCCGTGGCGAAGCTCCAGATCTTCGTCCCGGTGGTGGCGTCCAGGGCGTAGACGTCGTCATCGGTGGAGCTCACGTAGACGACGCCGTTCACCACGGTCGGTGAGGACGTGACAGGGGAGCCCGTGGCGAAACGCCAGACTTTGGCGCCGGTCGTGGCATTGAGGGCATAGACGTCGTCGTCGTATGAGCCGACATAGACGACGCCGTTGGCCACGGCGGGCGAGGAGGTGACCGAGGAGCCCGTGGCGAAGGTCCAGACCTTGGCGCCGGTCGTGGCATTGAGGGCATAGACGTTGTCGTCGTCGGAGCCCACGTAGGCGGTCCCGTTGGCCACGGTCGGGGAGGACTCGACGAGGGCGCCCGTGGCAAAAGTCCAGTCCGTGGCCATGGAGCCGACGTTGCCCGCATTCAACGTGTTCTCGTACGGATTGAACCCGCGGTGGGTAGGTCCGAATCCCTGCTGCGGCCAGTTGCTCCGGACGAGGAACGGCGCCTCAGCCTGCAGCCCACTTTGACGACCGGTAGCCGTGATGTCGACGGTGCCCGGCTGGGCGCTCGACGGGATCGTCAGCCCGATGTAGGCGAAGTCGCCGTTCGCGTTCGTTGACGCGACCGCTTCGTCGGTGGTTCCCACCGACAGATCGACCTGCTCGTTGGCGCCGAACGCGTTACCCGACACGCTGAGAGTCGTCCCCGGTGGTCCGGCGGTGGCGCTCAGACTCACGCTCGGGGACACAACGAACGCCGAAGATGAGCTCGCGTTCCACCCCGGCTCGCCGAGGGTCACGAAACCCGAGGTGGCGTCGGCGGGAACTGTCGCGACCGCCTTCGTCGCCGAGTGGATCGTGCACGTACTGGTGGGAGTTTCGTTGAAGGTCGCCGTGCAGGCGGCGGGATACGGCTGTGGGAACGAGGATCCGGTCACCGTGACCTTGGTGCCCACCGGACCGGAATTCGGGGTCAGCGACACGAGGGATTGCTCCACGGTGAAGCTCGTCGACGATGTGGCGGTCCACATCGACCCCTGGCTGATCGCGATGGGGCCGGAAGCCGCGCCGCTGGGCACGATCACGTTGACGCCGGTGGCCGACTTGATGTGGCAGGCCGAGGTCGTCACGTCGTTGGAGAATTCGGCCGCGCAGGACCCCGGGAACGGCCCGGGGAAGGACGATCCCGTGATCTTCACCGTCGTGCCGTCGGGTCCCGAAAGTGGGGTGAACGAGGAGATCACCGGCGTGGTGGCGCCGGCCGGCCCCGATCCGAACGCCGACACCGGGAGGGCTCCGAGCAAGACCCCGAATAGTGCGAGGCTGGCCTTGTGCACTCCTGACACCGAATTCACCGGGCGCTTCCTCTCGTCCCGCGCTGTGACGGTTCCAGTTGATCACAAGCTGCAAGCCTTCGTTCCGGTGGAGGCGGTGGACGCTCAGAACGCACGCCGGCGGGAACGGGATTGGCCAATGGCGTGCATCCGCGGCAAGGCGCTTACTCGGCCCGGAGCACCACGGCGGTATAGGCGCCGGGCGCGCTGCGGGTTGCTCGAGGCAATGCCGGGCATCACAGGACCGTTTTGTCAATGTGGTCCGGTGAGACCAGGGTGCCGCCACGCCCCAGAGGGTGGTGCCAGCCCCTCTCCACCCATTCGCTCGACCATCGCGGCCTTGCCCTGACCAAAGGTTTCGTGCCTTTGCGCCCCGGTACCAGAGGATCAAGACGCCGTCGCGTGGTTCGAGTGTGACCATGCGGTGGACCACCGGCGGACGCGGCCCCTGGCTGCGATCCCTCATCCACCGATGTCGGCCGCATTGGGAGTGGGTCGTCATCGGGAGTCCGGCCAACCCGCCGGGCGCCCCTCAGACGGCGGGACGTTGATCGGCCATTTCCCGCAGCTTGTTCTTCAGGACCTTGTCGAGAGTCCCCAGCGGGAACCCGTCCACGGCGTAGACCGCTCGCGGCACCTTGAAGTCCGCCAACCGCTCGCGGCAGGCCCCGATGACTTCAGCCTCCAGCGCGATCTCATCGGTTCCGGGGGCGGTGACCACAAAGGCAACGACCACCTGGTCGAGAAAGTCGTGCTGCTTGCCGACCACTGCGACCTGGGTCACCCCGGGCACCGTAGCCACCACGTCCTCGACCTCACGGGCCGAAACGTTCTCGCCGCCCACCTTGAGCAGATCCTTGTCTCGCTCGCGGTAGAAGAGATTGCCGCCGGTACCCAGCACCACCATGTCACCGGTCTTGAACCAGTCACCCTCGAATGCCTTGGCGTTCGCTTCGTCGTCGTCGTAGTACTCCAGGAAGAGCTGGATCCCCCGCGTACCCCGCAGCCAGAGCTCACCGGTCTCACCTTCGGCGCACAGGGAGCCTGTCTCCTTGTCGACCACCGCGAATTCGTAGCCCGGGCTGACGTGTCCCATGGAGCGCTCAGGCAAATGCTCGGCCGGCTTGCCGTTGATTGCGTGTATCACGGTCTCGGTCATCCCGTAGGCGGCGTAGACCTCCAGGCCGAGCATCGAGGCGAGCGCCTCCATAATGAGTCCGAATACCCCGATGCGCAATGTCGTGGATGTTGGCCGATCGGGACTTGAGATGGTGCCCATACAGAAGGGCATGAGCGAGATGTGGGTGACCGCGTTCGCGGTGACGACCTCCCAGAACCGGCTGGAAGACCACTTGGGCATCAGCACCGCGGTGGCGCCGACGCCGAGAACCGAGAAGAACGACCAACTCTGAGCGTTGACATGAAAGAGGGGAAGGTAGATGAGGTAGCGGTCGTCGGTGCCAAGGTCGATGTTGCGGGGGCCGATACGGCTCGCCCAGATGGCGTTGGCATGGGTGTGGACAACCGCCTTGGGTCGGCTCGTCGTCCCGGAGGTGAACATGATGCCGAACGGAAGCATGGGTTCGATCGGGCGACCGGCCCAGGAGTCAGCACTGTGGGCCAGAGTGGCGAAGGGGATCCGATCGGGCGAGTCCGTCGCGGGGTGGTGATCGGGTGGGCCGCCGTCGCTGCTGGGGATCACCGCGATCCACTTGAGACTGGGTGCCGCGTCGGCGACCGCGTCGGCATAGCCGGCGTCGGCTACGGCGGCCACACATCCGGTGTGCTCGGCGAAGTAGGCGATTTCGGCGACGACCGACCGCGTGTTGGTGGTGACGGCGACCGCGCCAAGTGTGGCGCAGGCGAGCCAGGCGAGCAGCATGTCGGGTGAGTTCTCCGCGTGGATGAGCACTTTGTCACCGACCCCCAGGCCATGGGCGCGTAGCCCCACAGCGACGCCCTGAGTGGCGGCGAGGAGCTCGGCGTACGTCCACTGGTGGCCTACGCCGTCGGGCGGATCCCAGACCAGGGCCGGGTGATCGGGCTTGTGGGTCGCCCAATGCTCCAGGAGCCAGGGTATGTCCTGGCCGTGCATCTGAAGCTGGTCGATCATGGTGCGGTTCATCGTCGACTCCTCGTCACTTCCCCGTGTCGGTTCACATGAGGACGCTACCTGCCAAACGGAACCAAACCGGTGCCGACGATCCAGCGAACGATGAACCATGGCCGAGAGCCCGGCCGGGCCGCCCGGGTGCCCGGAGGCCTCGGGACCGGTGTGGATTCGAGCAGCCGACCAAGCGCCACGAACGGGGCGATCATCGGCGCGGTGCTGCTCGGACCGTGGGCCTCAGGAGGGCGTCGGCGTCGGTCTCATGATCCGGTACGACCCGCAGTACGATCCTGCTTCCGTGCCGCCCCATCATCCCTGTCCGGCCAACAGCTCGACTGGACGCACGCCATCGTTTCGGTGCATTCACCCTGTTCACAACGTTGGGTGACCCTCTCCGCCCTAACCCTCGTGGTTGACCGACGTGGTCCCTTGCCCCGTCGGCCGACGACCCGGCGGTGTCCTGAGATCGCGATCCCGACGGATGCCCCGGGGCACGCGGAAAGTGCTGGTCAATGCATATGATATTCAGCGGAGTGATCAGCGCCCGTCGCCCTTGGGGCTCACGTGTGGGGGGAGGCCTTGTAGGGTCAATCGCCTCCGGTTCCAGGACGAGATGGCCACGTCCCCGGTCCGGGAACGGTCAACCGCTTCCGCGCTGTCCCGTTGCGGGGCCGCGGGCGGGCGCACGCGCAAGAAGGCCGGAATGAACCGGAACCCCCACGCCGCCGAGCCGTTTACCGATGACGATCGGGTGATCGCGGCGGCGCTCGAGGAAGTGAGCGTCCCCGCGCTGTTGTGCTCCCTGGTGCACATGACGGGCGATCCCGCGTGGATCCGTGGCGATCTCCGTCCAAGGGTCCCCGTGCCCCTGGACATTCAGAGTGGGATCCCGCCCGACGAGCAGGCGCTCGCTCGACGCCGCGCCCTGCCGTCGATTGGCGCGTACCGCGACGGCGGCTGCGTGCCCCACGATCTGTCCCCTGAGTTGCTGCAGGAGATGATGTCGTTTCTGGGTTGCCGGCCCGTGGAGGGTCGCCTGGCCGGTCTGTTCTTTGACGACCTCCAATTCGAGGGCGGTGACACGGGCGCTGTCGGCTGGGGCGGCGAGATCCCGGAGCGGGTCAAAGCGGCCTCGCCGGTACTCGTGATCGGGTGCGGCATGGCGGGGATTCTGGCCGGCATCCGACTCAAGCAAGCGGGCTTGCCCTTCGTCATCGTGGACAAGAACGCCGGTCCCGGCGGCACGTGGTGGGAGAACCACTACCCGGGGGCGCGAGTGGACATCGGGAGCCACCAGTACTGCTATTCCTTCGAGCCGGCGGATCATTGGAGCGAGTTCTACTGCCGTCAGCCGGAGCTGCTGGAGTATTTCACCACCATCGTCGACAAGTACGGATTGCGCCCGCACTGCCGGTTTGAGACCGCGGTCACCAAGCTGCACTGGGATGACCAGCAGGCTCGATGGAACGTCCAGCTCAGCGCGGTCGATGGGACCGAAGATGTCCTAAGCGCCCGGTTCGTCGTGAGCGCGGTCGGATCGCTGAACATACCGAAGCTGCCTGACCTGCCGGGGATCGAGACGTTCGCCGGACCCTCGTTTCACTCGGCCCGGTGGCCCAGCGGCCTTGACCTGACGGGTAAGCGGTTTGCCTTGATCGGGGCGGGTGCGAGCGGCTTCCAGATTGGGCCCGCCATCTGCGGCGAGGTCGAGCAACTCACCATCTTCCAACGCACGGCTCAGTGGATCATCCCCAATCCGCTGTATCACGCGGCCGTACCGCCGGGGGACCGGTGGGCCTTACGACACCTTCCGTTCTACGGGCGGTGGTACAGGTTCATCATGACCGTCGGCGGCATCGCCGCCGGCATGGACCCCTACCGGGTCGACCCTGCATACCAGGATCAGACCGGCCGATCGATCAACAAGACGAACGCTACCCGGGCGGATGCACTTCTCGGCTGGATGACCTCGATGATCGTCGACCGGCCTGACCTGGCGCCGAAGGTCATACCCGACTACCCGGCCCTCGGCAAGCGCGTCTTGCAGGACAACGGGTCGTGGCTGCGGTGCCTCCAGCGCCCGAATGTCGAGTTGGTCCGGACACCGATCGCCCGCGTGGTGCCCGACGGAGTCATGACGGTCGACGGCACCCACACTGCCGCCGACATCATGTGCTTTGCCACCGGCTTCCGGCACAACGACTTTCTCGCCTCCATGGACGTCAGGGGTCGGGGCGGCATATCGCTCCGCGAGCAATGGGGTGATGAGCCGACCGCCTATCTGGGCATCACGGTCGCCAATTTTCCGAATCTTTTCTGCGTCTACGGTCCGGGTACGAATCTCGCCGCTGGGGCCAGCCTCTTCTACCATTCCGAATTCCAGGTCCACTACGCCATGGAGGCGATCCGTGAGACCCTGACCTCGGGAGAGCGGACGTGCGAGGTCACGCCCGCGGCCTACGAACGTTATGCGGACCGCTACCGGAAAGAGATCGGCCAGCTCGTGTGGTCACATCCGTCGATCACCCATAGTCACTACAAGAATCCGAAGGGCGAGGTCTTCACACTCTCCCCGTGGCCCCTCGACCTCTACTGGGAGTGGACTCGCCACGTGGACCGCAATGACTACGTCTTTACGTGACCGATTCCGGTTCATCGACGCCCCGAAAGGCACCGTTGGGCTGAGATGTCCCCAAGAGGGAGGGTCAGCCCTCCCCTTGTCCCGTTGATCCTCTCCAGGTGGTGACCTGGCTCCGCATCCCGTTGGACGTGAAAATGTGCAACGGTAGTCAGGACCTGCTGTTGGTGGCGGCCGTTCCGTGGAGATCCACAATGCGAAAGAGTCTCATCCCCCTCATCGCGAGTTCCGTGATCCTGAGCGCCGTCGTCGTGGTCGGCGGTGCGAGTGCTGTGTCCGCGGGATCAGGACCACCGAGCCAGGGGGTGACGGCGACGACGATCCGCGTCGGCATCCCGTACGTCGACCTGGCGGCGGTCCGGCAGTTCGGCATCACGCTGAACCAGGGGAGCTATCCCGACGCCTATGACGCGCTGATTTCGAATCTGAACGCCCATGGCGGGATCAACGGCCGTCGCCTGGTGCCGTACCTGGTGGCGGTGAACCCGGTGGGAACGGCGCCGGCGAACACGGCATGTACCCAGCTGGCCGAGGATGACGACGTCTTCGTGGCCCTCGCCCCACAGCAATCGGATTGCTTCCTGCAGGAATACCACGTGCCGACGATCGCGGGGAGCTCCCAGAATGTGCAGTCCGGTGGTGCGCCCAACTTCACCCTGGAACCACCACAGGCGGCTTACGACCCGTTGCAGTTGTCCGCCTTCGCACACCGCGGGGTCTTCAGGGGGAAGAAGGTGGGTCTGTTTGCCGGAGGTGAGGCCGATGCACGCGAGCTGCAAGTCGTCCAGACCGCGCTCAAGTCGTTGGGGGTCCACGTGGTGAAGAGCGCCGTGGACGGCGCACCGTCGGGCGATGAGGCGGCGACCTATCAGCAGGCCGGCGTCATCACCCAGATCTTCCAGTCGGCTGGGGTCAACGAAGTGGTCGCCGTGGGCACCGGCTCGACCATCTGGCCGGAGTCCCTGCAGGCCAACCAGAGCGCGTACAGCCCACCGTGGATCGCGACCAGCGAGCCCAGCATCGAAAGCGCCGTGTTGGGCTCCACGATCTCGCCGAAGTATTTGAAGAACGTCCTGACGTCGAGCCCGGTTGCGTCGAACTACCAGATCTGGCACACGCCCGCGGTCCAGGAGTGCGACCGCGTGGTGCGCAAGGCGTATCCGGCACTCCGGATCACTCCACCCACGAACCCGCTCACTGGTTCGGACCAGAGCTTCTACGCCGTCGAATCGGCCTGCGTCAACCTCGCCCTGTTTGCGACCATCGCCAAGGCGGCCGGGAAGAATCTCACGGGGTCCACCTTCGCCCACGCCGGATACGCGTTGAGGGACGCAGTCATCCCTGGCGCGGGTGCACCGGTTTCCTTCGCACCGGGTCGGGCCTACGCGATCGGCCCGGTGTATCTGGTCACCTATGACTCAGCGGACAACGAGCTTCAGTTTTCGGACTCTCCGCTGGCCAAGTAACCACATTGTCGGGGGGGCTCTGTCAGTCCGGCGGGATGGTCATGTCCAGGGCCAGGGCCGGCCACGTGAAGCCGGACCCTG
Organism: Acidimicrobiales bacterium; assembly: GCA_052148295.1. Lineage (GTDB taxonomy): Bacteria > Actinomycetota > Acidimicrobiia > Acidimicrobiales > RAAP-2 > Bog-473. The sequence goes on from JBKQIP010000011.1 coordinate 59,324, forward strand.
CGCCCGCCCCGCCGGGCTCGCCCGTCAGCGCGTCATAGAACTCCCGGAAGCCGTGCACATCGATCAGGTCCGTGAGTTGGTCGCGTAGCCGGCTGGCCTCGGCCCACCAGCCGAGACGGGCGGCCACCAGATAGGCCCAGTACACCGTGGCGCCCCACACGGCGTTGCCGTCCCATTGGACATAGGTACCGACCCCTCTTCGGGGGTGGATGGTGCCGGCCGCAAAGCCGTGCGGCCCCCACATGGGCCCATCCGGACGGAGGTGGCGCTCGGCGACGCGTTGGGACAGGCCCGACTCCGCCAACGCGCGGCTGGCGGCGGGGACCAGGCCCATGGCCCCGATGCCGTGGAGTTGCTGCGATCGCGTGAGGTCGTAGGCGACGAAGATCTCTCCTTCGTCCCACCAGAGCAAGGCGACCAGATCCCTGGCCACGAGCCCGGCGGTGGCATCGGTCTCCTCCGCCTCCGTCTCACGGCCCCGCGCTCTACAGGCGGCGGCTACTTCCTCGAGGGCCAACAGGTACCAGCCGCACACGGTGGGGTCGTACACCACGAACCCGTGATTCGCCGCTAAGGCCGCCTCGGGAGCCATGCCGGCGGAGCGGCAGGAGATGGTGAGCTCCTTGAACCGGGCGAGGGAGGCGCCCAGGCCACCGGGAAGCAAGCTTCGCATGAGGGCACTCCCCTCGGTCCCGGTCTCGAAGGGATGTAACACCACGGGCAGGGACCGGCCGTCCACCGTCCGGTGGCGCGCCAGCCCGCGCAAATGGGCGACGGCGTCGTCCAGCAGCTGGTCGCCGGGCGCTCCGAGGGCCAACGACAGGCGGGCCGCGGCGTAGGCCGCCGTGGGTGGGTCTACGAACGGCGTGCGATGGCCGTCGAACATCGGTCCGAAGAGGTCCTCGATGAAGCGCTGGTGTTCCTCGGCCCCGGGGACAAAGCGTTGATGGGACAGCAGTCCGTCCGGCAGCCGGTTGGCCCGGTACAGGGTTTGCAGCTCATCCAGCGCGGCGTCGGGTTCGAGATGGAGCATCGACAAGGCGTGATACCCGCTGTCCCAGGCGAAGAGAGCGGGATACCTCTCACGGTCGGGCACATGGAAGGTCCCGCCGAAGGCCTCGACCCGGTGGTCGCGAAGGAGCTGGGAGCAGCGATCCTTCAGGCTGGCGGACACGCCGGACTGTCTAGCAGGGCGGCGCGAGATCGGAACCGGGCTGCTCGTTCACCGCCGCATGTGAGCGCGCAGGCGCACTCGACCAGGGGCGGGATCATCGTTCCGCCACCCGGTGGGTCTACTCCCGGGCCAATGCGGCGATGTCCCGGGCCGTGTCGTGGCTCACGTCGGGACAGGCCAGGACAAAGATCTCGGTGCCGTGCATGGTCCCCATCATCTGGCGGCATCGGGCGGCCACGCCGGCGGCGAGGAGTGACCGATAGAACTCGATGCCCTCGTCACGCAGTGGATCGCACTCGTTGACATTGATCACCGTCGGGGGAAAGCCGGTGAGGTCGTCGACGCTGGCGAAGGACGGCCAGGCCAGGGGGTTCTCGGCCTCGAGCTGCTCGATGCCGTAGGCCAAGGCCCCCCGGTTGTTGTGCAAGTTGAGCAGGATCCCGTTGTTCTCGGTCGACGACGGGAACCGATCCTGGGGCCACCGGCCGGCGATGTACGGGCAGAGGGCGTAGAGACCCTTGACCAGGCCGAGATCCCCGTCCTGCTTGAGCTTGAGGGCGGTGGCGAGGGTCAGGTTGCCGCCACCGCTCTCGCCGGCCACGACGATGCGGGCCGGATCGATCGAGAGTGATGCGGCGTGGTCCACGAGCCAGCGGAGGCCCGAGACGCAGTCGTTGAGGCCGGCGGGAAAGGGCGCCACTTCAGGGGCCGACGAGGGGGACAGGGCGTTGCGGAAGTCGACCATGACCACGGCCACCCCGTTGGCCGCGATCACCTTGCCCCAGGCGCGGTACATGCCGTCGTAGCAGGACAGGGTCATCATCCCGCCACCGTGAATGTAGTAAACGCAGGCCACCACGTCGTCGGTCTCGGGCCGGATGACCTGCAGGCTGATGGTGTTGCCGTCGGGCTGCGAGACGATCTGCTCGGTGTGGATGTGCAGTCCCTTGGAGGGGGCCAGCTCCTCGGTGTCGCACAGCTCCA
>JBKQIP010000012.1:0-24209 GCA_052148295.1 Acidimicrobiales bacterium
GGTCAGCGGCTCGCCGTAGGCGTCGAGGGGTGGTGTCGAGATCGGTCCCACCGTGCCACCGAGGAATTGGGTGAGCATCTGGGCCGCCTCGTCGGGTTGGACCACCTCGACGTCGCCCGCCACCGCCGACGTGGCCCCGACGGTGGGCAGGGTAAAGGCCTGCAGATCGGAGCCGGAGAAGGCCCGGTACCGTTCGGCCAGGTCGAAGAGGTCGTTGGCCGTGAGGCCGTTGTCCTTGCTGAAGTCGTGGACCACCGAGGTGAGCAGCGTGTTGAGGCGGAACGGGTTGTAGGTCGACTTGGCCTTGTCCAGCGCCGCCTCGATGATCAGGTTCTGGCGTTGAATTCGGCCGATGTCCGAGGTCGGGTCCGAGTTCCACTCGCCGTCGGCGTAGTACTCGAAGTAGCGGGAGCGGGACAGCGCCAGCGCCTGCTGTCCGTTGAGCACCTGGCATCCGGCGGTGGGGATGTCGAGGCCGGAGTTGTTGTAACAGACCCCGGTCGAGCAGTCCTGATCCCGCACCGGATAGGGAAAGTCCATCGAGATGCCTCCGAGGGCGTTGACCGCGTCCTGAAGGCCGAAGAAGTTTATCACGATGAAGTGGCTGATGGGGATCCCGAAGCTGTTCTGGATGGTCTTGATCAGCGCGTCGGGGCCGTCGGCGAAGGCCGCATTGATCTTGTTGGCCGTGGCCAGCTGGCTGTCGGCCGGCATCCCCGAGAGCGTCACGTAGGTGTCCCGGGGGATGGAGAGGCTCGAGGCGGTTCCGGTGGCCGGATCTACGTGGATGATCTTGATGGTGTCGCTGCGCTGCCCGCCGGCGTTCGACTGGTTGCCGAACTGCTGCGCCTCGGCCGCGGTCTCGCCCACCCGGGAGTCCGAGCCGATCACCAGCACGTTGTAGGGCGCTCCGTCGACGACGGCGGCACAGCTGGGGCAAGGAGCCGTCGTGATCTGACTCCACTCGTAACGGAAGTAGCCGTACCCGGCGGCGGCGACCACCACCGCAAAGGCGATTAGGACGGCCAGGACCAGGAGGACCCGCTGGCCGGCGGTGCGCCGCGGTCTGCCCGACCGCCGTGTCCGGCGCCCCCGCCGGCCGGACTGCTCGATGCGGTCCCCGAGCGACCGCAGGCCCGATTCATTGGCAACGGCGCCCGACCCGGCTCCGCCGGTGCGTGGGATGGGTGAGGAACCACCGCGCCCGTCGTCCGGTGGACGACCGTTCGCCATGGCCCTTCACGGTAGCAAGCCGAAGGTTCGATTCGGGGTCACCGGGGGGCCGGGTGTGCACCGGCCGCGGGTTACTCCCCGTAGGCGGCGTACCCGGTCCGCTCCAGCTCGAGCGCCAGGGCGGCATCCCCGCTGGCCACGATCCGCCCGCCGACCATGACGTGCACCACGTCGGCCTCGAGCTCGACCAGGAAACGATGGAAGTGGGTGATGGCGAGGATGCCCACCTCCCACTCCATGGTGGCCCGCTGCAGCCGCCGGGCCACCGCGCCCAGGGCGTCCACGTCCAGACCGGAGTCCACCTCGTCGAGAATGCACAGCGCCGGTTGGAGGACACCGAGCTGCACCATTTCGGTGCGCTTCATCTCTCCGCCCGAGAGGTCCACGTTGAGGGCCCGGGTCAGCAGGTCCGTCTCGAGGCCCACCGCCCGAGCCTCCGCCCGCAGGCGCGCCTCGAGCGGGCCCGGCGGTCCCCCCCCGGCGGCGCTCAACAGGGTCGGCAACGCGACCCCGGGCACCTCCACCGGATGCTGCAGGGCCAGGAACAGGCCGGCTCGGGCGCGCTGCCAGGCCGGAAGGCCGGCCAGCTCCACTCCGTCCATTCGGATGCTGCCGGCCGTGACCACGGTCCCGGGCCGCCCCATCAGGGCGTGGGCCAGGGTGCTCTTGCCTGACCCGTTCGGCCCCATGATGACGTGCACCTCGCCGCTCCTCACGGTGAGGGTGATCCCGTGCAGCACCTGGCGTCCGGACACCGACACCTCAAGTCCCTCCACCTCGAAGTTCACGGCAGTACCACCGAGACCTCACCGTCGGCGACCTCCACCTGGTACACCCTGATGGCGTGGGTGGCCGGCAGGGAGCACGGGGCGCCGGTGAGCAGGTCGAACGTGCTGCCGTGGCGCGGACATTCGATCTCGCGCTCCTCGACCCACACCTCGCCCTCCGCCAGGGAGTAGTCCTCGTGGCTACACCGGTCGGACACCGCATGGAACTCGTCGTCCACGCGCACCAGGGCGATGCGATGACCATCGACGTCGAAGCGCCGGGCCTGGCCCGACGACAGGTCCTCGACGCGGCACAGCGTCACGCGTTCAGGCACGCGCCGCCTCCGATGCGACGGGTCGTTGCCCCAGTGCGACCGCGAGTCGGTCGTGCACCTCTCGGCGGAGCAGGGGCGTCACCGCCGGTATGGGCCCGCGGTCGATGATGGCGTCGAAGAAGCCTTGGACGATGAGCCCCTCCGCCACCGCCGGCGCAACGCCGCGTGACTCGATGTAGTAGCGCTGATCCTCGTCGATGGGCCCCACCGTCGACGCGTGCGAGCACTTCACGTCGTTCTCCAGTATGTCGAGGTTGGGCACCGAGTCGGCGTGGGCCCCCTCGTCGAGCACCAGGTTGTTGTTGGTCTGCCGGGCATCGGTGCGCACGGCGCCCCGGTGCACCCGGATCAGGCCGCTGTAGACCGAACGGGAGTGACCGGCCACCGCCCCCTGGCACAGCAGCCGGCTGCTGGTACGCGGGGCCACGTGGTCCTGGAGGGTGCGGATGTCGTGGACCTGGGTCCCGTTGCCCAGATAGGCCGAGAGGATCTCGCTCCGGGCCCCATGGCCCACCACGGACACGTCGGCGCGCACGCGGCCGTAGGCGGCACCCAGGCCGACGGTGAAGGTACGCACGACGGTGTCACGCCCGCCCCGCGCCGCCAGCCGAGCCAGCGACCAGGCCTCCTGGCCCAGGATCTGCAGGGCGACATAGGACAGGGATGCTCCGTTGCCGGCGGCGAGCTCGGTGACCGGCACGACCAGCGATCGCGCGGCACTGGCCGCCCCGGCATAGATCTCCACCACCGACGCCGCGGCACCGTCGCCCAGGCGGACCGCCGTCCGGGGGAACACCGCCGCGCCCAGGCCGGACGACTCGTCCCGGTCGCACCAGTGCACGATGAGGATGGGCGCGGGCACGGCCACGCCGGCCGGCACGTCGACCAGGACGGCGTCGGGCAGGAAGGCGTCGTTGAGGCGGACCAGGGCGTCGCCCCCCTCCTGGACGCGACCCACCATGCCCTGGGCATCGGGCACGTCCGCGATGGCGCCGAAGAGGAAGCCCCCGCCGTCGCCGGTGACGACGAACTCCCCGGGGTGCCCGTTGTGGACCAGGACCCGCCCCGACGACGGGCCCAGCAGCTCAGCCACCGAGTCGCGGTAGTCCAGACCCGCCGGCGGGACACCGCCCGGTGACACCGGGCCGAAGTCGTCGAGGCCGAGGTCGTTGATCGGCGTGTAGCGCCACACCTCCTCGCTCTCCGAGGGCAGGTCGGACGCGGCGAACGCGGCGTGCCCGGCGGCCCGGCGGTCACGGAGCCAGGGCGGCCCCGGCAGGGCGGCGGCGTCCTCGGGGCGAAATGTGTGCAGGGTCGACCTTTCTCAGATGGGGTATCAGGCGCCGTGCGGCACGGCAGGACATGGACCCCGCTCCGATCCCCGACGGCACCGGCGGAGCGGACGCCACCGGGAGGAGTCTACCGGGCGGGCCGAGGGCGCCGCCCCGGTTAGCCTGCGGGTATGGGAGAGATCACCGCTTTCCGCTCGCCGGTGCTGAGCATCGAGCGCCACGATGCCGTGGCCACGGTCTGGTTGGACCGCCCCGAGGCCAGGAACGCCATGGGGCCCGACCTGTGGAACGACCTCCCCCGGGCCATGCAAGCCGTGGGCGGGGAGGACGGCGTGCGGGTGGTCGTGGTGGCGGCCCGGGGCCCCCATTTCTCGGTCGGGCTGGATCTCAAGGCCATGGGCGGCCTGCTGGGCGACGACGGGAGCGACGGCGACCGGGACCACGCCTCAGCACCCTCGATGGCCACGCGGGCCCGCAGAGCCCGCCGCGAGGTGCTGCGCCTGCAAGCGTCGATCTCCTCGGTGGCCCAGTGCCCGAAACCGGTCATCGCCGCCGTCCATGGCTATTGCATCGGCGGCGGCGTCGATCTCATCGCGGCCTGTGACATCCGACTGGCCTCGGCCGACGCCGTCTTCTCGGTGCGCGAGGCCAAGGTGGCCATCGTGGCCGATCTCGGGAGCCTGCAACGGCTGCCCTCCATCATCGGCGCCGGGCACCTGGCCGAGCTGGCCTACACGGGCAAGGACATCGACGCCACACGGGCCAGGGAGATCGGGCTGGTCAACGAGGTGGCCGCCGATGCCGACGCCGTGCTGGAGGCCGCGGGGGCGCTGGCCGCCGAGATCGCCGCCAACTCCCCGATCGCCGTGCAGGGCACCAAGGCGGTGCTGGCGGCCAACGACGGTCGCACGGTGGCGGAAGGGTTGGACTACGTCGCCACCTGGAACGCCGGCATGCTGGCCTCCGACGACCTGGGCGAAGCGATGATGGCCTTCGTGGAGCGACGCCCGCCGACGTTCACCGGTCGCTGACCTCAGCGCTTCCGGCGCCACCACCGGTTGCCGGACCGGGCCCGACGCTCGTCCTCGGCCCGGACCTCCTCGAGCACGTCGGGTGCCACGTCGTTGACGATGTCCTCGGCCGATCCCAACAACTCGGCCACATCCTCGCCCCCGGCACCGGGCTCGTCCTCGATGGCGGGCTCCACCAGAGAGCCGTGCACCCAGCCCACGTCGGCCATGCGGCGGTGGTACGAGGGACAGTTCTCCGGACACCGCCAGGGCGCCTCCGGGGCCAGGTCGAGGACGCAGAACCGCGCCGCCTCGCCGGAGGCGTAGGTCCGGCTCTGGAAGTGGATGCATTCCTCGCGCATGGGCACGGCACCATGGTGCCACGCCGCCCACGGCATCGCCGCACACCCCTGGACCTAGCCGACCGAGCCTTCCATCTGGAGCTCGATCAGGCGGCTCCACTCCACGGCGTACTCCATCGGGAGGGTCCGGGTGACCGGCTCGATGAAGCCGTTGACGATCATGCCCATGGCCTCGTTCTCCGAGAGCCCGCGGCTCATCAGGTAGAAGAGCTGGTCCTCGCCCACCTTCGAGACGGTCGCCTCGTGGCCGATGCGGGCATCCCGCTCGCCGACCTCCATGTAGGGCTTGGTCTCCGAGGTGGATTCGTCGTCGAGCAGGAGGGCGTCGCAGCGCACGAACGACTTGGCTCCGGTGGCCCCGGGGTCGACGTGCACCTTGCCGCGGTACGTGGTGATACCGCCGTCCTTGGAGATCGACTTGGAGACGATGGTCGAGGTCGTCTCGGGGGCGACGTGGAACATCTTGGCCCCGGCGTCCTGATGCTGTCCGGCTCCGGCATAGGCCACCGACAGGACCTCGCCCGAGGCCTTCGGCCCCATCAGGTAGACGGAGGGGTACTTGATGGTCAGCCGCGAGCCGATGTTCCCGTCGATCCACTCCACGTGGGCCTCGGCCTCGCAGCGGGCCCGCTTGGTGACCAGGTTGTACACGTTGGTGGACCAGTTCTGAATGGTGGTGTAGGTGATCCGGGCCCCTTGGAGCGCCACCAGTTCGACCACGGCCGAATGCAGCGAGTCGGTCGAGTACACCGGGGCCGAGCAACCCTCGATGTAATGCACCTGCGAGCCCTCGTCAGCGATGATGAGCGTGCGCTCGAACTGGCCCATGTTCTCGGCGTTGATCCGGAAGTACGCCTGCAGCGGCATCTCGACCTTGACCCCGGGGGGCACGTAGATGAACGAGCCCCCCGACCACACGGCCGAGTTGAGGGCGGCGAACTTGTTGTCGCCGGGGGGGATCAGGGTCCCGAACCAGCGGCGCACCAACTCGGGGTACTCGCGCACGGCGGTGTCCATGTCGCAGAAGAGAACGCCCTGCGCTTCCAGATCGGCGCGGTTGCGGTGGAAGACGACCTCGGACTCGTACTGCGCCGTCACCCCGGACAGGTACTTGCGCTCGGCCTCGGGGATGCCCAGCTTCTCGTAGGTGTTCTTGATGGCGTCGGGCAGGTCGTTCCAGTCGTCGACCTGACCGCCGGTCGGCTTGATGTAGTAGTAGATGTCGTCGAAGTCGAGCTGAGGCATGTGCGAGGCGAACCACGGCGCCATCGGCTTGCGCTCGAAGTGCTTCAGCGCCTTGAGCCGGAAGGCACGCATCCAGTCCGGTTCGTTCTTCATCTCGGACATCTCGCGCACGATGGCTTCGTTCAAGCCCTTCTTGGGCTTGAAGACGTAGTCCTCCGCGTCGCTCCAGCCGAGCTGGTAGCGACCAAGATCGAGATCCGTTGTGGCCATGGGGCTCCTGAGGTTCCGGGGGGTTATTTCCCCTATGGAGATAGTAACAACTACCCGGGCCAGCCGAAACGGCATCATCGGGGCGGCGCGGCGGCCGCCGTGGCAGGCTCGGCCCATGAGCGGTGTCCACCCGGCCCCCCGGGCCCCCCAGCGCCCCCATGTGCTCGTGGCGCACGGTCACGAGCGTCAGGACCCCTGGTACTGGCTCAGGGAGCGGGAGGACCCGGGCACCCTGGCCTACCTCGAGGCCGAGAACGCCCACACCGAACAGGCACTCGCGCACCTGGCGGGGCTGCGCACCGCCCTCTTCGAGGAGATGAAGGCCCGCATCCTTGAAACGGACGTTTCGGTGCCCTCCCGCCGCGGGCCGTGGTGGTACTACACCCGCACCGAGGAGGGCAAGAACTACGCCATCCACTGCCGCCGCCCGGCCGGCAGCCCCGGCGAGCTCCCGCCGGCGGGCGAACCCGGGGCGGACGAAGTCGTCCTGCTGGACGAGAACGCCCTGGCCGAGGGGCACGACTACTTCGCCGTCGGCACCGCGGTCGTCAGCCCCGATCACGCCGTGTTGGCCTACGGAGCCGACACCGAGGGAGCCGAGCACTACGAGCTCCGCTTCCGCTCGCTCGGGCCCGAGGGCTCGGCGGGCGCCGCGCCCGAGGCCGTGCCCGACACCGGCTACGGCCTGGCCTTCTCCAGCGACTCCTCCGTCGTCTTCTACGTCCGCTTCGACGAGGCTCTGCGCCCGCACCAGCTGTGGCGCCATCGCCTCGGCAGCGATCCGGCGCACGACACCCTGATCCTCGAGGAGAGGGACCGGCGCTTCTCCCTGGGTACCGGGCGGACCCGGGACGGCGCCTTCGTCATGGTGTCCCTGCACAGCACCAACACCACCGAGTGGCTCGCCATCCCCGCCGACGAACCCGCCGCCGCGCCGCGTGTGGTCATCCCGCGACGCGAGGGCGTCGAGTACGCCGTCGACCACCTCTCGCGGCCGGGCCGCGGCGGGGGGTGGTTCGTGGCGCTGACCAACGAGGAGGCCCAGGATTTCCGGGTCCTCGCCACTCCCGACCCCCACATGGGCGCCACCGAGGGCTGGCGCGAGATCGTGCCCCACCGCGCCGGGGTGCGGATCGAGGACGTCGACGCCTTCGCGGACGTGCTCGTGCTCAGCGAGCGGACGGCGGCCGAGACGGTGGTGCGGGTCCTCCCGCTCCCACCCGGGCCCGAGCCCTTCCGGGAGGACCTCCTGGGCCGGGGCTGGGTGGTGCCCGCCACCGAGCGGCCGTCAGCGGTGTGGCTGGGGGCCAACCCGGAACCGGAGGTGACGTCGCTGCGCATCGGACGCACGTCCATGGTCACCCCGGCCAGCGTGCTGCAGATCGAGCTCACCACCCGGGAGGAGACCCTGCTCAAACGGGAGCCGGTGCTCGGGGGCTTCGACCCGGCCGACTACACCACCTTCCTCACGTGGGCCGAGGCCGACGACGGGACGCGGGTACCGATCTCGGTGGTACACCGCACGGACCTGAGCCTCCCGGCCCCGTGCCTCCTCTACGGGTACGGCGCCTACGAGGTCTCCATCGACCCGACCTTCTCCCACCACCGGCTGTCCCTCCTCGACCGGGGCATGGCCTACGCGGTGGCCCACGTGCGGGGCGGCGGCGAGATGGGCCGGGCCTGGTACGAGAGCGGCCGCATGGAGCACAAGGCCAACACCTTCGGCGACTACGTCGCCTGCGCCCGTCATCTGGCCGCCGCCGGGGTGGCCCGGCCCGGGGCCTTGGCCGGGCGGGGGGCCTCGGCCGGTGGGCTCCTCATCGGCGCGGTGGCCAATGCCGCCCCGGATCTCTTCACCGCCCTGGTGGCCCAGGTCCCCTTCGTCGACTGCCTGACCACCATGCTCGACGATGAGCTCCCCCTCACCGTGGGCGAGTGGGAGGAGTGGGGCAACCCACGGGCCGACGAGGCGGCGTACTGGCGCATGCTGTCGTACTCGCCCTATGACAACGTGCGGGGCCACGACCAGGACGGATCGCCGCGCACCTATCCCGCCCTCCTCGTCACGGGTGGCCTCAACGACCCCCGGGTCGGCTACTGGGAACCGGCCAAATGGGTGGCCAAGCTGCGCGCCCTCAGCCCGTCCACCCCGGTGTGCCTGCGGACCGAGCTGGGGGCCGGCCATGGCGGGCCGTCGGGGCGCTACGACTCCTGGAAGGAGGAGGCACTCGTGTACGCCTTCCTGCTCGATGCGCTGGGGATGGCGCCCCCGCTCACGCCGCCGCCGCCGGCGTCAGATCGAGGGTCAGGGGCGTCTGGAAGCCCGCCGGCAGCCTGACCCCGTCGCCGTTGACCGCGGCGGCGAACACCGAGGGGGCACCGACGTCGATGCTGATCGCTCCGGTGACGGGCACGGTGTGCGACTCACCGGGCGTCAGCGTGCCGGAGAAGAGCTGCCCGCCGTTCACCGTCGTGACGCTGACCCAGCAGATGCTCGAGGTGGCCGAGATCGTCAGCGTGTAGGTGCCGGTGTCGACCTGGTAGCTGGCCGTGTTGGCCGACGAGGACACCGGGGCGGAGACGATGGGCGGCGGGGCCGTGGTGGTCGTGGTGCGTGCCGCATGCGAGCGGTGGGACGCCCCGTGACGGCTCGACCCCGTGGCGGGTGGCGGGTGGTGGCCCGGGGCATGCGACCCGGCCACCAGGAGGACCACGATGAACACGGCCACCGCGGCGACGGCGAGGGCGGGGGCGGCCAGGCGCCGGGGCCGGCGGTTCATGCTGTTCACCGCCCGGTCCGAGGGCCGCCCCGCCCCCGGACCCGGGTCGGGGTGTTCGGGCTCGCCGTCGTCGAACGTGAGGGCGGCGGCGGGCTCCTCGACCGGGGGCGACGTGACCGGCGGCACCGGTGCCGCCGGCGGCGGCGGGGCCGGTGGGGTCGGACCGATCAGGCGGACCGTGGTCGATCCGGTCGGGCGCACCGCACTTTCGGGATAACCGTGCTTCGGCCCGGCGCCAGGGCGATCCACGGCCGAACCGGCCGGGTGCTCCTTCATGGACTCGAGCGTGTGGATCTGACGGTGGTACCCCTCGACCGAGTGCACGTCGTCGTGCGAGCGGCGGCGCAGCAGCAGCGCGCCGAGGAGCGATGCGGCCACCACTACGACGATGACGCCATCAACGAGCACCACTACATATTCAACAGGACGCGGGAGCCGGATGTGACCTCGCCCAGGGCTTGGCCTAGGAGGCGGGAAGGGCGGGGACGGCATAGGGCTCGCGCAGCCGCCGGGCCGGGGCCCGACGAGACAGCGCCGCCGCCTTCGCCTCCGCGAGGGCCACCTCCTTGCGACGGTCGGCCTCGTCGGCTCGCTCGGCGAACTCCGGCATGACCTCACGGGCGAAAAGGACCATGGAGGCACAGATGTCCTCGTGGCGGTTGCGCCCGGCCTGGCTGACGAAGATGAGCTGATCGATGCCGGCCCTCTCGTAGCGACGGATGAGGTCACGGAGCTGATCCGGCGTGCCGATGGCGCCCCGCAAGGCCCCCAGCCCCCGCTCGATCAGTGTGACCCCCAGCGCCTGCCCCTCCCGGGCCGCCACGCCCCGGTCGAAGCCGAATCGCGACCGGTTCTCCGTGAACTCGTCCCACACACTGGTATGGCCCAGCTGGTGGATACCGAAGGCGTAGTAGTGCGCCAGCGAGTACCCGAAGAAATGGCCCCCGTCGAGTCCCTGCTCGATCGCCGCTGCCTCGCTCCGGTGGCACATGAACGGCAGGACGCAGGCCACGTTGGCATTGACGGCGAAGCCGCCCGGGACGCAAGCGTCCGAGGCCACCGTGGCGTAGTAGTCGTCCACCCAGGACTTCGCCTCTTCGGGCTCGATGAACGAGAACGCCAGTGCGCCGATCCCCTTGGTCGCCGCCAGGTGGATCGTCTCCCGCCGCGAGCACGCCACCCACAGCGGCGGGTGCGGTCGCTGACAGGGCTTGGGCACCAGGTTGCGTGGCGGGATGGAGAGCGAGGCCCCGTCGTGCCCGGTGAACGGCTCCTCCACCATGAGGCGGGTGACCACGTCGAGCGCCTCGGCCCACTGCGCCCGCTTGGTGGCGCGGTCGACCCCGAACCCGCCGAGCTCCATTTCCGAGCTGGCCTCGCCGGTGCCGAACTCCACCCGCCCGTCGGAGATCAGGTCGAGGGTGCCGATGCGCTCGGCGACACGGGCCGGGTGGTTGAAGCCGAAGGGCAGCTGCACGATCCCGTGGCCGATCCGGATGCGCGACGTGCGCTGGCTGGCGGCGGCCAGGAACACCTCGGGGGCCGACGAGTGCGAGTACTCCTCCAAGAAGTGGTGCTCGACCTCCCACACGTAGTCGAAGCCCAGCCGATCGGCCAGCTCGATCTGGTCCAGCGCGTCCTTGAGGAGGCGGTGCTCGGCCCCGCGACCCCAGGGGCGGGGCAGCTGGTGCTCGTAGAAGATGCCAAACCGCATCGGTGCCCCCTCCTCAGGTGCGCATGACCGCCCGGGGCCGCAGGCCTTCGGCGATGTCCTGGCGGCGCGGATTACGCCGGTCCCGTTGCGACAGCACGGGCTCGGTCAGCCCCCAGTCGGCCCCGACGTCCGGATCGTCCCAGGCCAGGCCCAATTCGTCGGAGACGTTGTAGTACCCGTCGACCAGGTACCACAGCAGCAGGTCGCTGTGGGCGGCGAAGCCGTGGGCCACGCCGGGCGGGATGTAGAGCCCCTGGTCGACGTCCCCGTCGAGGTCGACCAGCTCGGTCGCCCCGTCGGTCGCCGCGCCGCGGCGCAGGTCGTGGAGCACCACCCGGGCGCGGCCTCGCAGGACGTACCAGTAATCGGCCTGGTGCAGGTGGTAGTGCAGTCCGACCACGGCACCCGCCCGCTTCTCGGAGCGATTCCCCTGCACCATCTCCCGACCGAGGGGGAACCAGTTGCGGCGGTAGGTCTCGACGAAGCGGCCCCGTTCGTCGCCGTGGACGTCGGGACGCACCAGGAGCACGTCGTCAATGGTGGAGGATCGGACCAGCTCGGGCATGAGCCGGAACGCTAACAGCGGACATCAGGCCACGAAGCGACCGAAACCCGAGCGGTAGAAGAGCAGCGGCGCTCCGTCGCCCACCTCCATGGCCACCACGTGGCCGGTCACCAGCTCGTGGTCGCCGCCGTCGTAGATGGCACCCAGGGTGCACTCGATGACCGCCAGCGACCCCTTGATGATCGGGGCCCCGGTGGTGCCGGCCGTCCAGGCCACCCCGTCGAACTTGTCCGCGCCCGAGACGGCGAAGTTCCGGCACAGCGCCTCCTGGTGCTCACCGAGGACGTTCACGCAGAACGCGCCGGCTTCGGCGATGCGCGGCCAACTGGTCGAATTCTTGCCCGGCGCCAGGAGGACCATGGGGGGTTCGAGCGAGAGGGCCGAGAACGACTGGCACGAGAAGCCCACCGGCTCGCCCTGCTCGCTGGCGGTGACAATGGTGACGCCCGTGGCGAAGTGCCCCAGCACCTCGCGGAACCGGGCCTGGTCGAGGCCCGACACCTTCAGGCCTGACCGAGGTCGACGGACTGGGATTCGTGTGCGGCTGACACGTCCTCGATGAACTTGGCCTCGGGCAGGCGCCGGGCCGACGACAACATGCGATCGAGCTCGCGGTCGCTGTGCGACGGGTCGTGGTGGGACAGAAGCAGCCGCTTGACCTGAGCCTCGGCCGCGACATGCACGGCAAAGGCCACGGTGGAGTGCCCCCAGTCGGCCTTGCTGGCGAACTCGTCGTCGGTGTACTGGCCGTCGTGCACCAAGAGGTCCGCGCCCTGGCAGAGCTCGAGGACGGACTCGGGGATGGTCCGCCGGTCCACCGGGGCCTGATGGTCCGACAGGTAGGCCAGGGTCCGGCCGTCCGCCTCGATCCGGTAGCCCAGTGTCACCCCGCTGTGGGGAATGCTGCGGGCCATGACCTTGACCGAGCCGATCGAGAAGTCCTCGTCCCGGGTGTCGACGGTGCGCAGTTCGCCGCGGAACTGCTCCATGTGGATGGGGAAGACCGGGGGCTGGACGGCAGCGTGCAGGGCGTCCTTGAGGCTCCCCTTCGGCTGCGCCGGACCGTGGACGGTGAGGCGCGCCCCGGGATCGTGCAACGGGCCGAAGAAGGGCAGGCCGAGGATGTGGTCGAAGTGGAGATGGGTGAGGAGGGCGGTAGCGTGGAGCGGCGTCCCCACCGCCCGGACCTCCTTGAGGAGGACGTCACCCAGGGAGCGGAGCCCCGTACCCAGGTCGACGATGAGGGGCTCGTCCCCCTCGACGTTGACCACCAGACACGAGGTGTTGCCCCCGTATCGCCGGTAGCGGTCCCCCGAGCACGGACACGACCCCCGGACGCCGTAAAACGTCACGTTCATCCACGCGACGTTACCCTCGGCCGGGGCGATACGTTCTCCGGGGATGAACCAGCACACGATCACCGCCAACGGCCTGCACTTCAGCTATCTCGATGCGGGGCCCTCCGACGGCCCCCTGGCCCTGTGCCTCCACGGCTTCCCGGACTCGGCCCACACCTGGCGTTACCTGCTGCCGGCCCTGGGTGATGCCGGGTTTCACGCCGTGGCGCCCTTCCTGCGGGGCTACGCCCCGACCGACATCCCCGGTGACGGCTTCTACCAGGTGGGGGCGCTGGCTCGCGACGCCAATGCGCTGCATGACGCCCTGGGCGGGGGCAGCGACGCCGTCATCGTCGGGCACGACTGGGGTGCCCTGGCCACCTATGCCGCCGTGGCCCACCAGCCCGGGCGCTGGCGCCGGGCGGTGACCGCTGCGGTGCCTCCCACGGCGGCGCTCATGGGGTCCTTCTTCACCTACGACCAGCTGCAGAGGAGCTGGTACACCTTCTTCTTCATGTCCCCGTTGGCCGAGATCGCCCTGCCCCTGGACGACTTCGTCTTCATCGACCGGCTGTGGGCCGACTGGTCACCGGGCTATGACGCCTCGTTCGATCTGGCCCGGGTCAAGGAGGCGATCGGGGACCAGGCCCACATCACCGCTGCCATCGGCTACTACCGCGCCCTCTACGACCCCACGCTGCAGCATCCGGAACTGGCCGAGGTGCAGGCGGCCACCCTCCTCCCCACCCCCAAGCCGACCCTCTACCTGCACGGGCGGGACGACGGGTGCTTCCTCCTCTCCTCCATCGGCAACCCGCTCGAATTCCTGGCCGAGGGATCCGCCATGGTGGTGATCGACCACGCCGGTCACTTTCTCAACGTCGAGCAACCCGCAGTGGTGAACCGGCACATCTTGGATTTCCTCGGGCGCTGACCGCTCCGACGGAGCGACGGGGCCCGAGGTCGACGGGCCGCGCCGAACCCCGAGCGCCGGGTCAGCGGCCGCCGCGCCGTCTCACCGCAGGCGCAGGCTGGTCGGGGCGCGGCGCGTCCACCGCGCGAAGCCCTCGGCCACCAGGGCGCCCGCGATCCGCTCCGCCCGGGCCCGGTCGTCCGGCCAGCCACAGGCGACGGCCATCTCCCCGGCGGTGACGGGACCGGCCCGGAGCGCGTGCACCAGGCGGCCCCGGCCCTCCCGGTCCGAGCCGGCAAAGGGTGACTGGGCACGTCCCGACCGCCCCGCCCGCCACGGGTCGGGGTCGCGCAGGCCGTCCCTCTTCCACCGGCAGAGCCGGCGCAGGGGGCACGCCGCGCAGCGGGGCCGGGCGGTGCAGACGGTGGCGCCGAGATCGAACATGGTCTGGTTGAAGTCCCACGATCGACCCGCCGGGACGAGGCGGTCGGCCAGGTCCTGCGCCCCGGAGACCGTGAGGCCGGCACCCGTCACGCTGCGGGCCAGGACCCGCAGCGCGTTGGTGTCCACCGTGGCCACATCGGCCCCGAAGGCGAAGGAGCGGACGGCCCGGGCCGTGTACGGCCCGACGCCCGGCAGGCTGCGCAGGGCACGCTCGTCGGCGGGAACGGCCCCCCCGTGCTCGGCCACCAGCAACTGCGCCGCCCGGTGCAGGTTCAGGGCGCGGCGGTTGTAGCCCAGCCCCGACCAGATCCGGACCACTGCGGCCGGCCGGGCCCGCGCGCAGGCCGCCGGGGTGGGGAACGCGGCCAGGAAGGCCGCGTAGTACGGGATGACGCGGTCGACCTGGGTCTGCTGCAGCATCACCTCACTGACCAGCACGGACCATGGATCGCGCGTCAGCCGCCACGGGAGCTCGCGGCGGTGCTCGGCGCCCCAGGTCAGAATCCGGTCTTGCCAGCGCCGGAGACGGGGGCCCGGGAGGGCGTCAGTCCCAGACGTCGTCGCCGTAGGGGCGCCGGCGGGGCGGGGCGTCGGCCCGCCTCCACACCATGAGCTTCCGCCGGAAATAGCAGACCTCCTCACCCCGCTGGTTGAAGCCCTTCGTCTCCACGGTGACGACGCCGCGATCGGCCTTCGAGGCCGACGGGGTGGCATCGAGGACGCGGGTCTCGGCGTAGATGGTGTCCCCATGAAAGGTGGGCGAACGATGCACCAGCGATTCGACTTCGAGGTTGGCGATGCACGATCCGCTGACGTCGGGCACGCTCATGCCGAGCACCAGGGAGTAGACGAGGTTGCCGACCACGACGTTCTTCCCTTGCACGGTCTCGTGCTCGGCAAACCAGGCGTTGGTGTGCAATGGATGGTGGTTCATGGTGATCATGCAGAAGAGATGATCATCGGCCTCGGTCACCGTCTTGCCCGGCCAATGCCGGTAGACGTCGCCGGGGACGAAGTCCTCGAGATAGCGGCCAAAGGGACGGTCGTACGTCGTCATGTCGGTGGTGTCCTCCGAGTCGGGCCCGGCGCCGCGGCGTCTACGCCGGGGACCGGGGTCGGGTGGTGAATCCCAAGGACGCACCGGGCAGGGACTCACCGTCGATGGTCATCCTCCAGGCGAAGCGGGTGCCCGGGGCCAGCGGAATGGGCCCGAGATTCACCGCCAACGCCACGTCGATGGGCGATCCTTCCGGGATGCCCTGGGGCTGGCTCACAGTGAACTCGCCCCGCACCTCCACCGGTTGCGTGCCGTCGGGGGTCTCCATCAACACGGGCCGGCCATCGGCGTCTTCGAGGAAGAGCTCCCAGTGGTGCGACGCCTCGGCTTCGTGCCAGTCGACATCGATCTTCAGGGCGACCGCCGAGGGAACCGGATCGGGACCGGTCATGCTCCAGCCGCCCCCCAGGATGTAGAGCTTCCCGTCGGACACCTGTGCGGCATCGCAGAGCAACATGGTCACCTTCACGTTGAGCAGGCTATCGGCCGCGGGTGATGGCAGAATATCGGTGGAGCACGACCCGCTCGGAGCGGGCGGACGTTGACCGGTCGTTGACGTGGGAGGGGAGCGGTCCATGCGGTCGTGGACGCTGAGGACGGCTGCGCCGAGGGGATGAAGGGACGCCTGTCTGCGTGGGCCGAGGCCCGCTCGGCGCCGGTCGTCGGCACCATCGCCATGCTCGCCGGTGGTCTGGCCTACAGCCTCCTGTGGATGAAGACCGTCCACGGTGGGCCGGTCAAGCTGCTGGCCGGCCCCGATCTGTTCAGCCTGGCCCAGAGCTCGGCGGCGCTGCTGCACGGTCACTTCTCGGCCATCTACTTCAAGGGCTCGGCGCTGACCTCGCCTCCGGCGCTCGAGCTCGTCCTGGCCCCGGTGGTGGGACTCGGGCAACTGTTCGGGCTGATGGGCCACCTGCGCGGGGGTCGACCGGCCAGCAGCTTCTGGTTCGTCTTGGGGCCGGTGGCCTTCCTCCTCGGCTCCATGGCACTCTTCGCCGTCGACGCCGTGGGCCGCGCCTGGGGCTTTTCGGAGAGGAGGCGGCTGGCGTTGGCGCTGGTGGGTGGTTTGGCCGTGGCCAACGTGGTGGTGGAGTGGGGCCATCCCGAGGATTGTGTGTCCCTGGCCCTGGTGGTCTGGGCGGCCCTGGTGGCCGACCGCGGCGAGCACGCAGGCGGGGACGCGACCCGGGATACAGGCGCATCGATTTCTCGAGTCGGCTGGCTGCTGGGCGTCGCCATCGCCTTCCAACCGCTGGCGCTGCTGGGGGTGGCGCCCATCCTGGCCCGGTACTCATGGCGGGTCTGGGTGCGCCTGTCCTACCGGCTGGTCCTGCCGAGCCTGGTGCTGCTGGCGGCCCCGCTGATCGCGGCGGCGCCGCACACGCTCTTCGTGCAGATCCACCAGCCTTTCCAGCCCCGCTTGATCTCCTACACGCCGTTGACCCACCTGGCGCCGACCATCGCGCCGGGCCTCAGGGGCGGCGGCCCGACCCGGCTGGTGGCCGTCGGGCTCGGCGTCGGCCTCGGGTTGGTGGTCTGCCGCCGGCGCCACGACCTCTTCACCGTGCTGGCGATCACCGACGTGGCCTACTTCCTCCGCGTCCTGTTCGAGTCCGAGCTCAACTGGTACTACTTCTGGCCGGTGGTGGCGTTGAGCCTCCTCCTGGCCCTGCGACTCAGCGGGCTGCGCTTCACGCTCTGTGCCATCGCCTTCGTGGGGTCGATGGCGTTGGGCAACCGTCGGGTGCACCACATCGACCTGTGGTGGCCCGCCATCATGGCGACCACGGTGGTCATGCTGCTCACCGCGGTCCCCTGGGAGACGTTCCGCCGGAAGGGCGAGACTCCCGCCGTAGAGTGCGACGTGATGGAAGGACCGATCGTCGATCGCGCCCGCCGGTGAGCGAGCTCAAGGGTCTGCGCGACGACGTCTACCGGCGCCCCCTGGCCACTGCGCTCGCGCGGCTCGGTCTGGGGCCCGGTTGGTGTTGCGTGGACGTGGGTGCCGGCGGCGGCGACGTCTCGGTGGCCCTGGCCGAGATGGTCGGGCAGGGCGGGCGCGTCTACGCCGTCGACAGCGACCCCCTGGCCCGCGATGAGGCGGCCCACGCCGCCGCCGCCCACACCCAGGTGATCGCCCTCACCCAAGCCGGCGAGGACCTCATCCTCCCCGAACAGGTGGACCTGGCCTTCTGCCGCTTCCTGCTGCTCCACGTGCACGTGCCCAGCGTGGTGGTGGGCCGCATGGCGGCGGTGGTGCGGCCCGGGGCATGGGTGGTGGCACAGGAGCCGATCACCTCGGCGGGCCGCATCGCCGGCGCCGCGCTCTCCCTGCCCGAGGCCCGTCACCAGGACGTCGGCGCCCTGCTCCCCGCGCTGATGCGTGACGCCGGGCTCGAGGTGGTCGACGCGTGGGCCGAGGCCCCGGCCGGCGTGGGCCCCGGCCCGGTGGCGCGCTACCTCGAGACCCTCACCGGCGTGGATCCCGGTGAGGACCCGATCGTGCTGCCGCCTCTGGTCACGGTCATCGGTCGGCGCCCGGAGGGGGCCACCGGATCGGCCCGGTAGGGTCGCATCCCATGACGCCGGCCCCGACATCCGCTCAGGCCGCCGCTGCGGTCGACCTGGCGCAGCGGCTGGTCGACCAGGCCTGTGCCACCGTGCGCGCCCAGGGCGGCATCGACGCCAACCAGGTCGTCGCCTACGACATGGCCCACGCGGCGGCCGCGGTGGAGGTGGCCCGCGCCGCCCTCACCTACGGGTCGCTCGGTGAGACCGAAGCGCGGCTGGCCCACGCCTTCGCGGCCGATGTGGTGGCCGACCTGGCCGGTCGGGTGGCCGGCCGCGAGGCGGCCTGGGGGGTCGGCGGCGGCTGGAGCGCCCCCGTGGCCGAGTTCATGGCCCTGCACCGGGACCCGGCCGTGCTGGCGGGCCTGGCCACGGTGCAGGGACCGCGGCACCTGGCCGACGACTTCGAGCTCGTGCGCGAGACGTTCCACCGCTTCGCCGAGGACAAGGTCCGCCCCCATGCCGAGCACGTCCACCGCGCCAACGCCGACATCCCCGAGGAGGTCATTCAAGGGCTGGCGGAACTGGGCGGGTTCGGCCTCTCGGTTCCCGAGGAGTACGGCGGGTTCGCCGGCGGCGGCGAGAGCGACTACCTGGGCATGGTGGTCGCCACCGAGGAGCTGAGTTGGGGCTCGCTCGGTGTCGGCGGATCTCTCATCACCCGACCCGAGATCCTCACCCGGGCCCTCGTCTACGGGGGCACCGAGACCCAGAAGAAACAGTGGCTGCCCCGGCTGGCGTCCGCGGAGACTCTGGCGGCAGTGGCGGTGACCGAGCCCGACTTCGGTTCGGACGTCGCCGGCATCGCGACGTCGGCCACGCCCACCGACGGTGGATGGCTGATCAACGGGGTCAAGACCTGGTGCACGTTCGCCGCCCGCGCCGACGTGTTGATGCTGCTGGCCCGGACCGACCCGGATCGATCGGCGGCGCACCGCGGGCTCTCCCTGTTCGTGGTCGAGAAGCCGCGCGGCGACGGCCGGGGCTTCGTCTTCACGCAAGAGGACGGCGACCGTCCCGCGGGATCGGGGCCGGGACGGCTCGAGGGGCGCCCCATCGACACGCTGGGCTACCGGGGCATGCACTCCTACGAGCTGGCCTTCGACGGCTGGTTCGTCCCCGACGCCAACCTCGTCGGCGGGACCGACGGACTGGGCAAGGGCTTCTACCTCCAGATGCAGGGCTTCGAGAACGGTCGGCTGCAGACGGCGGCCCGTGCCCTCGGCGTCATGCAGGCGGCCTACGAGGCTGCGGTGGCCTACGCCGCGGACCGCACGGTGTTCGGATCGCCCATCGGCGACTACCAGCTGACCCAGGCCAAGCTCGGTCGGATGGCGGTGATCATCCAGGCCGCCCGGCAGTCCTCCTACCGCGTGGCCCGGTTGATGGCTGGTGGCCACGGGGCACTGGAGGCCAGCATGCTCAAGGCCTACGTCTGCCGGGCCGCCGAATGGGTCACCCGGGAGGCCATGCAGATCCACGGCGGCATGGGCTATGCCGAGGAGTTCAGCGTCAGCCGCTACTTCGTCGACGCCCGGGTGCTCTCCATCTTCGAGGGCGCCGACGAAACGTTGGCCCTCAAGGTCATCGCCCGGAGCCTCGTCGACTGACCTCAGCCGGCGCTGCGGGTCAGCCCGGCCCGTTGCCCCCGGCTGACGAACTTGATGGCCATCTTCCGGCTGGCTTCGTCGATCATCTCGTCGCCGAACATCACCGCGCCCTTGCGATCGTCCTCGGTGGCCTGTTGATAAGCGTCGAGAATGTCGAAGGCCCGGTCGAACTGCTCCTGGGTGGGCGAGTAGACCTCGTTCAGCACGCCGGCCTGGTCGGGCGTGAGGGCCCACTTGCCGTCGAAGCCCAGCATGCGGGAGCGCATGGCATAGGCGCGCAACGCGTCGAGCTCGCGCACCTTCAAGAACGGGCCGTCGATCACCTGGAGGCCGTTGGCCCGCCCCGCCATGAGGATCCGGCTGAAGACGTAGTGGAAGTGATCACCGGGGTACTCGGGGATCTCGACGCCACCGGTCAGGACCGGCATCTCGATACTGGCGGCGAAGTCGGCCGGACAGAAGATGATGGTCTCGAGCCGGGGCGAGGCGGCGCAGATCTCGTCCACGTTGATCAGGCCGCGGGCCGTCTCGATCTGGGCCTCGATCCCCACGTGCCCCACCGGCAGGCCCGAGTTCTTCTCGACCTGGGTGAGCAGCAGATCGAGCGCCACCACCTCGGCCGCCGACTGCACCTTGGGCAGCATGACCTCGTCCAGGCGCTCGCCGGCCTGGCCCACCACCTCGATCACGTCGCCGTAGGTCCACTCGGTGTCCCAGGCGTTGACCCGGACGCACAGCACCCGATCGTCCCAGGGCAGGTTCTTGATCGCATCGACCACCTTGGGGCGGGCGCTCTCCTTCTCCAGCGGCGCCACGGCATCCTCGAGATCGAGGAAGGTCATGTCCGCCGCGACGGTAGGCGCCTTGGCTAGGAACTTCTCGTTCGATCCGGGAGTGGACAGGCAGGAGCGACGAGGGAGCTCTCGAGTGCGTTCGGACATGGATCCGATGGTAACAAACCGGTCCCGCACCCGGTCCGGGCCGTCAGCTCAGGTCAGGTGCGCTCCGAAGAACTCGAGGGTGCGCTCCCACAGTGCGCCGGCCGCCTCGGCGTTGTAGACCTCGGGACGGGTGTCGTTGAAGAACGCGTGGTCGGCGTCGGGGTAGACGATGATCTCCGCCTCCTTGCCCAGCGCGCGCAGCTGGGCCCCGAGCGCCTGCGCCGCCTCGGGGGAGAAGAAGCCGTCGTTCGCCGCGTAGTGCCCCAGCACGGCGGCGTCGAGCGCGGCGTAGTCCGGCTGCGCGTCCGACCACGGGATGAGGCCGTAGCAGGGCACCACGGCGGCCACCGCGTCGGGCCGCTGCGTGGCCAGTACGAGCGCCAACCCACCTCCCATGCAGAAGCCGATGACCCCGACCTGCCCGGCACTGCTGCGCCGGAGGACTTCGTCCACCGCGCCACTCATGTCCCGGGCCGCCTGATCCATCTTCAGCGCCATCATCGCCTTGCCCGCCTCGTCCGGCTCCGACGTCGTCACCCCGTGGTAGAGGTCCGGAGCCAGGGCCACGAAGCCGGCCGTGGCGAAACGGTCACACACGTCCCGGATGTGGTCCACCAGGCCCCACCACTCCTGAATTACGATGACGCCGGGTCCCAGGCCCCCTTCTGGTACCGCCAGATAGCCAACAGCGGAGGATCCGTTGCTCGGAAACTCGATCATTTCGCCCATGTCGACCGACGGTAGCCGGTTCCCGGCCTGATCGGCTAGGCACATGTCCTCTGGAAGGGTGGTGCCGGTCGCGAAAGTTCGAGAGATTTTTTTTCAGGCCATTGAGCTGGGCCTTACCACCACAAGTAGCACCGCACACCGCCGTGTAATACCGCCAGTGTTTGAATCGAGCCGGTGGGGCGGGTAAGAATGTGGCCCATCGTGACTGACGTAGAGCGGCCCCCCAGCCTCTCCGCGCCGCGGTCAGATCGGAGAGGTGGGCTTCTCCGGCGGGTGATGGTGCCCGTCATGACCGTCGTCACAGTGTGCTCCTGCACTGTGGTTCTCCTCCCGCGCCCCGTCGGCGCCGACACCATCGCCAGCGCTCAGGCCAAGGCGGCGGCCATCGAGGCCACGCTGTCCGCGGCGCAGAACCGCATGTCGGCCCTGAGCCAGCAGTACGACGAGGCGCGTAGCCAGCTCAGCCAGATCGACACCAACATCGCCACCACCAAGTCGGCCATCGCGGCCAACCAGCAGCAGGTGGCCAAGGACAAGACCACGCTCGAAAAGGCCGCCGTCTCGAACTACGTGACCGACGGCTCCGCCGCCAGTGCCAACCCCATCTTCTCGGACAACGAGAAGACCATCGGCGCCACCACCGAGTACAACCAGATCGCATCGGGCGACCTCAACCAGGCCGTGGCCAACCTGCACACCGCGGAGACCAAACTGGCGGCGAAGCAGGCGCAGCTGACGGCCCAGCAGGGACAGGCGCAGAGCGAGGTCTCGGCCGAGCAGGCGGCCGTGGCCCAGAACGAGCAGGTCGAGCAGGAACAATCCGCTGCCCTGGCCCAGGAGAACGGCGAGATCGCCACCCTCGTGCAGCAGCAACAGCAGGCCGAGGCCGCCCAGGCCGCCCAGGCCGCCCAGGCCAAGGTGGCCGCGGCGCAGCAGGCGGCCGCGCAGGCACCCGCCGCCACGACGATCGGGTCCGCCGCCCCCGTCGACGCCACGGCGGCACCGCCGCCGACGGCCGCCGGCGGCGAGGGTGCGGTACAGGCGGCGGAGAGCCAGATCGGCGTGCCGTATGTCTGGGGCGGCGAGTCGCCCCGGGGCACTCCCGGTGACCCGTCGGGTGGATTCGACTGCTCGGGGCTCACGGCGTGGTCGTGGGGCCAGGTCGGTGTCCCCCTGCCGCACTACTCGGGGGCCCAGATGGGCGACAGCACCCCGGTGCCGGTCAGCGACCTCGAGCCGGGTGACCTCCTCTTCTACGGTCCCGGTGGCAGCGAGCACGTGGCCATGTACGTGGGAGGCGGCACCATGATCGAAGCGCCCTACACCGGCGCCTCGGTCTGGCTCACTGGCCTCCGCTTGGGGGACGGCTTCGTCGGAGCCGGCCGGCCCTGATCGTCGATCCCGCTGAGGCCCATGCGCTCGGGATGGGTCGGGGGTTCCGAGCGGTTCCGCGTATGACCAGGAGCCCGCTTTGAAGGCGGCCGGCCCAGCGGGTGACCCCGCGCTCGCCGTGACCGACCGAGCACGGCCCTCCGTCCGCTTCGCGCTGCGGCCAGATGGCGGTCGCCGGCTGCTTCCGCGGGTACTGCTGCCCGTGGTGACCCTCGTCACCGTGGGCGCGGGCACCATGGGTCTCGCCACCCGTCCCGTCGGCGCGGACACGGTAGCCAGTGCCCAGGCCAAGGCCGCGCAGATCGAGTCCGAGTTGACGGCGGCGCAGAACCAGATGTCGGCCCTGGACCAGCAGTACGATGCGGCCCGGCAGAAGCTCAGCCAGGTCACCAGCGACATCGCCACCACCAAGGCGGCCATCGCCGTCAAGGAGCGCGAGGTGGACCGGGACAAGCGTGTGCTCGAGAAGGCCGCCATCTCGAACTACGTCACCGACGGTTCGGCCTCGAGCGACAACCCCATCTTCTCCGACAACGAGAAGACGCTCGGCGCGGCGACCGAATACAACGACATCGCCTCGGGTGACCTCAGCGAAGCGGTGGACAACCTGCACACGGCGGAGAGCAAACTGTCCGCGCAACAGGCACGGCTTGGTGCCCAGCAGGGACAGGCCCAGAGCGCCGTCTCCACCGAACAGGCCGCCGTGAGCCAGAACCAGCAGGTCATCCAAGAGCAGTCCGCCGCGCTCGCGCAGGAGAACGGCGAGATCGCCACGCTGGTGCAACAACAGCAGCAGGCGGAGGCCGCGCAGGCCGCGCAGGCCGCGCAGGCCAAGATCGCCGCTGCGGCCGCCCAGCAGGCCGCCGCAGAGGCGCCCGCAGCGGCGCCCGCAGTGGCGGCGCCGAGTAGCGGGAGCACCAGTGCCGGCACCGAGGCCGGCGGCGGAGACAACGGCAGTGGTGGCGATGGTGGCGGTGCCCTCAGCCAACCCACGTACGCTCCCGTTCCGGCCGCGGCGGGAGGTGCCGCCGCGGTGGCCGCAGCCGAGACCCAGCTCGGCGTGCCCTACGTCTGGGGTGGCGAGACGCCCGGGGTCGGCTTCGACTGCTCGGGACTGGTCCAATGGGCCTGGGCGCAGGCGGGCGTCAGCCCTTTTTCTTTACTGTCGGTTCACCTTCGGCAACAGCCCGCTGCAGCGCTTCTACACGCCCACCTATATCCGATCGAGCGTTGCGGGAACAATCGAAACGAGCCGTCGAGACAACTACCGGATGCTCATGGTGGGCGCTCCCGGAATCCAACCGCGTCTGGCGTCGAACACCGACGTGACGGACGGCACGACGCCGCAACCGGGCGGTAAGCCCGTCCCGCTCGCGCTCTCGCAGCCCGCCTTCCAGCGCGACTATACCGTCCTTTACTTGGGACCGCCGCAGAACTATATCGACGCGTCCTTGACTGCCTATCTCAAGAGTGCGGTTTACGGTGGCGATGGCCTTTTCGATCTCTACAAACTCCCGCTGCTTTTCGGTCTGCTATCACTCGTCATCCAGCTCCCGTTTTCCATCGCCAAGGACGTTCGACGACGCAAGGCGCTGAGATACGGACGACGACTGAAAGGCCCCGAGATGGTGACTCCGAGGGAGTTCAACGACAGGGTCGCAGGGGATGGGATAGGCATTAAGACACATGAAATGAAGACAATGAT
>JBKQIP010000013.1:0-13097 GCA_052148295.1 Acidimicrobiales bacterium
GCGAACAACCTACCGGCCTCCAACAGGCCCTCGATCAGGACGTCGATGTCGTGTTCGTCGTTGTACAGGCCGATGGAGGCCCGGGCGGTGGCCGACACCCCGAACCTTCGCATCAGGGGTTTGGCGCAGTGGTGGCCGGGCCGCACGCACACGGCGTACTGGTCCAGCACCTGCGCCAGGTCGTGGGCGTGGATGTCGCGGTAGGCCAACGAGATCACCCCGCCGCGGTCGTCGCCGTCGGGGGGGCCCATGACCCGGCAGTCGTCGCCCAGGCGCTCGGCCAAAGAGGTCAGGGCGTAGCTGGTGAGCTGGCGCTCGTGGGCCCGCACCCGGTCCATGCCAGGGCCTCCAGGTAATCCACCGCCGCCGAGAGCCCCACCGCCTCGGCGATGGGCGGGGTCCCGGCCTCAAAGCGGGCCGGCGGCTCGGCGGCCAGGAAACGGTCCAGGCGCACGTCGAGGATCATGCCCCCGCCCCCCAAGAACGGTGGCATGGACGCCAGCAGCTCGGCCCGGCCCCACAGCACGCCGATGCCGGTGGGCCCCAGCATCTTGTGGGCGGAGAAGGCCAGGAGGTCGGCCCCCAGGGCCACCACGTCGGTGGGCAGGTGGGGAACCGACTGGGCGGCGTCCACCACCACCACCGCCCCCGCCTGGTGGGCGGCGTCGGCGATGACCCGGATGGGGTTGATGGTGCCGCACACGTTGGACATGGCGGTCACCCCGACCAGCTTGACCCCGTCCACCAGCGCCGCCAGGTCCGACAGGTCCAGGCGCCCGGCCCCGTCGACGGGGATGTAGCGCAGCGCCACGCCGCGCTCCTCGGCCAGCATCAGCCAGGGCACCAGGTTGGCGTGGTGCTCCATCTCGGTCAGCAGCACCACGTCCCCCGCCCCCAGGTGGGACCGGCCCCAACTGTGGGCCACCAGATTGAGGGCCTCGGTGGTGTTCTTGACGAAGACGATCTCCCGCTCGGGGTCCGGAGCGCCGATGAAGCGGCCCACCTTGACCCGGGTGTGCTCGTAGAGGCCGGTGGCCTCCTCGGCGGTGGAGTAGACGCCGCGGTGCACGTTGGCGTGGGTGGTCTCGTAATAGCGCGCCATGGCGCTGATGACCGACTGGGGCTGCAGGGCCGACGATGCCGAGTCGAGGTACACGATGGGGCGGTCGTGCACCGTGCGGGCGAGGAGCGGGAAGTCCTTGCGCAGCGCCTCGACGTTCAGCGGGACCGCCATACTCATCGCCACCCCTCGTAGCCGTCGACCTCGATCTGGCGAGCCAGCTCGGGGCCGCCGCTGGTCACGATCCGTCCCTCCATCAAGAGGTGGACGACGTCGGGGACGAGGTCCTCCAGCAGCCGCTGGTAGTGGGTGATGGCCAGGACGCCGAGCTCGGGGTGCTCCGCGCGCACGACGTGCACGCCCCGACCGACGACGCGCAGGGCGTCGATGTCGAGACCGGAGTCGGTCTCGTCGAGCACCGCCACCCGCGGCTCGAGCAGGGCCATCTGCAGGATCTCGTTGCGCTTCTTCTCCCCGCCGCTGAAACCCTGGTTGAGATGGCGGCTGGCAAACGACGGGTCCATGCCCAGCCGTTCCATCCATTCGGTCATCAGCACCCGGACCTCCAGCACGGAGACCTCCTCGTCGCTGCGCGCCGCCATGGCCTGGCGCAGGAACTGGGTGACCGAGACGCCCTCGATGGACTCGGGGTACTGGAAGGCCAGGAACAACCCGGCCTTGGAACGCACGTCGGGCCCCCACGCCGTCACGTCCTGGCCGTCGAGGAGGATCGATCCGCGGGTCACCCGGTAGGCCGGGTTGCCCATCAGCGCACCGGCCAGGGTGGACTTGCCCGCCCCGTTGGGCCCCATCAGCGCATGGATCTCCCCGGTGTCCACCGACAGGTCGATCCCGCGCAGGATCTCGGCGTCCTCGGTCGAGACATGCAGGTCGCGGATCTCCAGCAGTGGCGCCATTACCAAAAGTCTACCGTTTTAGTCAGGTTTTGCCGCACACGACCCGCCTACCAACCACGATCCACCCATTCCTGCAGGTGAGGGGCTTCCTCTCCCACCGTGGTGGCCAGGCCGTGCCCGGGAAGGACCACGGTGTCGGGGTCGAAGGCGGCGAAGATGCGGCGATCGATGGAGTCGATCACCGCCCCGAAGTCCCCCCCCTCGAGCTTCGTGGTGCCCGGACCACCGGGGAAGAGGGTGTCCCCGGTGAAGAGCAGGGGCGTGCCCTCGACCGCGAAGCAGATGGAGCCGGGCGTGTGGCCGGGGGTGGCCAGGGTGCGAATGCGCAGGTCACCGACGGTGAGCACCTCGTCATCGGTCAGGATCAGGTCGTAGCTGGGCAGCATGCCGGCGTCGGCGCTGGTCACGGCCACCGAGATGCCGGCTTCGCGCACGGCCGGGACGGCCTGGATGTGGTCCCAGTGCCCGTGTGTCTCCACCACCTGACCGACCGACAGTCGCGTGCAGATGTCGAGCAGCGCCTCGTGCTCGTTGGCGGCGTCGATGAGCATGGCGTCCCCCGACCGGCGGCAGCGCACCACGTAGACGTTGTTGTCCATCGGCCCCACGACGATTTGGTGCACCTCGACCCGGCCGTCCTGCCAGATCCTCTCCAGATCTCCCATGCCACCAGCGTCCCACATGGCGGCAGCGTCTGGTCGCGGACCCCCGGTTCTGGTAGACAGCCAACTGATGGAGCAGCGATTGACCGGCGGCCGAGCCGCCGGTCAGCAAGACGGAGAGGGAGTCCTCACATGAATTTCGCCTTCAGTGACGAACAGGAAGAGCTCCGCAGCGCCGTCCGGCGGTTCCTGGCCGAGAAGTCACCCGAGACCGAGGTCCGCCGCCTCATGGAGACCACCGAGGGCTACGACCCGGCGGTCTGGAGCCAGATGGCCGACCAGCTCGGACTGCAGTCGCTCACCATCCCCGAGGCCTTCGGCGGGTCGGGCTTCACCTACGTCGAGCTGACGGTGGTGCTCGAGGAGATGGGCGCCGCGCTCCTCTGCGCGCCGTTCTTCTCGTCGGTGGTGCTGGCGGCCAACGCCATCTTGACCTCGGGCGACGACAAGGCCAAGGAGTACCTCCTGCCCGGCATCGCGTCGGGGGAGACCATCGGCACCCTGGCCCTCACCGAGGACAACGGGCGCTGGGACTTCGGCGGCATCGACTGCACCGCCGAACCCACCGCCGACGGATGGGCGCTCAGCGGTCACAAGATGTTCGTGCTCGACGGGCACGTGGCCGACCTGCTGGTGGTGGCGGCCCGGACCAAGGCGGGCGTGTCGCTCTTCGGCGTGAAGGGCGATGCCGAGGGCCTGGCGCGCCATCCGCTGCCCACCATGGACCAGACCCGCAAGCAGGCCCGCCTGGAGTTCAGCGGCACCCCGGCCTGGCTCATCGGCACCGACGGGGGGGCCGAGGCCGGGCTGGCCAAGACCCTCGATCTGGCCGCCGTGGCCCTGGCCGCCGAGCAGGTGGGCGGCGCCCAGCACGTGCTCGACGCCTCGGTGGAGTACGCCAAGACCCGCATCCAGTTCGGCCGTCCCATCGGGAGCTTCCAGGCCATCAAGCACAAGTGCGCCGACATGCTCCTCGAGGTCGAGTCGGCCAAGTCGGCGGCCTACTACGCGGCCTGGGCGGCGGCCGAGGACTCCGACGAGCTGCCCGTGGTGGCCAGCCTCTGCAAGTCCTACTGCTCCGAGGCCTACTTCCACGCCGCGGCGGAGAACATCCAGATCCACGGGGGCATCGGCTTCACCTGGGAGCACCCGGCCCACCTGTACTTCAAGCGGGCCAAGTCCTCCGAGCTCCTCTTCGGTGATCCGGCCTACCACCGCGAGCTCCTGGCACAGCGCATCGGGATCTAGGGTGGCGGGGCCCTTCCGGCTCCTGCCCGGTGATGCGGGCGACCTGTGGTGCTACGCCAGCGCCACCCCGCCGGGGACGGTGCCCCACGGCAACGTGGTCATCGCCCACGATCTGCCGTGGGCCAAGGGCTCGGCGGCCGATGCCGGGCAGACGTACCCGGCCCTGGCGGACCGGCTCACCCGTGAGACGGCCTGGCGCGTGGTCACCGGAACGCTGCGCGGGGTGGGCGCGTCCGGCGGAGACTTCTCCGCGCAGGGGTGGGTGGACGATCTGCAGCGCCTGATCGAGGCGGAGGTGCCCCGCGACGCGCCGCGCTGGCTGGTCGGCTTCGGCTTCGGCGGCGTCCTGGCCCTGCACCAGGCCGCCCGGGACGAGCGCGTGGCCGGCGTCGCCTGCCTGGGCACGCCGGCCCGACTGACCTCGCTGACGGCGGACCCCGAGGCGCTCATCGAACGGTGCGTGCGCACCGGGGTCATCCGCAGTCCGGGCTACCCCGCCTCGCCCGATGCCTGGGCCAAGGAGTTCTCCCTCCTGCACCCCGGCGAGGACGCGGAGCAGCTCAAGGGTCGGCCCCTGCTCGTCGTCCATGGGGCCGACGACCCCGACACCCCGGTCGACGACGCCCGTACCCTGGCCGAGGCGGCCACGGGTCCGTCGGACCTCAGGGTGATCTACGGGGCCGGCCACTGGCTGCGGGCCGATCCGCGCGTCATCGCCGTTCTGGTCGGTTGGTTGGAGCGACGCCGGTAACGCTCCGGCCGGACCCGACCCGCCGGCTGGGTCCCACAGGTCACCGAGCAGATCGTCCGGAGGCGGAGGGACCTCTAGCCGGAGGCGGCCCCGGCCCGCAGCACGTCGTCGATGGCGGTGCGCAACGACCGAGCGGCCCCGTAGGGATCGGCCGCGTCGGTCAGGTAGCGCACGACCACGAAGCGCCGGGCACCGGCGGCGGCCAGGGCGCCCACGCGCCCGGGGGTGACCCCGCCGGTGACGAACACCGGCACGGGGGCTCGGGCCGTGGCGAGCCGGACGTACGCGAGGCCCGTGCCCGGGCGCCCGGGCTTGGTGGGTGTGGGCTCGACGGGTCCGGCCGACAGGTAGGTCACCTGGGACCGGACGGCACCGGCCAGGTCGTTCGCACCGTGGGTCGACAGCCCCACCACGGCCGCCGGGCCGAGGATGCGACGGGCCAACTCCACCGGCGCGTCCTCCTGCCCCAGATGCACCCCGTCGGCGCCGCACTCGAGGGCCAGGTCGGGACGATCGTTGAGGACGAACGGCACCCCGCCCCGCGCGCACACCTCGCCGACCAGGCGGGCCCGGCGCACGAGTGGCCTGGCCTCGAGGTGCTTGTCGCGCAATTGGACGAGGTCAACACCGCCGGCGATGCACGCCGCCACGAAGTCGCCCAGGTCGGGTCGGTCCGGCGTGCACAGGTAGAGGTGGCAGTCCGCGACGCTGCGGGACGTCACCCCTTGGCGCGCGCCTTGGCCTTCATGGCCTGCTTGTGCGCCCGCACGTTGCCCAGGCTCTCGGCGTCGGTGATGTCAGCGATGGAGAAGGAGGTGCCCGGGTCGCCGAAAGGCTTGGTGGCCGACTGCCAACCCGGGGGCTGCACGCCGAGCTGCTTGCCCAGCAGCGCGGCGAAGATGCGGGCCTTCTGCGGGCCGAACCCGGGCAGCGCCGTCAACCGCCCGATGAGGTCGTCCCCGTCGGCGGGGCGCTTCCACACGGCGCTGGCCTGGCCGCCGTACTCCTCGGCCACGATCCGGCAGACGGCCTGCACCCGTTCCGCCATCGACCCGGGGAAGCGGTGCAGCGCCGGCCTCTCCTTGAACAGCGCGGCGAACTTCTCGGGGTCCATGGACGCGATGTCGGACGCGGTGAACGAGCCCCCCATGCGGCGGGCCAGCTCCAGCGGCGCAGAAAAGGCCCGCTCCATGGGAACCTGCTGGTCAAGGACCATTCCGATCAGCAGGGCGAGGGGATCACGACTGAGGAGCGCATCGGCGTCCGGGTCCCCGGTGAGGTGCAGTTCCACTTTTGCCATGGCCTGATTTTCGCACGCTCCGGGGCCGGTGGACGTGCCCTTCCCCCTGGGGCAGGGCAGAATCGGCGCATGCACATCCCGGCCAAGGTCGATTACGGCATCAGAGCACTGCTGGCCCTGGCCGCGTCCGGAGCCCCCCAGACGGCCGAGTACCTGGCCGGGGAGCAGGGCCTGCCGCCCCGCTTCCTGGGGGCGATCCTGGCCGACCTCCGGCGGGCCGGCATCGTGGCCAGCCAACGGGGAGCCGAGGGCGGGTACCGCCTCGCCCGGGGAGCCGACGAGATCACCATGGCCGACGTCATCAGGGCCCTCGACGGCCCGCTGGCCGAGGTGCGCGGGTACCGGCCCGAGCTGACCAGCTACGACGGGGCCGCCGAGCACCTCCAGCAGGTGTGGGTGGCCGTGCGAGCCAGCCTGCGCTCGGTGCTCGAGAAGGTGACCGTGGCCGACGTGATCGCCGGCACCCTGCCGGCCCACGTGCGCAAGCTGACGGACAATCCCGACTCCTGGGTGGCGCACTGAGCGTGGCCGGCCGGACCGGCCCGGTCGACGACGCGTCGGGTGCCCCCGGCCTGGTCGTCACCCTCCCGGCCTACCTGTGGTTCGTGGACCTGGCGCTGGGGGAGATGGTGTCCATCCTCCGCCGTCTCGGTGACGACGGGGCCAACCGACGCCCGGACCTCGCCGGCGCCAACACCCCCTACGCCATCGTCACCCACTGCCTCGGCGTCCTCGAGTTCTGGGGCGGCGCAACGGTCGCCGCCCGAGCGGTCACCCGTGACCGGGCGGCGGAGTTCCGGGCCGAGGGCACGGTGGAGGACCTGGTCGGGCGCGTGGCCACGGCCCGGCAGCGGTTCGAGGAGGACATCTCGGGACTCGACGCCCTGGCACCCCCCACGCCGGAGGTGCTGTCCCCCGGGGATGCCGGCGTCCCCTACGGGCAGACCAAGGGCGCCGTGCTCCTCCATGTGATGGAGGAGCTGTTCCAGCACCTCGGCCACCTGGAGCTCACGCGCGACGCCCTGCGGGCCGCCGGTTGAGCGGGTCAGACCAGGAAGGGGGCGGCGCGCTCGGGGTCGACGCCCAGCTCGCCCATGGCCGCGGTGACGACCGATCCCTCCAGGCGACCGGCCCGGGCCAGTTCGCTGAGCACGGTGACCACCAGATGGGCCGTGTCCACTTCGAAGTGGCTCCGCAGCGCGTCCCGGGCGTCGGAACGACCGAACCCGTCGGTGCCGAGCGAGGTGTAGGGGCGATGGATGAAACGGGCCACCTGATCGGGCACGGTGCGCATGTAGTCGGTGATGGCCACCACCGGGTCGGGGCCCGAGCCCAACGCCTCGGTCACGATGGTCGGCCGCGCCGCGCCGACGTGCAGGCGGTTCCATCGCTCTGACTCCAAACCGTCGGTGCGCAGGGCGTTCCACGACGTCACGGCCCACGTGTCGACGGCCACTCCCCACCGGGCGGACAGCATCTCCTGGGCCTCTTGGGCCATACGCCACATCGGCCCCGAGAAGCAGATGCTGGCCCGCAGCGGGCTTTCGGTCGGCGCCGGGGAGAACCGGTAGAGGCCGTCGACGATGCCCTGCCGGACGGCCGCACCGTCCGTCCCCTCGGGCAGTGCCGGCATCGGGTAGGTCTCGTTGTAGAGGGTGAGGTACCAGAAGCGGTCCTCCGGCGCGTCCCCCACGAGCCGGGAGATGGCGTTCTGCATGATCACGGCGACCTCGTAGGCGAACGACGCGTCGTAGACCAGGGCGGCCGGGTTCACCGAGGCCAGCAGCGGCGACTGCCCGTCGTCGTGCTGGAGCCCCTCGCCCTGCAGCGTCGTGCGCCCGGCGGTGCACCCGGCCAGGATCCCCCGGCCCCGGATGTCGCCCAGGGCCCAGGTCAGGTCGCCGACCCGCTGAAAGCCGAACATGGAATAGAAGAGGAACACCGGGAGCATCGGTTGGCCCCAGGTGGCATACGCCGTGGCCAGCGCGGTGAAGGAGGCCAGGGCACCGGCCTCGGTGATGCCCTCTTGGAGCACCTGACCCGACGAGCTCTCGGCGTAGTGCAGGGGCAAGTCGGCGTCGACCGGGACGTAGTGCTGTCCCTCCGGGGCGTAGATCTGCGCCTCGGCGATGATCGGCTCCAGGCCGAAGGTGCGGGCCTCGTCCGACACGATGGGGGCCACCAGGGGGCCGAGAGTCGGGTCGCGCACGAGATTGCGCAGCAGGCGGGCGAACACCATGGTGGTCGACACCGATTGCGTGCCCGAGCCGGCGGCGAACTCCTCGAAGACCTTGTCATCGGGCACCAGGCTGCGGAAGGGGCGGACCACCCTGGTCGGCACCGGTCCGGCCAGGACCCGCCCCCGGGCGCGCAGGTAGTCCATGGCGTCTGATCCCTCGGCCGGCCGCACGTAGGGCGGGTCGCCCTCGAGGGCGGAATCGGGGATGTCGTCGGTGAGGTACAAACGGTCCCGCAACGCCCGCAATTGGGCCCGGTTCATCTTCTTGATCTGGTGGGTGGCGTTGCGCGATTCGATCTCTGGCCCCAGGGTCCACCCCTTGATCGTCTTGGCCAAGATCACGGTCGGGGCGCCCCGCTGCTCGGTGGCCAGCTTGTAGGCGGCGTAGAGCTTGCGGTAGTCGTGCCCGCCCCGGGGGAGCGAGACGAGCTCGTCGTCGGTCAGGTCGTCCACCAGCCGGCGCAATCGGGGATCCGGCCCGAAGAAGTGCTCGCGGATGTAGGCGCCGGACTCGACGGCCAGCTTCTGGTACTCGCCGTCGAGGGTGGTGTTCATCCGGTCGAGCAGCACCCCGTCGACGTCACGGGCCAGGAGCGCATCCCAACGGGAACCCCAGATCACCTTGATCACGTTCCATCCGGCCCCGCGGTAGACCGCCTCGAGCTCCTGGATGATCTTTCCGTTGCCGCGTACGGGGCCGTCCAGCCGTTGCAGGTTGCAGTTGACCACGAAGATGAGGTTGTCGAGGTGCTCGCGCCCGGCCACGCCCAGAGCGCCGATCGACTCGGGCTCGTCCATCTCGCCGTCGCCCACGAAGCACCAGACCCGGCTCCTGCTGGTGTCGACCAGATGGCGATGGTTGAGATACCGGTTGACGTGCGCCTGATAGATGGCCGAGATCGGGCCCAGTCCCATGGAGACGGTGGGGTACTCCCAGAAGTCGGGCAGGGCGCGGGGGTGGGGGTAACTGGGGAGACCGTTGCCGGCCACCTCGTGCCGGAAGTTGTCCAGTTGCGCCTCGGTCAGGCGCCCCTCGAGAAAGGCACGGGCGTAGATACCCGGTGAGGCGTGGCCCTGGATAAACACCTGGTCGCCGCATCCACCGTCGCCCTTCCCCCGGAAGAAGTGGTTGAAGCCGACCTCGTACAATGCGGCCGAGCTGGCGTAGGTCGAGAGATGGCCGCCGATGCCCTCGGTGCGGGTGTTGGCCCGCACGACCATGGCGGCGGCATTCCACCGGATGTAGGCCCGGATGCGCCGTTCCTGGTACTCGTCACCGGGGAACCACGGTTCGGCGTCGGCGGGGATGGTGTTGACGTACGGGGTGGACACGGTGGCGGGGAAGTCCACCTGCTTGGTCCGGGCCCGCTCGAGCAGCTTCATCAGCAGATAGCGGGCGCGCGCCCGGCCGCGCGAGTCCACGATGGCGTCGAAGGAATCGAGCCACTCCTGCGTCTCGACCGGATCGGTGTCCGGAACCTGGTGACTGATCCCGTCGAAGAGCATGTGCGCAGCGTACCGTCGGCCGCCACCGCCTCCGGACGCGGGTGTTACACATTGGGCATGGACTCCGACCACCCGGTGGTGACCGTGTACACCGACGGCGCCTGTCGAGGCAATCCCGGACCCGGAGGGTGGGCCTGGGCCGTCCCCGACGGGCCGTTCGCCAGTGGGGCCGACCCGGCCACCACCAATCAGCGCATGGAGATCACCGCCGCGCTCGAAGCGCTGCGCCGTCTGACCACGGACGGGGTGCCGGACGTCGACGTGGTGAGCGATTCGACCTACGTCGTGAACTGCTTCAAGGATCGATGGTGGCAAGGCTGGCAGCGCCGGAACTGGCGCAACTCCCAGAACAAACCGGTGGCCAACCGGGACCTGTGGGAGCCCCTGATCGAGTTGGCGCTCAGTTCGCCCTCGAACGTCACCTTCCGCTGGGTGAAGGGTCATTCGGGAGACCGATGGAACGATCGGGTCGACGAACTGGCGACGGCGGCAGCCGACCGCGGTGTGGGCGAGAGCGGCGGCTGAGTCGGGACCGGGACCGGGCCCGGCGGGTGGATCCACGGCGTCCGGTAGGCTCCAGGGCCGAGAGCCCAGGCACGCGTGGCACGCTCGGGGCGGTGACGGGAGGGACCGTCCGCGTGGTGCGCCGACAGAAAGAAGGCATGGCGTTGAGCGCTGAGGACGAGTTCGACATCGTCGTCGTTGGAGGCGGTCCCGGCGGGTACGCCACGGCGCTCTACGGAGCGGCGGCGGGCCTCTCGGTGGCCGTCGTCGAGCGGGACAAGGTGGGCGGCACCTGCCTGCACCGTGGCTGCGTGCCGGCCAAGGAATTCCTCGAGACCGCGTCGGTCCATCGAACGGTCAGCGCCGCCGCCGCCTTCGGCATCACGGCGGCCGAGCCCACGCTCGACTTCTCGGTGAGCCAGGACCGCAAGAACGCGGTGGTCGACCGGCTCTTCCGTGGCCTGGCCGGTCTGCTCAAGGGACGCAAGGTCACCGTCCTCTCCGGCACCGGCACCCTCGAGGCCGACCGTCGTGTCCGGGTGACCGACGGAGAGGACTCCGGACGGGTCGTGATCGGTCGCAACGTCGTCCTGGCGGCCGGTTCGGTGCCCCGCACGCTCCCCGGCCTCGAGGTCGACGGTCGTTGGGTGATGACCTCCGACGAGTTCCTCGATCTCAAGGAGCTGCCGGCCTCGGTGGCGGTGATCGGCGGCGGCGCCATCGGGTGCGAGTTCGCCTCCCTCCTGTCGGACCTGGGGGCCAAGGTGACCGTGCTCGAGGCACTCGACACCATCCTCACCGGCTGCGACGACGACATCACCCGCGTGGTGGCCCGGTCGTTCAAGAAGCGTGGCATCGACGTCGTGACCGGTGTCCAGGTCGAGGGACACACCCCCTCGGCCGACGGCGGCGTGACCCTGGTGCGGGCGGGCGAGCGGTCCGTCGAGGTCGAGCTGATCGTGGTCTCGGTCGGCCGGCGACCGCGCTCGGAGGGCCTGGTGGGCCAGGGGGTGGGGGTCGAGGTGGACGGGCGGGGATTCGTCGTGACCGATGCCTACCAGCGGACCGCAGTGGCCGGCGTCTGGGCCGTGGGAGACGTGGTGGCGGGCACACCCCAGCTGGCCCACGTCGGCTTCGCCGAGGCGATCGTGGCGGTCAAGGGGATGCTGGGCGAGCCCACGCTCCCGGTCGACTACTCCCGGGTGCCCTGGGCCATCTACTGCCACCCCGAAGTGGCGTTCTGCGGGCTGACCGAGGCCCAGGCCAGGGAACAGGGCTTCGAGGTGGTGAGCCAGAAGGACCCCTTCGGTGGCAACAGCCGCGCCCAGATCATCGGGGACACCGAAGGTGTGGTGAAGGTCGTGGCGGAGAAGCAGGCCGACGGCTCGGCCGGCAGGATCCTCGGCGTGCACATGGCCGGCCCGTGGGTGACCGAGCAGCTGGGCGCGGGCTACCTGGCGGTCAACTGGGAGGCCCTGCCCGAAGAGGTGGCGTACTTCATCCAGCCGCATCCGTCGCTGTCGGAGACCCTCGGCGAGACGGTGCTGGCGCTGACCGGGAGAGGGCTGCACGTTGGCTGACGTCATGATGCCCCAGCTGGGCGAGACGGTGACCGAGGGAACGGTCACCCGGTGGATGAAAGCCGTCGGGGACACCGTGGCGCGCGACGAGCCGCTCTTCGAGGTCTCGACGGACAAAGTGGACTCGGAGGTCCCCTCACCGGCGGCCGGCGTCCTCACCGAGATCCTCGTCCCCGAGGGCGACACGGTCGAGGTCGGCGTGGTGCTGGCCGTCATCGGCGACGGGGCCGGCCCCGGCGCCACCGAGTCCGCTCCGGACCCCGTTCCGGCAACCGAGCCGGAGCTGACCCCTGCGCCGGCCGTGCCGACCCCGCCGGCCGCGCCTGCCGCGCCTGCGGTCCCCCCGCCCCCTCCACCGGCCCCAACGGTCGCGGCGGCTCCGCCGGCCGCGCCTGCGGCCGAGTCGAACGGCGCGGCCGAGCCCTTGGTGCTCTCCCCGGTGGTCCGCAAGCTCCTGGCCGAGAACGGGATCGATCCGAGCGAGGTGACCGGAACCGGTGTGGGCGGACGCATCACCCGCGAGGACGTGCTCAAGGTGGTCGACGCCCGCCATGGGCCCGCTCCGGCGCCCGCCCAGGCACCCCCGCCCGCCCAGACACCCCCGCCCGCCCCGGCGCCCGTGGTCGCCCCCGCACCCGCCCCGTCACCCGGGCGTGCCCCCGCCCCGGTCCCCTCGTCGGTGTCGGCGCCCCTCCCGCGCGGAGCCGGTGAGCAGATCGTGCCGTTCTCCAACATGCGGCGGCGGACGGCCGAGCACATGGTCCGTTCCAAGGCCACGTCCCCCCACGCCTTCATCGCCTACGAGGTCGATTTCGAGGGGGTCGAGCGGGTCCGCCGGTCCTGGGGCGAACGGTTCAAGGCGGAAGAGGGCTTCTCGCTCACCTACCTCCCCTTCGTGGCCCGGGCGTCGGTCGAGGCGCTGCGTGACTTCCCGCTGCTCAACGCTTCGGTGTCCGACGACGCCCTGGTGGTGCACCCCGAGGTCAACCTGGGTATCGCCGTCGACCTCTCCCACGAGGGGCTGATCGTGCCGGTCATCCACCGGGCCGAGGAGCTCACCCTGCGAGGGGTGGCGCGGCGGATTCGCGACCTGGCCGACCGGGCGCGCCACCGCCAGCTCAACGCCGACGACATCGCCGGCGGGACGTTCTCCATCACCAACGACGGGCCCTTCGGCACCTACTTCACGGTGCCGATCATCACCCAGCCCCAGGTGGCCATCTTGGCCACCGACGGCATCGCCCGGCGTCCGGTGGTGGTGACGCAGGACGACGGGTCCGAGTCGATCGCCATTCACTCGACCGGGATCCTCGGGCTCAGTTGGGACCAT
>JBKQIP010000014.1:0-7505 GCA_052148295.1 Acidimicrobiales bacterium
GCCGACGTGGCCACCATCGCCATCCTGCAGAACCGGACGCTGCGGGTGCGCAGGCGGTCAACGAGGAGCTCCAGAACGCGCTGCACAGCCGAATCGTGATCGAGCAGGCCAAGGGCGTGTTGGCCGAGCGGGCCGACCTCAGCGTCGAGGAGGCCTTCACGCGGATCCGGGCCTACGCCCGCCACCACCGCCGTCGTCTGGTCGACGTGGCTCACGACGTCATCGACCGCAGGATCGGTACCGCCGAGCTCCTGAATCCGGAGCCGCCGGGTGATCCGGCCGGCGGCGGGGGGCAGTAGGGCCTGATCCGGGCGCTCTCGGCCATCGGGTCGCCCGCCGCTCACCGGCCCGCCGCCCGCCGGATTGCTATGCTATATACGTGAGTACGCAGATAGCAGAGGTTCCGACCCGGGAGGAGTTCGGGTCCGCCGTGGGCATGCTCAAGCTCCTGGGTGACGAGACGCGCCTGCGCATCATCTGGGCCCTGCTCAACGCCGAGCACTCGGTGAGCGAGCTGGCCGAGCTGGTCGGGGTGCAGCCGGCCGGCGTCTCTCAACACCTGGCCAAGCTGCGCCTGGCCCGCCTGGTCCGGACCCGTCGCGACGGCACGCGGATCTTCTACGTGGTCGACGACGCCCACGTGCGCCGCCTGGTCGAGGAGGTGGTGTCGCACGCCGGCCACCACGGACCGGAGGCGTCGGCGCCGTGACCGGGGAGGGCCACGACCACCCGGCCTCCCCGAGCGCCGATCGCCGCTACCTCGTGATCACCTTGATCCTGCTCGTGGCCTTCATGGTCTTCGAGGTCGTCACCGCCGTCCTGGCCAACTCGCTGGCCCTGCTGGCCGACGCCGGTCACATGCTGGCCGACGTGGGCGCCATCGTCGGCTCGCTGGTGGCCATCCACATGGCGGCGCGACCGCCCACCCGCTCCCACACCTACGGCCTGCAGCGAGCGGAGATCCTGGCCGCCGCGGGCAACGCGCTCACCCTCCTGCTCGTCTCGGCCCTCATCACCTTCGAGGCGGTGCAGCGACTGATCCACCCCTCCTCGGTCCACGGCGGCGTGCTCATCGCGGTGGCCGGGGTCGGGGTGGCCGTGAACCTGGTCGCCACCATGACCCTGGCCCGGGCCAACCGGACGTCCCTCAACATCGAGGGCGCCTACCGCCACATCCTCACCGATCTGTACGGCTTCATCGGCACCGTGATCGCCGGGATCGTCATCGTCGTCACCGGGTTCTCCCGCGCCGACTCGATCGCGTCGCTCGTCGTGGTCGGCCTGATGCTCAAGGCGGCGGTCGAGTTGTTGCGCCCGGCCATGCGCATCCTGCTCGAGGCCACGCCCGACAACATCGATCTCGAGGAGGTCCGTGTCCACCTGCTCGAACTGCCCGAAGTGGCGTCGGTCCACGACCTCCACGCCTGGACGCTGACGTCGTCCCTGCCCATCGTCACGGCGCACGTGGTCGTGACCGACGACTGCATCCGGAGCGGCGAGGCGGGCCGGGTGCTCGATCACCTGCAGGACTGCCTGGCCGGCCACTTCGACCTGGCGCACTCCACCCTGCAGTTCGAGGCCATCGGACACGCCGATCATGAACGGGGTGGCCACGCCTGAGCTCCGGCATCGGCGCGGTGGCCCACGTCCCTCCCGCCACCCGGCCCCATCGACCCACCCCTCACCCAACCCCATCACCGCATCCCGTCACCCCACCCCGGCCCATTCGGTGCCGGTGCCGATGCGTCACGGTGGTGGGTCGAAGGCGGCCACCAGCTCGACGTGCTCGGTCATGGGAAACAGGTCGAGCGCGCGGAGCGAGGTCAGGGTCCAGCCGGCGTCGAGGAGCACCCGGGCGTCCCGGGCGAACGAGGTCGGGTCGCAGGAGACGTAGACCAGGCGGCGCAGGGAGTCGGCGTGCGTGGTCATCGCCCGCATCACGTCCCGGCCCGCCCCTTCTCGGGCCGGGTCGAGCACCAACAGATCGGGCCGGCCGATCTCTGACGCAACGAGCCGGGAGTTGACGGAGGCGGTCCTGACCGTCAGTTGGGGGTAGGCGCGCCCATTGGAGTGAGCGTCGGCGCACGCCCGGCGGTCTCGCTCCACCGCCAGGACCGAGCCGAGCTCACCGACCTCGTGGGCCAGCACCACCGAGAACAGCCCGGCCCCGGCGTACAGGTCGACCACGCGGTCCCCGGTGACCGCGCCGAGGTCGGCCCGCACCGCGCTGACCAACGCCTCGGCCGCGCCGACGTGCACCTGCCAGAAGACGCCGGCCGACACCCGGAAGGTGTGGGCCCCCACCTGGGTGTGCACCGCCCCGGGCGGCTGGCGCACCCGGCCGTTGACCACCAGGCCCGATCGGAGCCGGGGGAGCGCCGGGTCGGCCCCGCCTTCGGTGGCGACGGACACCACGGATTGGTGACGATCGGGGGCCACGGCGATCTCGAGTTCGTCGACGCCCGGCCACGCCTCCTCGAAGACCCCCGACGCCAGCACCTCGCCGTGGGCGATGGGGCAGGTCGCAAGGGGCTCGAGCTCATGGGAACGGTGGCGTCGGAACCCGACCCGGCCATCGGGGCCGACACCCAGGCGGACCCTGGTGCGCCAGGAGAGCCCGTCGCGGTCACCATCCACCGCTTCGACCTCGACGTCCCGCTCCAGGCCCGCCAGGTGGGACAGCTGTGCGGCCAGGCGGGACGCCTTGAGCCGGCGCTGTCCCGCCAGGCTCACGTGCTGGTAGTCGCAGCCTCCGCAGCGGCCCGGACCGGCGTAGGGGCACGGGGGAACGACGCGGTCAGGGGATGCGTGCAGGATCTCCACGGCGTCGGCCCGCAGGAACGACGTCGTCGTCGACGTGACCCGGGCCAGGACCCGTTCTCCGGGCAGGGAATGCCGCACGAAGACCACGCGGCCGTCGGTGTCCCGGGCCACACATCCGCCACCGCCGGCCACGGCGCCGGTTTCGAGCTCCCGCAATTCGTCCGGCTGTGGCTCGCTCACCGCCCCGCGCCATGAGGCACGAGCTCGGCGGGCCGGGCGTCGCCCTCGCCCGGGGCTCGCACCTGGTCCAGCGCCCGCCGGATCCGGGAGCTCTCGTGGAGCTCATGTGCCGCCATCACCTCACCGCGGCGCGGTCACATCACTTGGTCGGAACCAGCGTGTAGACGAGTTCGTCCCCTCCCGCGGGGAACGTCAGCTTGAGCCCCTTGCCTGCGCACACATAGGAGCCGGTGGTGGCGGTGTGCGCGGTCGGCGTCGGAGGCGCGCCGTTCACCGATATCGTGACGTTCGCGGCACTGGTGAAGGTCACGGGGAAGGTTCCGGTCTTGGCGGTCGATTTGGTCGAGAATCCGTAGGTGCCGTAGTCCGTCCCGCTGAACTTGATGCTCCCGGCGGAACTCGTCAGCGGGGCACCCGGAGTGAAGCTGCCCACGACGTAGCGGTTGGCGGCGATGTCGACCAAGGTGCCGGCGCCACCGGATGCGGTTATCCCACTGGCGTTGAAGGTCAGGTTGGTGACGGTCCACTTGCCGACCAGGCAGGGCCCCTTGTGGCTGGTCGAGTGATGTGAGGACTTCTTGTGGTGACTGGCCGACGCGTCCGTCGTCGCCAACACCAGGTAGGCCGACGTGCCGACCAGTGCGGCGACGACCAGGCCGAGGCGACCGAGCAGGAGGACGAACCGCGACGGCGAACCGGTGCCGCCCCTCGGTGGAGTTCCGCGTCCCGTGCTGTTGGTCGATGCCATAGCCCGCCTCCCCTGTCTCGATGCCGCCGGTCCCTGTTCTAGCGTATTCCGGTGAAACGGTCCGTGCGGGCCGCCGAAGGAGAGGAGCACGATCCGTCCGGCGCCATCCGGAGGAGAATTCGGGGATCTTCGCCGGTTGGTGTCGAATTGCGGCCAGGCCGTTCGTCGTAGGTCCGACGGCAACCAACCAGGAGGACTGATGCGGTATCTCATGATGATCTGTTCCGACGAAAACGCCATCGTGGGCGCTCCCCCCGAGGCGGGCGAGGGCATGACGGCCGAGTACTTCGCCTTCCAGGAGGAGATGGGCGCCCGCGGTGTTCTCGAAGGGGGTGCCCGCCTGCAGCCCACCTCGGATGCCACCACCGTCCGGGTGCGCGACGGCGAGGTCCTGACGACCGATGGGCCCTTCGCCGAGACCAAGGAGCAGATCGGCGGCTACTACCTGGTCGACTGCAAGGATCTGGACGAGGCGATCGAGGTGGCCGCCAAGATCCCCGGGGCCCGCCTGGGTTCGATCGAAGTGAGACCGATCTGGGAGATGTGACGACCGGGGTCGAGGGCGCCGCCGGAGCCGAGACCACCGCGGGAACTGGTGGCGGCGGTGCCGCGGTCGAGGATGCGGTCGCACGGGCCTTCCGCGAGGAGTGGGGGCGGGTCGTCGCCACGCTGATACGACGCACCGGCGACTGGGACGTGGCCGAGGAGTGCGCGCAGGATGCCTTCGCGACGGCGCTGGTGCATTGGCGGCGCGATGGCATCCCGCGTCATCCCGGGGCCTGGCTGACCACCGTGGCGGGGCGCCGGGCCATCGATCGGCTCCGGCGCGCCACGGTGGGGGCGGCGAAGTTGGAGGAGGTGGCTCGGTTGCAACCGCTGGATGGGGGAGAAAGAGCGGCGCGCCGAGAGGAGACCGACGACCAGCTGCGCCTCATGTTCACCTGCTGTCATCCCGCCCTCTCGACCAATGCCCAGGTGGCCCTCACCCTGCGCACCCAGGCCGGCATGACGACCGCCGAGATTGCCCGCGCCTTCCTGACGGCCGAGCCCACCATGGCGCAGCGACTGGTCCGG
Source organism: Acidimicrobiales bacterium (assembly GCA_052148295.1). GTDB lineage: Bacteria > Actinomycetota > Acidimicrobiia > Acidimicrobiales > RAAP-2 > Bog-473. Next base: position 4,826 of record JBKQIP010000014.1, read on the forward strand.
GCCAAGCAGAAGATCCGGCATGCCGGCATCCCGTTCCGGGTGCCGCCGGCCCATCACCTGGTGGAGCGCACCGAGGCTCTGCTCGCCGTGCTCTACCTCCTCTTCAATGAGGGGTACTCGGCCACCGTCGGCGCCAACCTCATGCGCCACGAGCTCTGCGGCACCGCCATCCGGCTCACCCGGACCCTGGTCGAGCTCATGCCCGACGAGCCCGAGGCCCTGGGTCTGCTCGCGCTGATGCTGCTGCACCATGCGCGGCGTGCCGCCCGGGTCGATGACCGCGGCGACCTGGTGCTGCTGCACGACCAGGATCGTTCACGGTGGGATCGGGGCGCCATCGCCGAAGGATCCGACATCCTGAGCGCGGCGCTTCGCATGGGCCGACCGGGGACCTACCAGATCCAGGCCGCCATTGCGGCCTGCCACGCGCAGTCCACACGCGAGGACGACACCGATTGGGTCGAGATCTGCGCGCTCTACGACCGGCTGTTGGCCATCGTGCCCTCGCCCGTGGTGGCCCTGAACCGCGCCGTCGCCGTCTCCATGGCCGAGGGTCCCGAGGCGGGCCTGCGGATCCTGGACGACCTCGAGGAATCGGGCGCGCTGGCCGGATACCACCTGCTGCCGGCCACCCGCGCCGACCTCTTGCGCCGTCTGCAGCGGTACCCCGAAGCGGCCGCGTTCTACCGCCGTGCGCTCGATTTGGTCACCGGTGACGCCGAGCGTCGTTACCTCCAACGCCGCCTGCGCCAGGTCACCGGCCCGCCTTGATCGGACCCGGGCGATGCCGTCCGCGTCTTCCCCCCGACCGGACGCGCGTCACGGGAGCCAGCGCATGAACCAGATGTGCGGCCCGTCGTCCGGTGCGTCGATGTCGTGGACGACCCGGAAGCCGTGTCTCCCGTAGATGGACACGTTGCGTTCGGTGCCCTTCGGGAGGAACGCACCGATCCCGTCCGCCCGTGCCCGGACCAGGCCGGCCTCTATCAAAGTGTCGCCCACACCATGGGCGGGATCCGTCCGTAGGTAACGTAGGGCGTTGCCGTCACCGCGTCTGCCCTCGTGCCGGTGTCACGCGGGGAGTCCCGGTCCCGTCCCGAACGGAGATCGATGCCCATGGATCCACAGGCCGTTCTCGCCTTGTGCCACGAGCACGCCAATGCCGAGGCCAGGTTCGACATCGACCGGGTGCTGGCCACCTTGGTGCCGGTGCCGCGCTACGAGTTCTTTCCCCTGGCCATGTCGGTGACGGGGTGGGCGAACGTCGAGCACTTCTATCGCCGTCAGTACCCGATCTTTGCGCAGCAGGTGGTGGGGTATCGGCTCCTCGGCGAGTGGACCAATGCGCACGCCGCGGTCCAAGAGTACGTGATCGACATTGAACAGGAGGGCGCCCCTGCCGTCGCCTCCCACGTCGTCTCGCTCATGCCCGTCGACGAGGAAGCCGGCCTTCTGAGTGGCGAGCGACTCTACTGCGACGAGGGGTTTGTCCGATCGCTGCTCGGTCCGCTCTACGATCTCCTCGAGCCGATCGCGCGCGCCTGACGCCGGAGTGCCCGCGGGCGCGCGGTCCGCTCAATCCTCGGCCAGGGCGCGGGCCACCAGTGAATGCACCAGGCGCACGCCGTGTTCGTGACGCGGGCTGAGCACCACGGGCCGGTAGATGCCGGACGCCAGGTTGCGCTGCACGGCTTCACAGATCTTGGCGTCTTCTTCGAGTATGCGCATGGAGCTGTCGACGGCCGCCTGGGCCTCGACCGCGGAGACGTCGTGCGAGAAGAAGAAGGTGTACTCCACCTCGGTGGTGGTCGGGCCGGTCGGCCAGTAGCTCTCCAGGCACATGCCGGAGTGGTAGATGTTCAGGGCCAATCCGGGGAATCGCCAGAGCCAGGCGCCGTGGGTGACCGAGCCGTCCCGGGTGGGAGCGGAGTGGATGGATGCCGAGCCCACGACGTCCACCGTGTACCGGGAGGAGTCGACCTGTCTGTTGAGTTCCGGGTGGATCAGCGGTATGGGTCCACGCATAAATAACTAGCGCGTTCTAACATGTAGCCGTGAAGGTGACCGAGGACGGACTCGAAGAGTTCTTTTCGGTGATCTCGCCTTTGCTCGATGAACGTCAACGCCGCGTGGTCGCTGGGGCAACTGCTCGTTTGCTCGGACGTGGTGGGACCACCGCGGTGGCCCGGGTCGCTGACATGAGCCGCAACACCGTGGCGACCGGTGCCACAGAAATAGAGGCGGGCGACGCCGGGCCCGAGTTGCGGGTGCGACGAGCCGGCGGTGGTCGCAAGCAGGCAATCGACAAGGACCCGGACCTGCTCTTGGAGCTCGACGACCTGGTGTCCCCCGAAGCGCGTGGTGATCCGATGTCGCCGCTGCGCTGGACGTCCAAGTCGACGTACAGACTGGCCGACGCGCTGCGGGCCAAAGGGTTCGAGATTGGGCCGACCACGGTCAGAGAGCTCCTTCACGAGATGGGCTATAGCCTCCAAGGCACCTCCAAACAGAAGGAGGGCGCCCAGCACGTGGACCGCGACGCCCAGTTCCACTACATCAACGACACCGCCGGGGCCTTCATCGCCGAGAACCAGCCGGTGATCTCCGTCGATGCGAAGAAGAAGGAGCTGATCGGCGAGTACGCCAACGCTGGCCAGGAATATCAGCCCAAGGGCAAGCC
>JBKQIP010000015.1:0-12835 GCA_052148295.1 Acidimicrobiales bacterium
GCTCGAGGAGGCGCTCCACGCCCTCAAGGACGATCCGGCCGTCCTCAAGGAGGGGGGCGTCTACACCGACGACCTCATCGAGACGTGGATCGAGTACCAGACGCTGGAAGAGATCGACGCGGTCCGCCTGCGCCCGCATCCGTGGGAGTTCATGCTCTACTACGACATCTGATCCGCCTCGCAAGGGACAGCCTTTGAACTGTGTCGAGAGACGTCAGGCTTCAGCGGCGATGGGCCGTCATTGCTGTAGGAGAGTGACCGGTCACCACCACCGTGGGCCCGTGATACGGCTCACCCGGTGGCGGGAAGCCCGCTGGCCAGGCCTCGTGGCCCAACGCCTCACCGATCGGCTCGGGCGCATGTGCGGCTTGCTCGATCAGCGATCTGTAGTAGTCCAGATACCGCGAATGGTCGAACGTCACCGCCCCGACGACACGCCCTTCGCGAAGGAACGCTGCGGCGAAATGGCGACGATCGGCCGATCCTTGGGTGAGGAGGATCTCCTCGCCCAGCGCGGGCACGCCTGCCGACTTGATGTTGGTGGAGAACTGTACGGACCAGAAGATCGGTACGCTCACGTGTGGCCTCAGGTCACCGTCTTCGCACATCAGGTTGTGCGCTGCCACGCGCGAGCTCACCAGGGCGTTCTCCCAATGCTCGAGGGCGAGGAACTCGTAGTTGAAGAGAGCGTGCGGGAAGCGGGCCACGTCCCCGGCGGCGACCACATCAGAGACAACCAGGCCGTCCACCGAGAAGGCTCTCAGTCCAGCATCAACCGAGATCCCGAGCGCGCTTGCCGCAAGGCCTGAGTCGGCCAACCACTCAGTGTTGCGTCGGGCGCCGAGCGCGACCACCGCCACGGTCGCCTCGACCGTCGTGCCGTCGGAGAGCACCGCAGCCCGGAAGCGGCCGGCAGATCCCTCGAGGCCCTCCACCGTGGTTCCGCAGCGCACATCGACGCCGTGGTCGCGCTGCATGGCCTCAGCCACCTCGCCGATCCGGCCACCGAGAGCGCCCACCAGTGGATGGGACCCCCGCTCCACCACCGTCACGTCGATGCCGCGACTGCGGCAGACCGACGCCACCTCGGATCCGGTGAACCCGGCCCCGATCACCAGAACTCGGGACGGATGTGTGTCGAGTGCGTCACGGAGCTGCCGAGCGTCAGAGCGTGTGCGCACGGAGCACACCCCGGAGAGAGCCGCCTGCTCCGCATTGGGCCAGGGCAGGTTGCGGACACCGGTAGCTACGATGACCTGGTCGAAGGGCAGGCTCGAGCCGTCGGCCAGCACCACCTCCTTGCCTCGGTGATCCAACGCGGCGGCCGGAGTGCCGAGTCGCCACTCGACGGGATCGAGGACCTGCAGGCTGGGCAGGGTGGTGTGCTCCGGTACGGCCCATCCCAGCTGCACCTGCTTGGACAAGGGCGGCCGGTCGTAGGGCCGGTCCGGTTCATCTCCCACGATGACCAGGTCGCCCTCATAGCCCAGGCGGCGCAGCTCCTCGGCGGCGCGCAAACCGGCCAACGATGCTCCGACGACCACGATGCGCCGTCTTCGGCCGCTCACGGATCGCCTCGCGTCTTCAGCTCGACGGCAATAGCCTGGACGGGGCAGGCGGCTACCGCACGCAGCACGTGCTCCTCGAGCTCGTCGGGCGGTTCCGGATCGTAGAGAAGAGCTTCGTCCCCGACGATCCGGAACACCTCGGGCGCCAGGAAGGCGCACTGGGCATAGCCTTCGCACAGGGCCAGATCCACCACCAACCGCATCGCCACCTCCTCGCGTGGTTATCGCCGATGACCGGCGACGAATTTTGGCAAGTTCCAGCTGACAGTAGCGGCGAATCGGATCCGAGAGTCGAATCGGCGAGATAGTAGACTTCTGCCGAGTTACCGTGGTGGCGGTGGCCGGTGGCGTTGCAGCCAGGCGACTGAGAAGGGCATGCGAGAGGCTGGCTTGCAGGGAGCAGATGAGTGGTGAGCACGGTCCTGGTACCTACCGACCTGATGCGACAGGTCAGCGAGCAAGAGCATCGTCACGACCCCTACCCGCTCTACGCGGAGCTGCGCCGTCACCGAGTCAACGTCACTGAGGAGGGCATATACGTCATCGGTCGCTACGACGATGTCCTGGCCCTCCGCCACGATCCACGGATCAGCACCGACACCTCCTTGTACGGAGAAGGGACGCTCGCTGCCGGCAATCCCAATGCCCCGTTCATCCGGCGCGACCCGCCTGAGCACGACCGCCTCCGAGGCATCGCCAACCACTACTACGGCCCGCCGGGCGCTCCTGACTACGTGAGGTCGCTGCTTCCCGAGATCGAGCGTCTGGTGACTCAGGCAATCGACGCCTTCGACGGTTCCGGTTCCGGTGAGATCGATCTGATCGATCAGTTCGCCTATCCGCTACCGGTGTCGATGATCGCGAAGATGCTGGGGGTGCCGCGGGAGGACCTCGAACGCTTCCATGCGTGGGCCGAGGTGATCGCCACCGGCTTCGGCGCCCAGCTCATGCCCAATGCCGACGAGCTCATCCAAAGAGGGACCGACGCCGCCGTGGAGATGGCCGGCTACGTCCGAGAGCTGATCGAGCGGTTGCGTCGGCACCCCGACTCCTCCATGTTCTCCAATCTCATCAACGGTCAGGTGCCCCACGTCATGAATGACGACGAGCTTGTCGCTTCAGCCGTCATGCTCCTGATCGCGGGCCACGAGACCACGGTCAACCTGATCGGCAACGGGGTGCTCATGCTCCTGCGCCACCCCTGGGCCGCCGACCGCCTACGTCGGGAGCCCGGCTGGGCGCCCCTGGTGGTCGAGGAGATGCTGCGCATGGAGCCGCCGGTGCAGTACCACTCGTACGAATACGCCGTGACGGACGTCGCGGTCGGTGACGTGGTGATCCCTCGAGGTGCCAACATCTACCTGCTGGTTGCCGCAGCCAACCGCGACCCCGGGCGGTTCGCCGATCCCGACCGCTTCGACCCCGACCGTCCCGACAACCAGCATCTCAGTTTCGGCAGCGGGATCCACTATTGCTTCGGCGCCCCCATGGCCCGCCTCGAGGTCCAGGTGGCGCTCACCGCACTCTTCACGAGAGTGGATGGATTGGAGGTGATCGATGACCCGCCGCCGTACCGGTCGAGTCCCGTCCTACGCGGGCCGTCGCACCTGCGGCTCCGTCACGAAGGGGTGCGGGCGGCAGGCTGATCGACGACCCCCGGGCCAACGGGCGCATCGAAGCGTTCGCCATGGCACTGGAGCGCTAGGCGATCCGGCAGGTGGCGCTGGGCCCTGAGACGTCCGCGCTCGGTGGCGGGTTAGGTGTGGTTGAACTTCACGCCGAAGCCGTTGCCCGAAGCGTTCGGGTCCCCGACGGCGACTTGGATTTGTCCAGAGGAGTTCGTCATGGTCTTCGTTTCGTCCAGATCGCCACCGCCGAAGGGCGCCCCGTTGACCAAGCACCTCGAGAAGACCAAATCATCGAAGGTCGGAATGGTCGGCCATTCGCGCTGCACGAGAAAGTTCGCGTTGCTGACGATTCCTCCCCCGGGACCTTCCTCGACGGCGACCGCTTTCGTCGTATCGTCGACCAACTTGGAGGTCGACTGCGAACTGGTCAGCGTCTCGGTCATCGTGATCTTGTCCCCAGCCGATACTGAGGCGAGGGTGGTGCAGGTCGCGTTGTTGTCACACGTCTGCGTCGTGTACGTCGGTGTGTCGCCGCTGCCGCTGCAATTCACGTACACGTAGCCGACGGCGGACTCGTTCGCGTCGGGAGGAGTGACCTCCAGCTGCACGGTCGCGTCGAACGTATTCACCACCCCGGTGGTGCAGGTGAACGTCGGCAGGACGATGGTTCCGGTGACCGAGGTCTCTCCGGTGGACTCGTCCAAATAGCCGGCGTCGGCCCGATTGTCCACGGCCTGGACTGCGTGGCCGGCATCGGGCATTGACACGGTCGGGGCGTTCCCAGTTGCGCCGGCCCCGGTCTGATCGACACACGCCGCCAGTGCCAACGGCACGATCGATACTGCTGCGGCCACCCAGAGCCAACGTATCCGCATGCCCATGTCTCCTCCTCCGCCGCCTCGTCGGTGAGGTCGCACAACCGTGCTGCACTTTACTGCAGCCGCCATTGGAAGGCAATGGCCCTCCCATGTGCCACGAGGCCTGGTCTCGGCCTCATCCTGTCCGTCGGACGATTCTGACGACCAGCTTGACGACCAAGTGACCGGACGAAGAGGGACGCTTTCGTGCGGCTGCGGACCCGGACGCGGGCACTTTGAATGCATCCGCATTGAGCAGAAGGCATTTTCCAAGACGCCGCGTCAGAGGTCTTCGCACGGACCGTCGACTCGGCCTGTCGATGGTGACCACGGCACCCCGTTCGGCGATTCCGCCATCGCTACATGCAGTGTTGCGCGTCAGGATCCGCGTCGAGAACTGCGTCCGACTGGAGCCCAGAGGACCGCACAGACCCAAACACATGAACGCCTTGACCGGCGGCATGCCCTCTGCTGCCGTCCGACCGTAGGACCGGATGGCCCATGCTCGATGACGACATCCGACCCGGGTCCGCCCCTTCCCATCCGGCGGGTGAGGAGTCCCGGCGAGGACGCCAGCCGCGGGCCGGACCGAGGGGACCCGCCGCCCGCGGCGGCGTGGCACCGCACCGGCGGGCCGGCCCGGTGCCACTGGGAACCCGCGGGAGGGCGTGCACGCTCGTGTCCTGGCCAGAGGCCATCTCCGCGGCGGGACGGGCCGGCGACCGGTCGGTTCGGCGCCGGGTCCCGGGCGGGTGCCGGCGGCGTGAAGGGGCGCGTCGGTTGTACAATCGGGGCGAGAACATCCAAGCGAGGAGGCGCTCATGTGGATCATCACAGGAGTCCTGCTCGGACTGGTCTGCCTGGTCGCCGTCTTCGGCTTTCACTTCGGTCCGCACGCCCACGCCGTGGCCGGGGTCATCGGCCTCCTGGCCGCCGGTTGGCTCGTCTACGCGGTCGTCGACGGAGGACCGGGGCACGACCTGTGGTGGCTCCTCGGCGCCGACCTTGTGGTCTCCGCCGGAGTGGGGGTCATGGCCTGGGCCGGCCTCACCCGGAGTCGGACCGCCTCCGAACGGTTCCACCTCGACTCCCTCGAGGGTTCCATGGGTGTGGCCGTCAGCGATCTGGCCCCCGAGGGCATCGTCAATGTCCGCGGGGAGCAGTGGACGGCAGTCTCGGTCAACGGGACCGCACCGGCCTCCACACGCGTGCAGGTCCTCCGAGCCGACGGCGTTCGCCTCGAAGTCTGGGGTGAGGAGGCCGAGCGGGGATCGGCGCCAGGTCTGTTTCATCTCGAACCCAGCGAAGGTGAGGATCAGCGAACGTGATTGTCGAAGTCGTGGGCGGCGTGGTGGTCGTCTCGTTGCTCACCACACTGGCCTTTTCCGTGAGGATCGTCCGCGAGTACCAGCGGATCGTGTTGTTCCGTCTCGGCCGCGCATTGGGGATCAAGGGTCCAGGACTCGTGATCATCAACCCGGTGACCGATCGTACGTCTCTGGTCGATTTGCGCGAGCGCTTCCTCGAGATTCCCCAGCAGACGGCCATCACACAGGACAACGCCTCGATCTCGATCGACTTCATCATTTTCTACAAGGTGGTTGATCCGGCCATGTCCGTGCTCCAGGTGCAGAACTTCGCGGCGGCCGCGCAGAACGTCGCGGCCACCACGCTGCGCAGCGTGGTGGGCGATATGGCACTCGATGACGTGCTGTCGAAGCGAGAAGAGATGAATGCGTCACTGCGCATCCGGCTGGACGATGTCACGGAGCGATGGGGAGTGAAGGTGACCACGGTGGAGGTCCGCGAAGTGAACCCGCCGGTGGGAGTGCTCGAAGCAATGACACGCCAGATGTCGGCCGAGCGCACCCGACGAGCCGTGATCACCGAGGCCCAGGGTCAGAAGGAGGCGGTCGTCACGCTGGCCGAAGGCAACCGGCAGGCCGCCATCCTCGGGGCCGAGGGGGAGCGGCAATCCGCCATTCTCCGGGCCGAAGGGCTGGCCGCGGGATTGGAGAAGATCGCCACCGTCGGCGAGGGTCTCGACCGCAACACCATGCAGCTCCAATACCTCGAGACGCTCAAGAACGTCGGCATGGCCCCGTCGACGAAGATCGTCGTCCCGATGGAGCTGGGTGGGCTCCTCAGCGGGCTGCGCGGCCTGCTTCCCGCGGAGACGGCGAACGGCCCCATCGGGACCGGTGACCTCGGATCGAAGAGGGAGAACGGGTCAGGTCCTCCCGCCGGCGCCCACGCAGAGCTCGAGAGTCCGGAGACTCCGACACCGACGCCCTGAATCGGACCGCCGCGTCCCCCGGCCAACTCCTCCGGGCGACACCCGGCCCGGGAGGCGGGCCGGTCAGGAGCGGTCGGTGTTGACGATCAGCACGCTGCAGGGGCAGCGATGGGCGACCTTGTTGGGGACGCTACCGAGCACGAAGCGCGCCACCCCGCTCATTCCCTGGTTGCCCACGACGACGAGGTCCGCACCCACGTCCTCGGCGGCGGTGATGAGAGCGTCGGCCGCGTCCTTGCCACCGGGAACGTGCACCTCGACGGGCACACCCTGACGCTCGGCCTCGGCCAGGACCTGCGCTCTGGTGGCATCGGCTTGGCTGCGCAGATGGGAGAGTTCGTTTTGCGCACCGACCGAGTCGGCGAAGCCCGAATGCACGGCGGGGTGCACCATGTGCACGGCGTGCAGATGCGCACCGTCCATTTTGGCCAGCGCCAGGGCTTCTCTGACCGCCACCGTCGCCCGATCCGAACCGTCTGTGCCGACGACGATCACCTTGTACGCCATCTCCACGCTCCTCCGGTCGACACTACGTCCCCCGCGAGCAACCTAGTGGCGCCCCCTTCATGCCGCAATCGTCGATCGTCATGGCCGTGGACCTCGGGTACAGTCGAACCGATGGAGAGCCTGTCACGTTGGCGCGAGCTCGTGGCGCGACCCGAGGGCGAGATACCCCTCGACGAGGCCGCTCTCATGATCGCGGCGGGGGCGGACCCGAATCTCGACGTCCCGGCCCAGCTCGCCCGTCTCGACGACGTGGCCGCCCGGATCGGGCCGGCGGACACCGAGCAGGTGTGCCGATTGGTGTTCGTCACCCTGGGGGTGCGGGGAGACAACCAGACGTACGACGATCCGCGGAACTCCTACCTCCATCAGGTGCTCGATCGCCGGCTCGGCATCCCCATCTCGCTGTCGGTCCTCCTGATGGAGATCGGGCGTCGATGCGGTGTGCCGCTCGAGGGTGTCGGGATGCCCGGGCACTTCCTGGTCCGGGATCCCGGCCACCCGGACCTGCTCATCGATGCCTTCTCCGGCGGCACCCGTCTCGATCCCGCCGGGTGCGCCCGCCTGCTCCGTGCCTCCGCCGGATCTGAGGTCGGGCTCGGGCCGGGCATGTTGGCCTCCGTCGGACCGAGAGCCATCGTGGCCCGGATGCTGGCGAACCTCGACCACAGCTTCCGCCGGAGAGGGGACCGAGCGGGGTTGCGCTGGGTGACCGACCTGCGCGGCGCCATCCCGGGACTCCCCTTGGCCGATCGGATCGCGGTGGCCGACGCCCTGGCCGGACTCGGCTGCCACGACGAGGCGGCGGCCATCTTGGAACAGCTGGCCGAGAGCCCCGGCACGTCCGCCGAAGCCGCCCGCGCCCTGCGGACCCGGGCACGAGGCCTGCTCGCGGCCTTCAACTGATGACGCCATGATCCCAACTGGTTACACGGCTATTGCAATGGTCGAGAAGCCGGGAACACCTGTCCCCTGGCTCCGCTCATCCCCCGTCGCGCTTGGCCTCGGTGATCTTCTGACAGCGGGCACACCATGCTGCCGGCGTGCGCTCGTCGGAAGGGTGCACCAATGACCCACATGCGGAACACCGCCAAATGGCTGGAGACCGCCTCTTCGTTTCCGACACCGAACCTTCCCTTCCTCCGCGGTCCGAACTTACCCTCAGGCGGGCGCGGATGGAAGGATTTGATGGCCCCGGGCCGATGCGTTGGCGTGCCCGGATCCGACGGGGTGGCGCGGGACCGCAGGCCCGCCCGGCGAGGGCAATTCACCACCATGAACGGACGAGGTGCACATGAACAGTGAGGTCGATCGGCTCTTCCGTCTCGACGGACGCGTCGCCATCGTCACGGGCGGCACCAGGGGGATCGGCCGGTCGATCGCCGAGGGCTTTGGTGCGGCGGGGGCCCGAGTGGTCGTCGCCAGTCGAAAGCCCGACGCGTGCCTCGCCACCGAGCGCCACCTGCGGACCATGGGTATCGAAGCGCTCGGTGTGCCGTGTCACATTGGTTCCTCCCACGACATTCGGCGCCTCATCGAGACGACCGCCGACCGATTCGGAGGGATTGACATCGTCGTGAACAATGCGGCCAACCCGCTGAATGAGCCGATCGGATCGTTCACCGAAGCGGGGTTCGCCAAATCGGTCGACGTCAACGTGAAGGGACCGGTGTTCTTGATCCAGGAGTCGCTGCCCTACCTCAAGTCCTCGCCACACGCCTCGGTCATCAATGTGGTGTCCGCCGGCGCGTGGCTCTTTTCGTCATCGGTGGCACAGTACGCGGCAGCCAAGGCAACCATGGTCTCGTTTACCAAGTCCATGGCCGCAGCACTGGCATCCGATGCGATCCGGGTGAACGCGCTCGCTCCTGGCGCCGTGGACACCGACATGGTGCGCAAGACCGGACCCGAGGCGGCGGAGTCCATGGCGAAGGCCTCTCTCATGGCGCGCCTTGCCGACCCTTCGGAGATGATTGGCCCTGCCCTGTTCCTTGCGTCCGACGCATCCAGCTTCGTCACGGGTACGGTGATCCACGTCGATGGTGGGCTCGTTCCCAGATGAGCGGACGACGCGCTCAAGCCAGAACGTCGGTGGCCACCGTCACAGGGAATTCAACCAGGCGTCCACGACCTGGTTGCATTCCTCGGGGCGCTCCTGGTGGAGCCAGTGGCCCGACCCTTCCCACGCCATCGACCGGGAGCGATGATCATCGAACCGGACCTCCTCGGCCGCGGTCCGGTCGGCCACGGTGTAGAGGGAGAGCATTCGGTCCCGGGCGCCACGCGTGGGGCGAGCACGTGAGCGCAACGTCGCCAGCGGCTCGGAACATGGGCCGTCGCGTACGAATTGCAGGGGCGTGTCGCTAACCTGTAGGGGCAGGTGTGTGGTTCGAATTCTGGGTCTGACCAGCCTAAACGCAAGGAGGGCGAGAAAATGGTCTTCACTGCTTTCCCATCGAGGGGTGCCCACCGGCACCAGGCGAAGGATCACACCGAGGAGATCGAGCGCGCCGAGACACCCGGTTCCCCGGAGGCTCCGGGCGAAGGGGTCGTGCGCATTCTCCGATCGCCCGAGGAGCTCGCCCAGGCGGTTGCCCGCGCCCAGGAATTCGAGCGGCGCAATGCCGAAGCCATGAGGTCCCGTGCGCAGCGGTACGTGGACGTGCTGAACGCCCCGACCGAGACCGAGCCCCCGCCGGCGCCCTAGCCTCCGCTCGCACCGCGTCGGCGGGGCCGCGTCACGTGGCGACCCGGCCGAAGCAGCCGCTCCCGGTTCGGTGAAGGCGGCCCGGGACCCGCCCGGCGGGGAGGAGCCCCAGAGCAGGAGGCGGACCATGTCGTCGTAGTCTCGTGGCTGCGACCGCTCGATGTCCGGGGAACCGGGGATCAACCGTGCGCCGAGAGGAGGCTCAGCCATGGCCGAACCATTGGTGGAATTGACCCGCGAGGGAAGGGTGCTGGTCGTCGCCATGCACCGTGAGGCCAAGCGCAATGCCGTGGACCGGACGCTGGCGGACGCCCTGGACGCTGCCTTCAACGAGCTGGAGGACGATCCGGACCTGTGGGTCGGCGTGTTGACCGGCACGGCGACCGTCTTCTCGGCCGGCAGTGACCTGACGTCCATGGGTGACTACGAGACACCGCGGGGCGGGGCCTACGGCATCATCCGCCGTGATCGACGCAAGCCGCTCATCGCTGCCGTCGAAGGACCGGCGCTGGGCGGGGGGATGGAGATGGTCCTGGCCTGCGACTTGGTGGTCGCCTCGACCACAGCCCGGTTCGGCTTGCCCGAGGTGAAGCGCGGCCTGCTGCCGACGTGCGCGGGGCTCTTTCGGGGCCCGCAGGCACTGCCACTCAATTTGGCCCGGGAACTGATCCTCACCGGCGAGCCGATGGAACCCGCCCGGGCCTATGCGGTCGGATTCGTCAACGTGCTGACCGAGCCGGGTCAGGCCCTCGCCGGGGCTCTCGAGCTGGCCGGGCGGATCGCCGCCAACGCGCCGGTTTCGGTGCAGGCGTGCCTCGAGGCCGTCAACCGCCTGGTGCGATCGGCGGACGAGACGGGGTGGGAGGCCACTCGTCAGGCGACGGCTGTGATGGCCGCCTCGGACGACATGAGGGAAGGCATGGCGGCCTTCTTCGAGAAGCGCCCGCCGGTGTGGAGCGGCCACTGACGCGGCGCCTCACCGGCCGAGAAGCCGATCGGCCACCGGCTCCACCAGGGCGGCGATGGCCGACTGGCCCGCCGGCGTCGGATGAAAGGGCGCCTGCGATTCGAAGGACGAGGGGTGCGTCACCTTGTAGATGGAGAGCCCGTAGGCCCACGGATCGCTCGAGCACCATTCGTGACCCGCGAGGGCGTGGGAGATGTCGGCCACCGCCACGTTCGGATCGCCGAGGCCCTTGATGGTGCTGGCGATCGTGCTGTTGAGCACTCCGATCAGCGACGACAGGTATTCGAGCTGACTCGGATAGAGGTAGTTGCTGTCCGGACACTGTTGGCCGTTGGGGGGCAGCGGGTCGTAGTAGTTGGTGAAGACCACCTTGGGGACGCGGCCGTCCTTCTTGCCGCGCGCCTCGATCCACGAGACGAGCGTCCGGTAGTTGGCCGCCAGCCCGGGCAGGGCGTCGGTGAAGTCCTGCTTGATGGTCGGTCCGGGGTTGGACGGCACGCACTGGAGCGACGCCACGTCGAGGCTGTACTCGTAGCCGTTCTCGATGCAGTCCTCCACGATGGCCACGAACTGGACGTCGTCGGCTCCCAAGGTCACCAGGTCCAGATCCGGCTTGGCCTGGTCGTAGTCGGCGTTCAGGTCGCTGCCCGTGGTCCAGTTGCCGAATTCGGCGGGGCGCAGCTTCGTGTTGTAGAGGTAGCCCTGGTTGACCCGTGGCGCCGCAATCCCATTGGCGAACGTTGTTCCCGTACAGGCGTACTGGTGGAACTGCCCCTTGAGGTCGGTGGCGACGACCTGCCCGTAGGCGTCGGGTGAGTCATGGCACAGCGGATACGGGCCCGGCCACTTGGCGTTGATGTTGCCACCGACCCAGGTCCGACTCTTGGCATTGTACGAGTAGCCGTAGAGCGTCCCCTCCCCGGAGGCGACCGAGTCGCCGAGCTGGACAATCGAGAGCGGTGCGTCACGGGCCGTAGCCCGGGCCGGCGAGGTGGCGGCCGCCGACGTCGCGGTCGATGGGACCATGAGGACGAGGGTGATCATGCAGGCGACGGCGCCGGCGGCTCGGGGGCGCAGGGTGGACGTCACGGACGTGCCCCTACCGCTGGGCCATGGCGAAGGCGGCCCAGCTGTCGGGCACGGATCCGTCGAGGAACTCGCGACGGCGGGCGAAGTACCAGACCCCGTCGACCACCGTGTAGTCGTCGAGATACCGGCCCCAATGGTCGAGGCCCTTTGCGGTGACGACCTGGTAGTAGCAACGGGATGACGCTTCGTTCGGCCCGGCCAGGTCGATCTGCAACGTGCTCGTGTGGTGCCGCATGATCAGCGGCTCGGGCCACCGTCGAGCCGCCTCGGCCGCGTTGGTGAAGATGGTACGGATGTGCGGACGGCCACGGTAGACCTCCCCGTCGATTTCCATGACCGCATCCGGGGCGAAGCACTCGAGCACATGATCGAAGCGGCCCGAATCCCCGTTGGCGTTGTATCGGGCCACCAGGTCGCGAATGCTTTCACGGGCCACCAGCTCCCAAAGGTCCATGTCTGCCACCCCTCGCCGACGGTCGATATCCCTCAAAGTCTTACCCGGTCCCCGACGGGCTCGTCACGTGGGGCGGGGACAACGGTCTCAACCCGGTGGATGGTCGTCGGGGCACGCCCCGGGCGGATCATTGAACTGGGGATTGGTCGTCCATGCCCCGGTGAACCACAACGGCGCCGGCGGTGCCAGCCCGATGATCTTGGTCAGATCCGCCGCGATGGCCATCCCGAGGCGGGCGCTGCCTTGCGGGCACAGGTGGGCCCCGTCGACCTTCCGGACCCGCTCCCACTGGTCTCGGGGGGCGTGGGGATCCCCCAGCGGCGGGAGCCACGTCGTGTACTGACCGTCGAGCAGGATGGCGTCGGCCACCGGCAGGTACATCACGCGGCCCGGAAAGACCGTCGGCATCCGCGCCGCGATGGCATCCCACGCACGCCTCCCCTCGGCCTGTGTCTTCTCGCCGGCCCACTGCGCCGGCGTCGGATTGGCGACCGGCCCGACCGGCGGGAATTCGAGCAGCATCACCCCGTCGACGCCGTCACCCTGGGCCAGCAGGACACGGAGGAACTGCTCCAGCAGCGCGGTGTATGCCAAGGGCTGGTACAGCGCGTTGGGGGTGGTCGGACCGGCAAAATCCCAGCTCCAGGTGCCCATGATGAGCTGCGGGTGCTCGCTCGACACGAGGAGGGGAAACTCGGTCGGCCAATTGGTCGCCGTCGTCAGGCCGAAACCGGCGATGGCATTGGTGGACGAGGTGGCCTCGCC
>JBKQIP010000016.1:0-7404 GCA_052148295.1 Acidimicrobiales bacterium
ACGCGGCCCTCGGCCCGCAGGCGGGCGGAGTCGAGCGATCGCGCCACCGCCTGCTCCCGCCAGCTGCGCCCGTCGGCTCCGGGCACATCGGCGGCCACCTCGTTCTTCGTCACTCCGATGAGCCTACCCCTGGTCTGATGACACGAAGGATCTCTTGTCGCGGTGAACACCGGCCCGGCGGGTGAGAACCGGCTCCTCGCCGCCGGCCCGGCTGAGCCGGTCGACCGCGACCGATCGATGCGACGCCACTCCGTCCACCGTCACGGTGCGGTACGTCGCCCTCGCCGATCCGCATCGGCGTCGCTGAAGTCGGGTCAGGTCCGCCGTAGGTCATCGTCGAGCTCGATCCCGAAGGTCCGGAACGCCAATGCGAGAACCTCATAGGCGCCCACCGTGAAAACCAGGTCCATCAGCTGCTGCTCGTCGAGCTCGCCGGCCAGCACCTGCCACGTCGCATCGGCCACCATGCCGTCCCGTATCAACTCGTCCACTGCCCTGAGCATGGCCTGATCGAGCACGGACCACCCCGGCGCCTCGGGACCCTGCGCGATCCGGCCGACCTCGTCGGCATGCAGACCCGCATCCTCGGCAAGGACGACATGCTGCGCCCACTCGTAGGCCGACTCGCGGATGGCGGCGACCCGGAGAACCATCAACTCTCGCTGGCGAGAGGACAACGTCGACGCGAAGAGCACGTGCCCGTTGAAGGTATTGAACGCCTGTGTCAGCTCGGGATGGTGGGCCAGCGTGCCGAGCGCGTTGAGTGCCTTGGGACGGCCTTCACGGCGAGGGTAGGGATGACGAGGGTGGGGTGGACGCAGGGCGGCGAGCGCCGCCTTCATCTCCTCGGGCCACTCTGCGGGCGGAAGGGGCGGGATCCGGGCCATCAGGTGTTTCGCCCACCGTTGACGCCGATGACCTGCCCGGTGACGTAGCCCGCCTCTTCTCGTACGAGGAACGCGCACGCCGCGGCGATGTCCTCGGGTCGTCCGACCCGGCGCACCGGCGTCGTCGACTCGTGGAAGGCGACACCCTTGCCGAGCCGACCCTTCTCTTCGGACCGCCGCAGCATGGGAGTGTCGATGAAGCCCGGCGGGATCGTGTTGACCGTGATCCCTTGTGGTCCGAGCTCCAGCGCCAGAGCCTTGGTCAAGCCGATCACGCCGGCCTTGGCCGCCACATAGTGCGCCATGAGCGGCTGGCCGCTGTGCGCGCTCGACGACGAGATGTTCACGATGCGGCCCCAATGCTCCTCGAGCATGTCCGGGACGACGGCCTGGCAGCAGTCGAAGGTCCCCGTGAGGTTGACGGCGAGGATGCGGTTCCATTGCTCGGAGGTGATCGAGAGGAACCGGTCGAAACCGTCGAGGCCCGCACTGTTCACCAGGATCGTGGGGCGACCGAGACGGTTCCGAACGTCGGTGACACCCGAATCGATCTGGGCGCGGTCGGTCACGTCCACCGTCACGCCGATGGCCGTACCGCCCAGCGCCACGATCTTGTCGGCCGCCGCCGTGGCGGAAGCGCGGTCGCGGTCGAAGATGGCGACGGCGTTTCCCTCCGCGGCGAGCCGCTCGCTGATGGCGAGGCCGATCCCGGATCCGCCTCCCGTGACGATGGCGACGCGCGCGGACGTCACCGGATCGGCTCCTCTCCGCTCAGGGTGGTTCGGTGCATGTCACGGGGAGACGTCGCGTCGTACCGGCAGGCCCGGTGCAACACACCTCGGTTGTCCCACATCACCAGATCACCCACGTCCCATTCGTGTCGATAGATGCGCTCCGGCGTGGTCGATCGAGCCAGCAGGTCGGCCAGCAGATCCCGACCTTCGTCGAGATCCATACCGGCCACGTGCGAGGCGGTCGCGCCGAGCACGAGCGAGCACCGGCCCGATTGGTGGGTCCAGACGAGCGGATGCTCCTTGGCGGGGCGCGAGCGCCACGTCCTGAGTTCCTCTGGTGAGGGATCGTCGTTCACCAGCCGCTGAGCGGCCTCGAACGTGTGGACCACTCGCAGGGACCGACATCGCTGCTTCTCCTCGTCGGTGAGGTCGTCATAGGCCGCGTACGTGCTGGCGAACTCCGTCTCACCGCCGGCCTCGGCCACGGCATGGGCGCTGAGGAGCGTCGCCATGATCGGGACGTCATCGGTGCACCCGTCGATATGCCAGTCGAAGGTCCCACGCAGATAGGGGGCCATTCGATTCTTCTCCGGGTCGAGCGTGACCCGGAAGATCTCCGGATGCTCCCCGGTCCCCAACTGCTCGACCCGGCCGAGTCGTCTGCTGAAGGCCACCTGGGTGGCGTCGTCGACATGCAGGTCGCGGAAGACGAGGGCTCCGTGGCGCTCAAGGGCCTCGAGGGTCCATGCCGGCAGCGTGTCGTCGTCGAGAAGCTGGTCCCGATCGACGCCGACGACCTGCGCTCCCACGGTTGCGCTGAGTCTCTCCGCGGTGATCACGGTCATGCGTTCTCCTTTACGTGCGCCACGGCTAGAGGAACCCTATTACTGATGCAGAATCTTGTTTTCACGCTGTCCGCGATCGCCGGCATCGATTGCGGCCACGGGCGAGGGTCGAGACCGGCGGCGCCGAGGTGCTCGCGCGGCGCCGGGAGGGTCGGAGCGGCATCACCCGGCGAACACGCAGCGCGGCCGCGGGTTCGCCGCGGCGCCCGTCCGGTTCCGCAAACCGTGCCGCTGCCGTCCCCCACGTGCCCTCCTTCGGCCGGACCAGGGCCGGCCCGCTCGGTACGCAGGCCAGCTTCATTGCCATTTTAGGAGAACTTAGTTATCATTTGTCAACATGGCACTCTCGGAGCCCGTCACCAACGCACCGGGCGTGCCGCACGATCGTGGGTTCCACCTGCTCCGAGTGGGGCGCATCGTGCCTGAAACCTCCCAGGCGAGCTCGTTCGTCCTCGACATTCCCCCGGCGCTCGGGGCGGCGTTCGCCTATGAGGCGGGTCAGTTCTGCACCTTCAGGGTGTGGGTGGACGGCCAACCTCACGTGCGGTGCTATTCGATGTCGTCCTCTCCGGTGACGGACGCCGAGCTGCGCGTGACGGTGAAGCGGGTACCGGGCGGCGTGGTCTCCAACTGGATGCACGACCATCTCGCGCCCGGCGACGTCGTGGAGGTCAGCCGGCCTGCCGGCTTCTTCCAGCTGGTCGCGGGCGAAGGTGACATCGTTGCGTTCAGCGCCGGGAGCGGCATCACGCCCGTGCTCTCACTCCTGAAGACGGCGGTCGCAACGACGTCGCGGCCGGTTCGCCTCCTGTACGCCAACCCGGACCGTGAGGCGATCATTCTGCGATCCGAGATCGACGCCCTCGGGAGCCACCATGGCGAACGTTGTGCGGTGTCTCATCACCTCGACGTCGAACAGGGTTTCGTCGGGCCCGACGCCGTCCGCAGCTTCGTCGAGACGAGCACGGACCCCGAGTTCTACGTGTGCGGTCCGGGGCCGTTCATGGACGTGGTGGAGCGGACGCTGCTCACGAACGGTGTCGATCCGACGCGGATTCACATCGAGCATTTCACCCCCGCCGAGCGGCTGCCGGAGCCGGCGCCCCCGGCCGCCCCGCACACCACCTCGCGGGTCACGATCGACCTCGGCGGTCGCAGCGACACGACCGACCATCACCCCGGCACGACGATCCTGCAGACCGCGAGACAGATGGGGATGTCGCCGCCCTTCTCCTGCGAATCGGGGAGTTGTGCCACCTGCATGGCGAAACTCGTCGAGGGCACGGCCCGGATGCACGTCAACAACGCGCTCACCGACGACGAGGTGGCCGACGGCTGGGTGTTGACATGTCAGGCTGTGCCGACCAGTCCATCGTTGCATGTTGCCTACGACTATGAGGAGGGGTGATGGGACTACCGCCGATCGCTGACGTCATTGAACTCCAGCAGCTGCTGGCCCGCTATGCGTTGGGCATGACCAAGGACGACGTCGAGGCCGTGATGGAGGTGTTCACCCCCGATGGCGCCTACAGCGCCTTCGGGGACACCTACGAGCTCCATGACTTCCCGACACTCGTGGCGGCCGCACCGAAGGGGCTGTTCCTCGTCGGTCCGGCCGTCGTTGACCTGGACGGAGACACCGGCCAAGGCCAGCAACCACTGTGCTTCATCGACCAAACGACCCATGACATGCGCATCGGGTACTACACCGACACCTACCGCCGTACCGCGGAGGGCTGGCGTCTACACACCAGGTCGATGACGTTCCTGCGCAAGAGCGGTGCTCGCGACGCCGGACGGGCCCACGACCCGACACGGCCCGCCCCGACGTCGGGCTGAGGGAGCTCGGCGCGTTCGGCCGCCGATGGACGCTGGCTCGATCAGAGGGACCTCGCCGCGCCCGGGGCCGGTCGTCGCCGGGGCCGATCGGCGTTGGTCCTGCGGGTGGATCAAAAGGTCTGGGCCAATGCGGCAACCAGCTCGCGGGTCCGCTTGGACGAGCTGATGAGATCCTCGCGGTGCTCACCGATGGGAACCACCCGGACCGAAAGATCGGTCACGCCGGCGTCGGCGAAGGCACGCAGGCGCTTTCCGATCGTCGCTTCGCTCCCGGCGACCAGAATGTCGCCGACGCTGCGGGCATCGCCGTGCTCGAGCAGCTTCTGGTAGTTCGGCGAGACCTCGGCTTCGGCCAGAATGCGGTTCGCGCGGTCGATGGCGACATCGATCTCCTGATCGCCGCACAGGCACATCGGGACACCGGCGACCACCCGCGGTGGGGGCCTGCCGGCCGATGCGGCCGCTCGTGTCAGGTTCGGGACGATGTGCGAGCCGATCGCTCGCTCGTCGGCCAGCCAGAGAATGGTTCCGTCGGTCCGCTCCCCGCAGAGTTTCAGCATGAGCGGTCCCAGCGCAGCCAGCAGGACCGGGGTCGGCGTGACGTCGGTGATGTCGATCGGGTTGTGCACCCGGAAGAACTCGTTCTCGACGTCGATGGTGGCCGGCCCGTTGAGCGCCTGGTCGAGTACATCGAGGTAGGCCCGCATGGTCGGGACGGGGTGCTCGTAGGGCAATCCGAGCATCTCCTCGATGACCCAGTGGTGCGAGACGCCGAGGCCGACGGTCAGACGACCCTCGCAGACGGCCTGCACCGAGAGGATCTGCTGCACCAGCGCGACGGGGTGCCGCGGTTGGACCGGCACGACGGCGGTACCGACCTCGATGCGCCCCGTCTCCGCTCCGACCACGGCGGCGGCGGTGAGCGCGTCGAATTCGTCGGGGATCTGCGGGATCCACACGGTGGCCAGCCCGGAGTCTTCCGCCCAGCGGGCATCCGCCCGGAGCCGCTGCACCTTGGTGGCGTAGCGGCCGCGCTCCGGGCCGATCATCAAGCCGATTCGCATGCCGCAGGCTCCTTCCGACGCCGGGATCGCGATATTGTGAGAACATACTTCTTTTGTATGTGCAATGCCAATTCTGTTTCGGGGCAAGGAGCCCGCGACCGACGCCGACGCGAAGGGTGATGAGGACGTGAACGACTTCGAGGCGATCGACTTCTTTCGGGACGACTCCATGCTCGTCGATCCCTATCCCTACTTCGAGGCCCTTCGGGCGAAGTGCCCCGTGTGGCGAGAACCCCACCACCAAGTGGTGATGGTCACCGGGTACGAGGAAGCGATGGCGGTCTACAACGACACCGAGACCTTCTCGTCGTGCACCTCGGTGACCGGGCCGTTTCCCGGGTTCCCGGTCCCCTCGAGGGCGACGACGTCTCCGCACTCATTGCGCAACACCGCAACGAGCTCCCGATGAGCGATCAGCTCCCGACGCTCGATCCACCGGTGCACACCGATCACCGTGCCCTTCTCCTGCGGTTGATCACGCCCAGGCGACTCAAGAGCAACGAGGAATTCATGTGGCGGCTGGCGGACCGCCAGCTGGACACGTTTCTGGCCCGCGGCGATGGCGAGTTCATCAGCGACTTCGCCAGCCCGTTCGCCATGCTCGTCATCGCCGACCTCCTCGGGGTACCCGAGGAGGATCATCCCCGCTTCGCCGAAGCGCTCCTCCACCGCCCGGGTGGTCTCGGCAGCATCGGCGGGGACACCATGGAGCGCACGCCCCTCGAATACCTGTACCAGCAGTTCACGGCCTATGTCGAGGACCGCCGGCTCTCCCCCCGCCAGGACGTGCTGACGGGACTGGCCACCGCGACCTTCCCCGATGGATCGACGCCCGACGTCATCGACGTCGTGCGCGTCGCCGCCAACCTGTTCGCGGCGGGACAGGAGACCACCGTCCGCCTACTCAGCTCTGCCGTGAAGCTGATCGCCGAGGACCCGGACCTGCAGCAGATGTTGCGGACCGAACGCCAACGGATCCCCAATTTCATCGAGGAGACCCTTCGCATGGAGAGCCCGGTCAAGGGGGACTTTCGGCTGTCGCGGGTGCCGACGAGCGTCGGTGGCATGGACCTCCCGGCCGGTACCACGGTCATGCTGGTCAACGCGGCCGCCAACCGCGACCCGCGCCGGTTCGACGACCCGGGCACCTTCGACGTCGCCCGTGACAATGCCCGTCAGCACGTGGCCTTCGGGCGCGGCATCCACTCGTGCCCCGGGGCCCCCCTCGCCCGCACCGAGGCCCGCGTCAGCATCGAGCGCCTCCTCGACCGAACGGCGGACATCCGGATCGCAGAGAACAAACATGGACCGGTGGGGGCCCGCCGGTATGACTACGTCCCGACGTTCATCCTCCGGGGCCTGACCCGGCTCTACCTCGAGTGCCCGACCGTCGAGCGCGGGCCCGCCGATTCGATCACATCACACCGGTGATGCTTCAATGCATCTACGACGATCTGGAGGCTGATGCATGTTGATCGCGCTGAACCGCGACCAGGAGCTCTTCCGTGAGACCACGGCGAGGCTCCTGAGCGAGCGCGTCCCCGTTGAAGAGCTCCGCCGCCTGCGCGACAACCCGGGGGGTTACGACGACGAGTACTGGCGTCGCGGCGCAGACCTCGGGTGGACGTCCCTTCTGGTCAGCGAGGACCACGGGGGCGGCTCCATCGGCGGCCAGGGGCTGGTCGACCTGGCCCTGGTGGCCTACGAATTCGGCCGTCACGCCGCGCCCGGTCCGCTGGCCGTGACCAACGTGGTCGCCGCCACCCTGAGCGAGACCGATGGCAGCGGGTGGGCGGAGGCGATCAGCGCGTTGCTGTCCGGCGCATCGGTGGCCACGTGGTGCTTCGCCGAGCCGCGCCCCCACGACCGGCTCGACGCGGTCTCGCTCGAGATTCGCGTCGACGGTGACGACGTCGTTCTGAACGGCGTCAAGCGCCCCGTCGAGTCGGGCCATCGCGCCGACCACCTGTTGGTTTCGGGGCGCACGGGGCTCGTGCCGACCACGGCTACAGCCGCTCGGAGGTCGCCCGCTCGT
>JBKQIP010000017.1:0-11103 GCA_052148295.1 Acidimicrobiales bacterium
CTACTGTCGTGCGGACGCGACCGGGGTGATACCGGTTCTTTCCAGTCCAGAAGGGCAGATTGGGCTCTCGGCACCCAGGGGACGATCCGAACGAGGGCCAGGTCGGGAGAAAGCAGCGCCACAGCCAATGATCGCCCGAGGGCTCCAATCAGGGAAAGTCCAGGTGGAGGCTTCTGATGGGGTCTCGGCACGTACAAGTTGAAGAGCCGGATCCTGCTCACCGGCTCGCGTGCGAGGAGCTCGGTGAGGAGGCTGGCGGCATTCGGTCACAAGGTGTTCGTCGGTGCGGCCAGCCCGTAGGGTGGCGAAATGACCCGACTCGGCTACCAGATCCCCAACTTCACCTATCCCGCCACGGCTCCCCCCGACCTCTTCCCTACCGTCGTTCGCCAGGCGCAGGAGGCAGAGGCATCAGGTTTCGACACCGTCTTGGTGATGGACCACTTCTACCAGTTGCCCATGCTTGGACCACCCGCGAACGACATGCTCGAGTGTTACACCCTCCTTTCGGCTCTGGCCCAGCACACGAAACGGGTTCGACTGTCGGCACTCGTCACCGGCAACACGTACCGGAACCCGGCCTTGCTGGTGAAAGAGGTCACCACGCTCGACCATGTCTCCGGTGGTCGCGGGCAGCTCGCCATCGGCGCCGGCTGGTTCGAGCTCGAACACGACAGTCTCGGCTTCGAATTCGGAACTTTCACGGACCGCTTCGAGCGGCTGGAGGAATCGCTACAGATCATCCGGGGCATGCTGGCGGGCGACCGACCGACCATCCGCGGCCGTTGGTACACCGTGGTCGAAGCCATCAACTCACCGCCACCACTATCGAAGATCCCGCTCATGATCGGCGGGGGTGGCGAGAAGAAGACCCTGCGCCTGGTGGCACAGTATGCCGACGAGTCGAACATCATCTGCCAACCCAACGAGGTCCCACGCAAGCTCGACGCCCTGGCCAAGCACTGTGAGGCGCTGGGGCGAGACCGGAGCGAGATCACCGTCAGCGTGCAAGCCAACGCGTGCGTGGCACCGACCCATGAGCTAGCCGAAGCCGAAGCGGTCGCTTTTCTCAAAGCCCGCGGCATCGACTTGTCCTCAATGAGCACTGAGGATGCCGGAGCTATCCGGGCGATGATCACCCTCGGCGACCCCGACGAGGTCGGCGAAGCCTTCGCGGCACGCCTCATCGAGGGAGTCGACGGCTTTACCGTGAATGCGCCCGCGAACTGCCACATCGAGGGTCGGGTGGCGTTACTCGGGAATGTGCTCTCCGAGGTGGTGGGCGTCTGATCCAGGCGCCCGACTCGTTAGGTCCGGGGACTCGATGCCGTGATCAGCGGGATCCGCAGGCCGACTGCCTTGTTGGCGCTGGGGATACTCAGCTGTTGTGCTTCGAATTCTGGCGGGACCCCTCAGTGAGTGGGCGAGGGGGGACTTGAACCCCCACATCCTTTCGGACACAGGAACCTGAATCCTGCGCGTCTGCCTATTCCGCCACTCGCCCGAGCGACCGGCCAAGAGTAGTCCCTCGGCCGGGACGAGCATTTCGGCAGGGTGACCAGGTCAGAAGGTCTGTCGACTCCAATGGGGGGTACCGGGCCAGTAGTCTCAGGGAGACCATGGGACTCCAGAAGTTCGAGGAGCGCCTTGAGCGATTGGTGGAGGGCACATTGGCCAAGCCGTTCAAAAGCAACCTCCAACCAGTCGAAATCGGGCGGAGGCTGACACGCGAGATGGACCTGCATCGCCGCGTCGGCGTCCGGGGCCTGATCGCGCCCAATTTCTTCACGGTGACCCTGGCGCCGGCCGACGTCGACCGGTTCGCCAATTTCATCGACGCCCTCTCCCGGGAGCTCTCCGATGCCGCCCGGGAGCACGCCCGGATCGAGTCCTATTCGTTCGTGGGGCCGGTCGAGGTGGAGATCTACGAGGGATCGACCCTGAAGGCCGGCCGCTTCACGGTGGTCGCCGAGGTGCGCCAGAACGAGGACGGGGGCATCCTGGCCGAGGTGATCCTTCCCGACGGGCGCCGGGTGGCCATCGGCAGCGATCCCCTGGTCATCGGGCGGCTCCCCGAGTGTGGCATCGTGCTGCAGGACTCCAACGTGAGCCGGCGTCACGCCGAACTTCGCCGCAACGGCGAGGGTGTCGTGGTGACCGACCTCGGCTCGACCAACGGGACCCGGGTGAACGGCACTCCGGTCCGCGAGCAGTTCCTCGCCAGTGGAGATGAGGTCAGTGTTGGGTCCACGAGGCTCATCTTTGAGATGACGTGAGGCACCCCGCCCCCGTGTCGATCCTGTTCGCGACGCAAAATCTCAATGCGGTCCTGAAGGTCATGCAATGGGGGGTGATCGCCCTCAT
Source organism: Acidimicrobiales bacterium (assembly GCA_052148295.1). Classification (GTDB taxonomy): domain Bacteria; phylum Actinomycetota; class Acidimicrobiia; order Acidimicrobiales; family RAAP-2; genus Bog-473. The sequence goes on from JBKQIP010000017.1 coordinate 2,365, forward strand.
CTTCCTGTTCTTCCTCCGGGTCATCCGGGCCGTGTGGGTGGAGATGAGCCCGAACACCGTGCGCAAGACGCGGTCCGAGAAGCGTTCGGAACGCCGGCAGGAGAAGGCGACGGCGACCCGGCCGGTGCGGGCGGGCTCGAGGCGCAAGCAGATGTACCTGCGGGTCCTCGAACCCGCAGAGCACGAGGGGCAGACCTTCGACCTCGACGACGAGCTGACCATCGGCCGCTCTCCGGGCTGTGGGATCCCGATGTCCGACGACGTCTACACCTCGACCCTCCACGCGCGCCTGTTCCGCCGTAACGAGCAGCTGTGGGTCGAGGACCTCGGTTCCACCAACGGCACCTATCTGAATTCGGAGAAGATCGCCCAGGCGCAGCGTCTGGGCAAGGGCGACGTCCTGCAGGTGGGCTCCACCGTCTTTGAGGTCACGCGATGACCGTCCTGCGCTCGGGGTCGGCCACCGATGTGGGTCGGGTCCGCAAGATCAACCAGGACCTGCCCCTCGAGTCCCTCAACCTGTTCGCGGTGGCCGACGGCATGGGGGGTCACGTCGGTGGAGAGGTGGCGGCCCGGGTGGCCATCGACACCCTCCTCGACACCTTCACCCGGGAGCCGACCACCAGCGGGCTGCAGGGAGCGTTCACCCGCGCCAACCAGGCCGTGTGGCAGGAAAGCCAGGACCAGAGCGACCTGCACGGCATGGGGACCACGCTGACGGCCGTTGCGCTCGTGGGTGGTGCCGACGGTCGCGACATGCTCGCCCTGGCCAATGTGGGTGACTCTCGGGCCTACGTGTACTCGGAGGGCACCGTCACCCAGATCACGGCCGACCACAGCCTGGCCGAAGAGCGTATGCGCCAGGGCGAGATGACCGAGGAGGAGGCCGCGGTCCACCCGCAGCGGCACATTCTCACCCGCGCCCTGGGGGTGTCCCCCGACGTGGAGGCGGACATGTGGGAACTGCAGTTGCGTTCGGGCGACCGCCTGGTGCTGTGCAGTGACGGCCTCTCGAACGAGGTCACCGACGAGGAACTGGGCCAGGTCCTGGCGGCCCAGCCCGATCCGGCGGAGGCGGCCCGCCGGCTGGTCGCCGTGGCCAACGACCACGGCGGGAACGACAACATCACCGTGGTCGTGGTGGACGTCCTGGTGGGCGAGGAGGGCACGAACCCGGCCTCGGTGGTCAAGCCCATCGGGAAGCGGGCGGGCCCTCCCCTCATCGTGGCGCCGGCCGTCCTGCCGGGCGACGGGGCCGGGGGCGACGGGGCCGGGGGCGAGGGGGTGCCGGAGGACGGCGCCGACGGTACGTCCGACGGGCAGCACGACGGGGCGACCACGCCCGGGCCACCGACCGCACCGACGCGCCAGCCGCACGCGGGGACTCCCGACGTGCTGGCTCCCGGGGCACAGCTGGGGTTCGTCACCACGGCCACCAGGCTCAGCAGCGATGGTCCCGAGAGTGGCGAGAACTTCTTGAACGTCGCGCCGACGGGGCCGATCGCCCGCACATCGGTGCGGGCCGCCGCCGCCCCGATCGTGGCGCCCGCCCCGCCCAACGAGAGCCGCCGGGCGCGCCGGCGACGCCTGGGGATCCCCCGACGTATCACCGTGCGCGTGGTGCTGTTCGTCCTGCTGGTGCTGGCCATACCCGTCGCCGTGTTCTTCGTGGTCCGTTGGTACGCCTATGACAACTGGTACCCCGCGGTGGGCCGGGGCAACGAGATCGTCATCTATCAGGGCCGTCCCGGTGGGGTGCTGTGGTTCGACCCCAAGGTGGTGGACCGGACCGGGGTGACCACGTCGCAGATCCTGGCGGCTGCCCTGGCCGACATCCACGCCGGGGTCGAGGAGCCGTCGTTGCAGAAGGCCAAGACCTACGTGACCAATCTGCACCAGGCCTACCTCTTCCAACACTCGGGGAACGCGGCATCGGGCGGCAGCAGTCCCACGGGCATCGGACCGAGTGGCTCCACGACCACCACCACGACGATCCCCAAGCCGGGCACCGGTCAGCCGCTGGTTCCCGGCGCCACGGCGGTTTCCACGACGACGGCGCCGGCGCCGTGAGAGGCGGGATGTAATGGGACGACGCATTCGCTGGCTGGGTGTGGTGATGCTGCTCTGTTTCGCGCTGGTCGTGGTGCAGCTGGTCAACATCCAGTACCGCAAGGCCAGCGCGCTGGCCGACTCGCCGTACAACCCGCGGGTGGCGTCGGAGAAGTACAACAATCTGCGGGGCACCATCTACGCCTCCGACGGCACGATCCTGGCGCAGTCGGTGAAGTCCACCTCAGGCTCCTACCACTACATGCGGGTCTATCCCCAAGGCCCCCTCTACGCCGGGATCACCGGGTATTCCTCGCTGGAATACGGCACATCGGGCATCGAGTACGAGTACAACCAGTACCTCCAGACCCATCAGGAGGCCCCGCAGAACTTCAGCCAGCTCCTCTTCAACAAACCGCCGTCGGAGCCCGACGACATCACGCTGACCGTGGACCCGGTGCTGCAACAAGCGGCCTATACCGCGTTGACCACGCTGCCCCCGGGCCCGAACAAGGACGGTGCGGTCGTGGTGCTGAACCCGACCACGGGTGCCGTGCTGGCCATGGTCTCCAACCCGACCTACGACCCCAACGGGCTGGCCAATCCCAACGTCACGGCGGAGGAGCAGTCCGACTTCGTCGACTCGGTCAAGGACCACGAGGGGTTCTCCCCCCTCACCCCCATCGCCACGGAGGAGCGCTTCCCGCCCGGGTCGACGTTCAAGGTGGTCACCAGCACGGCCGTCTACAACCTCAAGCCGAGCCTGATCAACTACAGCTTCCCCGAGGCCTCGTCCATCAGCTTCACCGACTCCAACAAGATCCTGGTCAACGACGGGGGCGGTGCCTGCGGCGGCACCATGGCGCTCATGCTGCCCCAGTCGTGCGACCCGGGTTACGGGATGCTGGGCGAGGAGGTCGGGGTGCCGACCCTCACCCAGGAGGCGCAGGACTTCGGCTACGCCATCTACGGCGCCAACTCGCAATTCGTGCCGAACATCGATCTCCCCGACGTCATCCCCTCCACATTCTCCCAGCTGCTCCCCGACGCCCAGGCGGACCTGGCCTACAGTGCCATCGGGCAGTACAACGACGCCGCGACCGCCCTGCAGAACGCCCTGGTGGCGGCCGGGATCGCCAATGGCGGGGTCATCATGACGCCGCACCTGATGCAGCAGATCCGCGACTCCCAGGGCAACGTGGTGAAGACCTACCACCCGACGCCGATGCTCACGGCGGCCTCCCAGTCGGCCGCGGCCTCGGTCAACGCGTTGATGCAGACCGTCGCCAACGACACCGTTCCCGGTGCCACCGCCAACGGGATCTTCCCACCCTCGTGGGACGTGGCGGTCAAGACCGGCACCGCCCAGATCCAAGCGCCGAGAGAGCCCGAGCAGACCGACGACTGGATGATCGGCTTCATGCCGGCCAAGGGGGTACCGAAGCTGGCCATCGCCGTCGTCGTGCCGTACCAGGCGTACTCGGCCACGGGCGCCGCCGTGTCCGGCCCGATCGTCCGGGCCGTGTTCCAGGCGTACTTGAACGAGACGGGAGCACCCGGGTGACGGTGGCCGAGGTACACGGCGTCGCGGACCGTGCAGCGTAGGCTCGGGTCGGCATGCAACCGGTAGAGACGCCGCGGGTCTTCTCCAACCGCTATGAGTTGACGCACCTGATCGCCCGCGGCGGCATGGCGCAGGTGTACCGGGCCCGCGACCGCGAGCTGGACCGGCCGGTCGCCCTCAAGGTGCTCTTCCCCGAGCTCTCGGTCGACCGGGCCTTCGTGGAGCGATTTCGCCGGGAGGCCCAGGCCGCCGCCAACCTCTCGCACCCCAACATCGTGCCGGTCTTCGACTGGGGCGAGGACGACGGCGCCTACTTCATCGTCATGGAGTTCATCGACGGGCGGGCGCTCTCCGCCGTCCTGCGGGAGTCGGGCCCCCTGCCGCCGCACGAGGTGGCCGCCATCGGGGCCAGCGTGGCGGCGGCGCTGTCGTTCGCCCATCGGCGCGGGGTCGTGCACCGGGACGTGAAGCCGGGCAACGTGCTCATCACGGCCGACGGCGGGGTCAAGGTCACGGACTTCGGCATCGCCCGCGCCATGAACACAGAGGAGAGCCTCACCCAGACCGGAGCGGTCATGGGGACGGCTGCCTACTTCTCGCCCGAGCAGGCCGAGGGCCACGGGGTGGACGCGCGGAGCGACATCTACTCCCTGGGCGTCGTCCTCTACGAGATGTCGACGGGTCGGCCACCCTTCACCGGGGACTCACCGGTGGCGGTGGCCTCCAAGCACGTGCGGGACCAACCCGTTCTCCCCCGTGAGCTGAACCCGGCCATGCCGGTCGAGCTCGAGCGGGTCGTCATGAAGGCCATGTCCAAGTCCCCCGAGGACCGGTACGGCTCGGCGGAGGAGTTCCGGGCGGATCTCCTCCGCTTCAGTCAGGGTCAGGCGGTGCACGCGGGCGATCCGGGCCTGACCAGCGTGATGGGGGCGGTGGGCACGACGGCGCTGCTGAACGCGACGGGCCAGACGCGGGCGGTCCCGGTCGGACCCCCACCGACGGTGCCCAGCCGGGCCGAGCTCGAACGACAGAGGCGGACGCGGCGCCTGGTGGTGGTACTGGTCACCCTCCTGGTGGTCCTCGCCGTCATCGCCTACTTCCTGCTGCGCTCGATCGGCGTGATCGGCGGATCCCAGGTGGACGTGCCCGACGTGGTCGGCCAGACGGTGGCCGCCGCCACGTCGACGCTCCAAGGCGACGGGCTGACGGTGGGCTCGACGCCCACGGTGCTCAGCAGCCAGGCCCAAGGTACCGTCGTCTCGACCAACCCCCCGGCGGGGTCGAAGGTAGACAAGAACAGCACGGTCAAGCTGACCGTCAGTGCGGGGTCGGGAGTCTCGGTGCCCAGTGTGGTCGGAGACCAGCTGACCCAGGCCACCATCCGGCTGCAGCAGGCCGGCCTGTCCCAGACGGTCAGCAGCGTGACCAGCACCAAGCCGGTGGGAACGGTGCTGGACCAGAGCCCGGCCGCCCTCCAGCTGGTGAAGCCCCACAGCGTCGTGAAGCTCACCGTGTCGGGCACGCAGACCTTGACCACGGTGCCCAGCGTGGTGGGGTTCTCGCCGGCCTCGGCGGGGAGCACGCTGAAGGGAAACAATCTCACCGTGGGCAGCCAGACCACCGCCTGTTCCAACTCGCCGACCCAGCCGAGCGGGACGGTCTCCTCGCAGAGCCCGGCGGCGGGGACTATGGCGCCGCCGGGCACCCCGGTGAACCTGGTCATCTCGTCGGGGCCCTGCACCACCACCACCACCACCACCACGACCACGACCACCCCTCCGACCACCACCCCGACGGCGACCGTGCCGACCGCGACCAACGAGACCGAGAGCGCGGCCATCAGCATCGTGTCGAGCGCGGGCCTCACGCCCGTCTATTCGACCCCGACGCCCTGCACCCCCACGCAGATGCCGAACTTCGTCTACACGCAGAACCCGCCCGCCGGCACCGTGGTGAACGAAGGCAGCACGGTGAGCCTGATGGGATGCCATATGTGAGGTGGGCCCACGATGGCCCGCCCCTCGGTCAGGCCGGCGCGGGCACCTCGGCCAGCTGGTCCAAGAAGTTGGCCAGCAGGGCGGGGCCCGACGCCGTGAGGACCGATTCGGGATGGAACTGGACGCCCTCGACGGGGAGGTCGCGGTGCCGCAGGCCCATGATCACCCCGTCGGTGGAGGTGGCGGTGACCAGCAACTCGTCGGGCACGGTGTCGGGGCTGACCACCAGGGAGTGGTACCGCGTCGCCACGAAGGGATCGGGCAGGCCGGCGAAAATCCCCTGGCCGTCGTGGTGGATCTCCGAGGTCTTGCCGTGCATCAGATGGGGGGCCGGGACCACCGTCGCCCCGTAGGCCTGCCCGACGCACTGATGGCCCAGGCAGACGCCGAGGATCGGGATCTCCCCGGCCAGGTGGGCCAGTGCCGCCAGGGAGACGCCCCCGTCGTCGGGGCGGCCCGGCCCGGGGGAGATGAGCAACGCGGCGGGGTGCTGCGCGCGGATGCCCTCCACGTCGATGGCGTCGTTGCGGTAGACCACCGGGGAGGCCCCCAACTCGCCCAGCTCCTGCACCAGGTTGTAGACGAAGGAGTCGTAGTTGTCGATGACCAGGACCCGTGCCCCCATGGTCGTCAGAGCGTAACCGAGCCGAGGGGAGCTCCCGGCCGGAGCTGGCTATCCTCGTTCCTTGTGCCAGACAAGGCGAAGTCAGGACCGGGGCGGGCGTCGAACAAGGGGAGGTCGGCCGGCGGGCGCACGACGTCCAAGGTGGGTCGGCCCTCGACCCCCCAGGAGAGCGGGCGCTACACCCCTCCCATCCCCAAGAACGTCCGCCACAGCCCGGCCTGGTACGGGGTCCTCTTCTTGGCCCTGCTCATCGGCGGCGTGGTGGTGATCGTGGTCAATTACCTCTACCACCTGCCCCTGGCGGCGCACGGCTCGCCGTGGGGTCTGGTGGTGGGCCTGGTGATGATCTTCGCCGGGTTCATCTTGGCCACCCGCTACCGATAACGGGGGCGCCGGGGCGGCCGCGCCCGGGCGGCGCCGGCTCAGCCCAGCCGCTCGATGACGGTGGCGTTGGCCAGGCCGCCGCCCTCGCACATGGTGAGGAGCCCGTAGCGTCCGTCGGTCCGCTCCAGCTCGTTCAGTAGGGTGGCGCACAGCTTGCCTCCCGATGCACCGAGAGGATGGCCGAGCGCGATGGCCCCGCCATTGGGGTTCACGGTGTCCATGTCGGGGTGGTGCTCCTTCTCCCAGGCCAGCACCACCGAGGCGAACGCCTCGTTGATCTCCACGGCATCGATGTCGTCCATGGTCAGCTTGGCCCGCTCCAGCACGCTGGTGGTCGCCGGGATCGGGCCGGTGAGCATGGTGATGGGGTCCACCCCGGCCAGGGCGAAGGCGTGGAACCGGGCCCGGGGGCGCAGGCCCAGGGCGCTGGCCTTCTCCTCGCTCATGATCAGCACGGCGGACGCCCCGTCGGTGATCTGCGACGAGTTCCCCGCCGTGACCTTGCCGCCCTCGGGCTTGAACGCCGGCTTGAGGTTGGCCAAGGTCTCGACCGTGCTGTCCGGGCGGATGCCCTCGTCGGCGGACAGCAGCTCGTCGGTGTCCTTGCCCTCGTCGTCGCGGATGGCCACCGGGATGATCTCGTTCTCGAACCGCCCCTCGGCGGTGGCCCGGGCGGCCCGCTGGTGGCTCTGCACCGAGAAGGCGTCGAGCTCGTCGCGTGAGATACCCCACTGGTCGGCGATCATTTCGGCCCCGATGCCCTGGCTGACCAACCCGCCCTTCTCGGCGTAGCGGGCCATCATGCGCGGCCCGAAGGGATACCCCAGCTCACGGACGACCGAAGAGCCCATGGGCGTGCGGGTCATGCTCTCCACGCCGGCGGCGACCACCACGTCGTAGGCGCCGGCCATCACGCCCTGGGCCGCGAAGTGCAGGGCCTGCTGGGAGGAGCCGCACTGGCGGTCGATGGTCGTGGCGGGAACCGACTCGGGCCAGCCCGCGGCGAGCACGGTGTTGCGGCCGACGTTGAGCGCCTGTTCGGAGACCTGCATCACGCAACCCATGATCACGTCGTCGACGAGGGCGGGGTCGAGCGAGTTCCGTTCCTGCAGCGCCTTCAGGGCCTCGGAGGCCAGGTCGACGGCGTGCCAGTTGCGGAGCTTCCCGTTGCGCTTCCCGCCTGCGGTGCGAACGGCGTCGACGATGACGGCAGTGGTCATGGGTGTCTCCTCCCAGTTCCGGGCGGGCATTCCCGACCGGTTGCAGAACCAGGGGCGAATTCTAGCGGCCCCGGCTGCACAGGTAATCGGGGACATGGGTCGGGAGAAGGGCCAGACCCGAGGGCCGCTCGGGGAGGCAGGTAGGGTCTAGCAATGGGCGGCAAGGACATGGACCGGTGGCTGGGTGACGGCGGCATGCCGATCATCGCCCTGGTGGGAGGTGCCTTCACGGCGTATGGAGTCGACGGGGAGGACCTCGGGTGGGTGGCCGGGACCTTCACCCCGGAGGAACTGGCCTGCAATCCCCACGGGGTCACGCAAGCCGGGATCCACTCGCTCCTCCTCGATGCCGGCATGAACTTCGCCATCAACGCCGCCCTACCGGGTCGGGACCGGACCCGGGGCACGCTCGAGATGAAGACCGAGACCATGCGGCCGGCCAGATTGGGTGAGCCCGTGACGGTGCGGGGCGAGGTGGTCCGCATGGCCCGGCAGGTCGCCTACGGCGAGGCGGCCACGCGCGACGGCCAGGGCCGACTGGTTAGCCGGTCGACGGGGACGTTCCTGCTTCATCGCGACGACACGGGGTAGCGGCGTGCCCGATGGCGGGGTCCGCGTGTCGACGTGGGCCGGCCGACGAGGTCTGATGACCGCCACCGTGGTCCTGACCGTCGCCGGCGCGATCCTCGTCGCGTGGGGGCAGTCGCCCGCTACCGCGTCGCCGTCACCCTCGACCCCCTCACCCAGCGCCCTCGTCGACACGTTCGTCGGCACCGGCGTGGGCGGGGCGAGCGTGGGCAACATCGACACGTTCCCGGGCGCGGACATGCCCTTCGGCATGCTCCAGTGGAGTCCCGACACGACCCCGGACCGCACGTCGGGTGGGGGGTATGCGTACAA